>JAZOOV010000160.1:0-2904 GCA_045655215.1 Christensenellaceae bacterium | reverse complement strand
ACTAAAAATCCCCCACTCAAAACTTGAGTGGGGGATTTTTTATCTTTTTTAATTACAAGCACCAAACTAGCCAAGTGAAAACGTAGCCAACTAACACTGCAACTAAGGTAAACGGAACGCCAATCTTAAAGAAGTCTGAGTTTTTAACTGCATATCCGTCCTTTTTGAGTATGCCGATTGCAACTACGTTTGCAGATGCTCCGAACGGAGTTATGTTTCCACCGAGCGTTGCTCCGATAAGTAAACCAAAGTAAAGAGCAATAGTCACTTCAGGAGAGAAGTTCCCCGATAGCCCCGTAATTACAGGGAGCATTGTTGCAACGTAAGGAATATTATCGATAAACGCAGATAACACTACCGACGCAAACACGATTACCGTGTAGAGTAAGAATACGTTTTTGTTGCCTAATTCTGCAAAGAAATTTGCAATATCTTTTATAATTCCAACCGTGTCAACACAACCGATTATTATAAATAAGAAGATTAAAAATAGCACCGTTTGATAGTCGAAAGAATCCTTTACACTATCTAAAATCTTTTGTTTTTGTGTGAAAGTATAAATAAGCACGGCAACTATTCCACACACCATACAAATTACGCCGTTAAGTATGCTCTTTCCAAATAGTTTAACGTCAATACTTGCGGGCAAGAAACTCGTGCAAACAAGTAATCCCATATTGATAAGTAAAATTATAGTTGGAATAATACTTTTAACTTTAATTTGCTCGCTTTCATAATTTAGTTTACTCTTATGCTTTCTAAACACAAACATCAATACCGGCACGGTGGCTAGAGCACCGAGTTCCACCGCCCAGAAAATTGAGAACTTTCCGTTAAAGGTAAAGAAGTCGAAGAAACTCATTCCCACAGCGTCTGCAAGCATTATTGAGGTGGTGTCGCCAATTAAGGTTGCTGCGCCTTGCAAGTTAGATGAAACTGCAATTGCGATAAGTACGGGAACGGGCGAAACGCCAATTTTTTTAGCGATAGCAAGCCCTATTGGAGCGAGCATTAAAACGGTTGCCACGTTGTCTACAAAAGCCGAGATAAACCCACTGAGCAGTGAAACAACAACGAGTGCCGTGACTGCGCCGGGCATTTTACTCATAATCTTATCGGCAACAAGGTTTGGCATATTGCTATCTGCAAATACGCCGACCGTTAGCATTATTCCCGCAAGCATAAAAATTACGTCGTATTTAATGCTTCTAAGCGGTGCTAGAACGTCCGTCGTGCCGACGATAATTAGAAACAGTGCAGATGCTAGTGCTACCCCACCCGTTGTCCACGTTTTGTGGTTAGGAAATGCAATTATTAGTACGTAAGTTAATACGAACAAACATAAAATAACTATTTTTTCCATCTATTTCTCCTTTTATCTATAAAAAATAAAGACTTTTATCGCAATACAATATCGCGATAAAAGTCTCGTTAATACCTAGGTAATACGTGCCACCGGGCAATAAGCCGTACTGACGACAACACGACGCAGTGTTTTTTACTGCGAAACTACTCCCTTTTACTCTTTTTATAAAATTTTATTTAATTATTACTTTCTTAACTCTAAAGCCTCGTAAGTAGCGTCGAACTTAGCAATGCAATCTGCCATAACTTTCTTTTCATTTTCGTCAAGAGGAAGTTCGATAATCTTTTCAAAGCCATCAGCACCAACCATACAAGGAACGCCAAAACACATATCCTTTGCGCCGTATTCACCATTTAGAAGGGTTGAAAGTGGCAATATAGTTTTAGCATCAGCAAAGATTGCCTTAACTAATTGAACGGTTGACGCTGCAATAGCGTAGAAAGTTGCGCCCTTTGCCTTTATTACCTTTGAGCCTGCTGCAACCATACCTGTATAAATGTCTGCAAGGTTTTTATCTATATCCTCTTCCTTTACATTTAGAAACTCTCTGCAGTAATCTTTAACGGGATAACCACAAACGGTTGCTAGTGAATATGGAGCCATACAAGCATCTCCGTGTTCACCTAAAACGAAAGAGTTAACGTTTGCAACTGAAACACCACAGTAATTTGCGATAGCCTCGGTTAATCTATTACTATCTAATAAAGTACCCGTACCGATAACTTGGTTAACAGGAAGCCCCGTGCACTTAATCGTTTCGTAAGTCATTAAGTCAACGGGATTGCTAACTATAATATAGAGAGCGTCTGGTGCAATCTTAGCAACTGAAGGCATAACGCTCCTTAAGATGCCTAAATTGATTTTAGCAAGGTCAAGTCTCGTTTGACCAGGCTTTCTACCAACGCCGAAGGTGACGATAACTACGTCTGACCCTGCAACGTCTTCATATTCTCCTGAACGAATAGTTTTTGAAGGGACACACGCTCTACATTGAGTTAAATCTAGCGCCTCGCCCTCAGCCTTTTCTTTATTGATATCTACAAGTAATATCTCCGAACAAATGTCGGAAAGGGTTAAAGTGTATGCGATTGTTGCGCCTACGTTGCCCGTACCTAAAACTGAAATCTTTCTTTTCTCTTGAACCATTGTGCAAACTCTCTCCTATTATATTAACTATATTTATAATACCTTATTTTCGGTTTTTTTGCAATAATTTTTTACCACTTTTTTCTATTTTTTTTCTAGCAATTGAATTTTTTGCAATTTCGTAAACGTCCCCTGCCCCCCCCCTATATATTTTGTGGCGCTCGCAAGTGTTTTTAAGATATTCTACAAGCCCCTTTTTACTCTTAAAATACTTTGCCTTTTTCACCTTGATAAGTTTTCTATATAGGGCTAGGGCTGAAGAGTTTTTATCATATTTCTCCCTTGCTGGATAGGTTTTATAAACGACTAAATTCACCACTTTTCGCAACACTTCAACAAACTCTTGCATGAGTAGTTTCGTGCGTGAATAAGTATGTGGTTGAAAAACGACG
>JAZOOV010000159.1:0-7647 GCA_045655215.1 Christensenellaceae bacterium | reverse complement strand
ATTGAGTTGCTCCAAGATTTTGCAACCGCAAAGCGTACCGCCACGCAACATTTCAAATATCTGCATACGGGTATCGTCCGCTAACGCTTTTAAGATTTTCGTGCATTCTTCTCTTTCCATTATACACACCTCACATAGATTGTTGTCAATACTATTATACTCATCACATTGATGTTCGTCAATAGGAAATGAACTGTTTTTGAAAAAAATTTTTACAAAAGAAAAAGAACTCGGAAGAAATATCCAAGTTCTAATTTTCTTTTGACTGCTTGAAAGTGCAATTTCCTATAAATTTTTAATGTTTCAAAAAATCCCTTATAGGGAACGGCTTTTGCCCATCTTTTTTTTGTATTCCCCGTATGGAAGGACGAGAACCGAAGGTTCGGCTTTGCCATCGTAGTGAAACGGAGATGCGTCCGACTAGCGATTAAAAACTATAACTCGCTTCGCTTAAATTATAACAACTTCGTTGCATTAAAGCCTATCTTTTTTTTGCCCCACGACGATATTCGGTGGGTGTTTGGCTAGTGAACTTATAAAATGTTTTATCAAAGTAATTGGTGTTGTTATACCCCACTAGGTATGCAATTTGTTGAATTTGCATATTGGTAAATCTAATTAACGTTTTTGCTTGCTTAATTCTTTGGCTATTAACAAAGTCTATAAAACTCATCTTCATTTCCCTTTTAAAAACCGAAGAGAGATAGTTTGCGTTAACCGTCAACGCCTTGGCAACCTCTTTTACCGATAATTCTTGGTTTAACCTTTCCTTAATATAGGTGACTGCTAAATGCACTAAGGGCTTAAGATTTGGATAAGCGCTTTCTCTAACTAGAGTGCAATATCTTTTAATAATTTCCGAAAAAAAGTCGTAGCCGTCTTTTATAGAAGTTAACCCTTCGATTTCTCGCCCAATTTGGTCGGAAACCTTATCTAATTGATAGGGATGAATTTGCCCTTCTAAAGAGTGTCTTAACTGCGTGTTAATAACTATTGCGTAATTTTGCAAGTTTCTTAAGGGCGAATTACTTCTTCTTGAAACGCCTTCAATCTTAGCAGAATCCCCTAAAATTGTCATTGCGAGAGAATAGTTCCCCTCTTTTACGGCTTCTGTTATCGCCACACTCATTTCATATCTATCTTCTATGCTACGCATGTTAGAAGTAGTGGGCAAATTCTCTTCTTTTTCTTGGTATTTTTTTACTTCTTGAACGGGGGTAATCGCTTGGTGAGAAATATTCCCCTTGATTTTAAGAAGTTTTCTCATAATTATTAGACTTAGCCTATAAGCACTCTCCCCACTAATTACGGGAATAAGCGAGCCGTAGTATAAAAGTTCTTTTTGCCTTTCCTTTGTTAAATTCATACTCTTTAATCTATCTGCAAATTTCACTTCTAAAAAAGGCTCGTTTCTCTGCGGTCCTATTGCGTACACTTCATCCGTCTTTTTATGATAGAAAAAGGTTATAGTGGAATCAAAAAACCACTTGCACTCGTAAATGCAGTTTTCTTCCATGTTAAAAAGTCTATCTAAATCGTGACTATCCTTAAAAACGTCGCCAAAAAGCCCTGCGCTTTTTTGGTTTAAAAAGTCAAGAAATTCTACTTCTTGTCTTTTTACCTTTTGAACTTCTAGTTTCCCAACGCAAGCAACGACTTCTTTAATTAGCGAAAAATTCATACCCTTTCCCCACTTACCAATATTTTACAAAAAACTGAGATTTATTATATTTTAACAAAGATTTGTTCCTTTTGCAACCCTTATATATATGTTAAAATTTATTTAAGGAAAATATTCGAAAAAAATC
Organism: Christensenellaceae bacterium; assembly: GCA_045655215.1. Classification (GTDB taxonomy): domain Bacteria; phylum Bacillota; class Clostridia; order Christensenellales; family Borkfalkiaceae; genus UBA1259. The sequence goes on along the minus strand of JAZOOV010000159.1, from coordinate 5,839 downwards.
TACAATTTTCGAAGTTTTCTTTGCAAAAAATTAATACATAATAATAAAAGGAGAAAGTATTATGTCAAAAGTTAAATCTATTAGACCTTTTGGTATGAGAGATAAGTTTGGTTATCTTTTTGGCGACTTTGGAAACGACTTCACATTTATTCTCTCCACCATGCTACTCACCAAGTTCTATACGGACGTTATGGGTGTTTCTGCGGCAATCGTAGGCACTATTATGATGCTTGCGCGTTTTGTAGACGCTGTCACCGACGTTTCTATGGGGCGTATTTGCGATAGAAGTAAAGGCACTAAAGCAGGTAAATTCAAGCCTTGGATTTTAAGAATGTGCGGTCCTGTTGCTATTGCATCTTTTCTAATGTATCAAAGTGGACTAGCAAACGCTTCTCTAGGCGTTAGAATTGCTTGGCTTGCTATCACCTACTTACTATGGGGCTCAGTATTTTATACTTCAGTTAATATCCCTTACGGCTCTATGGCTTCTGCAATCTCTGCAGACCCATCCGACAGACAATCACTTTCTACCTTCCGTACTATGGGCGGAATGTTCGCAGGTATGATTATCGGTATACTTCTTCCTATCGTTGCTTACGAAAAGAACGATCTTGGAATCGAAGTTTTAGTTGGACCTAAGGTGACATTAATTGCAGGCGTATTCTCAGTTCTTGCAATCGGCGCATATCTTCTCTGCTATGCTTTAACCACCGAGCGTATTCGCCCACAAATTGAAGAAGATACTTTCAAGAAAAACTCCATTGGAAAAATGCTCAAAAACGCTATCACCAGCCGTTCACTTCTTTCAATTATCGTTGCATCAGTAGTTATGCTTCTCGCTCAACTCACTATGCAAAATATGGCTAACTACGTATTCCCTGATTACTACAACAACGCAAGCGCAGCAAGTATTTCTACCGCTATGATGATGGTTGGTATGTTAGTTGCAGCAGTTGTTGCTAAACCTCTCGCTAAGAGATTTGGTAAAGCAGAAGTTTCTGCAGTATCTAATATCTTTGCAGGTATCGTTTGTCTAGCAATGTTTATAATCCGTCCACAAAACGTTTACGTTTATATTGGACTTCAAGTTCTATGCTGGTTAGGTCTTGGCGTATTCAGTATGGTTTCTTGGGCGCTTATCACCGACGTTATCGACGATGCTGAAATCAAAAACGGAATCCGTGAAGACGGCTCTGTTTACGCAATGTACTCGTTTGCTCGTAAACTTGGTCAAGCACTCGCAGCAGGTCTTTCAGGCTGGCTACTCACTTGGATTGGCTACAGCAGTGATAACGCACAAGCAGGTATTGGACAAACTATCGCAGTTAAAGAAGGTATCTTCAATATCTCTACCTTAGTTCCTGCAGTAGGATTCGTTGCCTTAGCGCTAGTTCTATGGTTCTGGTATCCACTACACAAGAAGAGAGTTGACCAAAACGTTGCTATCTTAAAAGAAAAACGCGATGCTGAAATGGTTATCGAGGAAGAATAATATTAAGTATTACGGAGAATTTTATGAGAACTATTCAAAACATAAATGAAAACTGGTCTTTCTTTAAGGGAGATAGAACGGCAATAAACCCACAAGTAGAACAAGTTAATCTTCCACACACTTGGAACGCTATTGACGGACAAGACGGTGGAAACGACTACTATAGGGGCTACGCTACCTATAAAAAAGTTTTGCCAAGCCTCGAAAAGGGCAAACAACACTATTTAGAAATTTGTGGCGCAAACTCTTCGGCTAAGGTTTACCTTAACGGAGAGGAAATCGCCTCTCACGATGGTGGATATTCTACTTGGAGAGTTAACCTAACCGAAAAATTAAAGGAAGAAAACCTTTTAGAAATCGTAGTAGACAACTCACCTAACGAAAGAGTATATCCTCAGATGGCAGACTTCACCTTCTACGGTGGTCTATATAGAAACGTAAATATTATTTCGGTTGAAGACGTTCACTTTGACCTAGATTATTATGGTGGAAAGGGCATTATGGTCACCCCAACCATAAACGGCAAGGACGCAAACGTGGAAATTGAAGTTTTCGCCAACACTACTGCTGATTATTCATTTAAGTATGAAATTATCGACGACGGAAAGGTTATCTTCTCTAACGTATCTAGCGACAAGAAAGCGACTCACTTAATTAAGGACGTACACTTGTGGCAAGCAAGAAAAGACCCACACCTTTACCAAGCCAAAGTTTCTATTGTTAAAGGTGAAGAAGAAATCGACCTTGTTGAAACCAACTTCGGTTGCCGTAGTTTTAGAATAGACCCTGAACTAGGCTTTATCCTTAACGGCGAAGAATACGCTTTGCGTGGTGTTTCTCGCCACCAAGATAGATGGGGAATCGGCAACGCCCTTCTTCCTTGTCATCACGAAGAAGATATTGACTTAATTATGGAAGTAGGCGCAACGACTATTCGTTTAGCCCACTATCAACACGACCAATACTTCTACGATCTATGCGATAAGAACGGCTTGGTTATTTGGGCAGAAATTCCTTATATTTCTAAGCATTTACCAGACGGCAGAGAAAACACTATTTCTCAAATGAAAGAGTTAATCGTTCAAAACTACAATCACCCTTCTATCGTTGTTTGGGGACTTTCTAACGAAATCTCTATGAACGGCTCGGATGCTGATTTAATCGACAACCATAAAGTATTAAACGATATGGTTCACGAAATGGACAAAACTCGTTTAACTACTATCGCAGCAGTTTCTATGGCAAAAATCGACGACCCATATATTCACATTTCGGACGTAGTTTCATATAACCACTACTTCGGTTGGTACGGTGGGGATACTTCTATGAACGGACCTTGGTTTGACAAATTCCACGCAACCTATCCAAATAAGCCTATCGGCGTTAGCGAATATGGTTGCGAGGCGTTAAATTGGCACACTTCTAACCCCGTTCAAGGCGACTATACCGAAGAATATCAATCGTATTATCACGAAGAGTTAATCAAACAACTCTTTAGCCGCAAATATTTATGGGCTACTCACGTTTGGAACATGTTCGATTTCGGCGCAGACGCAAGAGCAGAAGGTGGCGAAAACGGACAAAATCACAAGGGCTTAATCACCTTTGATAGAAAGTATAAAAAAGACGCTTTCTACGCATACAAGGCTTGGCTCTCAAGTGAACCTTTCGTTCACGTATGTTCAAAGAGATACGTTGATAGAGTTGAACCCGTGACAAAAATCACCGTTTACTCTAATCTACCTGAAGTTGAATTGTTTGCTAACGGCGTTAGCGTAGGCAAGAAATCTGCACCTGACCACTTCTTCTATTTTGAAGTGGAAAACAAGGGCGAAACGGAAATCGTTGCTAAGGCAGGCGAATATACCGACAAGTCAACCATAAGAAAGGTTGACAAAATGAACGAAGATTATATCCTAAAGGAAAAGGGCGCAGTTCTAAATTGGTTTGACGTTAAGACGCCAGAGGGAAGATTCTCACTAAACGATAAGATTTCGGATATCATGTCCTGCTTTAGAGGTAAACTTTGGTTTGTAAGAGTTGGCTTAAAAATAAAAAAGAAAATGAACAAGAACGCCGACAAAACAAAGAAAAAAGACAAGAAAGTTTCGGCTATGGGCTTTGAACTTAGCGAAGATATGATGCAAATGATGGGTGGCTTTACCGTGCTAAGATTAACGAGTTTAATCAGTATGCTAAACATTAGTTTTTCTAAGGAAGAACTTCTAAAAATGAACAAGCAACTCAATAGAATTAAAAAGCCTAGAAAGTAAAAAAATTATCGGGCACTTTGCAAAAACTTCTTGCAAAGTGCCCTAATTTATACTATACTATATATAATATTTAATTTAGATAAGGAGAATAATAATGGCAATGCAAATGGGCTTTCGTTGGTACGGCGAAGGCAACGACAAAATCAAATTGTCCGACATTAAGCAAATTCCGGGCGTGACGAGTATTGTTTGGGCTCTTCACGATAAAATGCCTGGCGAAATTTGGGAAATTGAAGAAATTCAAAAAGTTAAAGACCAACTAGATCCATACGGATTTAATATGGACGTAGTTGAATCGGTTAACGTGCACGACGATATTAAAATCGGCTTGCCAACACGCGACAAATATATAGAAAACTATAAGCAAACTATTCGCAACTTAAGTAAGTTCGGCGTAAAGGTTATCTGCTATAACTTTATGCCAATCTTCGACTGGACGAGAAGTAATCTCTTCCACGAAGTTGGAGACGGTGCGACGGCGCTTTTCTATGAAAAGAATATGATTCATGACGACTATAACGCAATGGCAAAATATATTCTTGACTTCACCGAAAAGTATCACATGTCTTTCCCTGGTTGGGAGCCTGAAAGAATGGCTAAACTAGACGAACTATTTAAGGCATATGCAGACGTTGATAAGGAAAAATTATGGGCAAACCTAAAATACTTCTTAGAAGCGCGTATGCCTACTTGCGAAGAGTGTGATATTAAAATGGCTATCCATATGGACGATCCACCTTGGGATATCTTTGGGCTTCCAAGACTACTAGTTAACGAAGAAAATATCGATAGATTTCTCAAGATGGTAGACAATCCTTACAATGCGCTAACTCTATGTTCTGGTTCTCTTAACGCAAATCCTGAAAACGACGTAGCGAAAATCGTTAGAAAGCATTGTGATAGAATTGCCTTTGCTCACATTAGAAACGTTAAGCACTTCCCTAACGGAGATTTTAGCGAAGCGAGTCACCGTGATTGTGACGGCGATACGAGAATTCTAGACATATTAAAAGCATACCACGATTGTGGTTTTACAGGCTATATTCGTCCCGACCACGGCAGACACCTTTGGGGCGAAGGTCCTGGAACGGTTAGACCGGGCTACGGCTTATACGATAGAGCGCTAGGCATTATGTATATGCTAGGCGTTTGGGATATGCTAGATAAATTAGAAAATAAATAAGGAGAGAGAATCATGATAAATTTACCATTAAAAATAGATTACACCGGAAAGGTGGTAGTAATAACGGGCGCAGGTGGACTTATTTGTGGGGCTATGGCAAAGGCTTTTGCCGCTTGTGGAGCAAAAGTTGCAGCACTTGACCTTAACCTTGATAAAGCCAAAGAAGTGGCAAACGAACTCAAAAAGGAAGGTTATATTTGCGAAGGTTATTCGGCTAACGTATTAGATCCAGAATCACTCAAGGTCGTTCACGAACAAGTATTAAAGGATTTAGGTCCTTGCGATATTTTAGTTAACGGTGCTGGTGGAAATAATCCTAGAGCAACCACCGACAACGAATATCAACACGAAGCAAAAGAAGGTGGAAAATCTTTCTTTGACCTTTCACCTGACGGCGTAGATTTCGTATTCAAACTCAACTTCCAAGGCACTCTTCTTCCAACTCAAGAGTTTGCTAAGGATATGGTTAATAAAAAGGGTGGAGCAATTTTAAACATTTCTTCAATGAACGCTTACACCCCACTAACTAAAATCCCTGCATATTCGGCAGCAAAGGCAGGTATTTCTAACTTTACCCAATGGCTAGCAACTCACTTTGCAGGCACGGGTATTCGTTGCAACGCCATTGCCCCAGGCTTTTTGGTTTCGGCTCAAAACAGAGCGCTTTTATTTAACGAAGACGGCACTCCAACCCCACGTTCAAATAAAATACTCAATAATACCCCAACCAATAGATTCGTTGATGCAGAAGAACTTATAGGCGCAACCCTATTCCTTTGCGACGATAAATCGGCATCTGCTATAACGGGCGTAGTTTTACCTATCGATGCAGGTTTCTCTGCATACTCTGGAGTATAAAATATTATTAAATTCTAAACGTAAAAAAGGCTT
>JAZOOV010000158.1:0-2821 GCA_045655215.1 Christensenellaceae bacterium | reverse complement strand
TTCTAAACCAACTTTCTTTAGAATTGACTTTAATTCGTCTATAATTTCTTCGGCTTCAACTAGTTTATCGGCAACTATTTGCTTTGTTTCTTGTTTAGCAGATTGATATATCTTTTCTCTCTTTTGTTGAATTTTCTCTCTTTCAAGTTTAATTTCATTTAACTCTTCTTCTTTTTGAAGTTTAATTTTTTCTAATTCTTTAGAGAGTTTTTCCGATTCAATCCTAGCCTCTTCGGCTTTTTTTAGAACTTTTTCAAATCCAATTTTATCGTCACTTAAATACCCTATGGCATCATTAACTACGTCAGCATCAAGCCCTAAAACTTTGGCAATTTCAATTGCGTTAGAACTTCCCGGTATACCAATGTTTATCTTATACTTTGGTTTTAACGTGACTGCGTCAAACTCCATAGATGCATTGCAAATTTTATCGTTATCCATAGCATATTCTTTTAATTTAGAATAGTGCGTTGTGATAATTCCATAGCAATTTGCCTTTAATAATTTTTTTATAATAGCAAGCGCTAGCGCGCTACCTTCTTCAGGGTCTGTACCTGCTCCAACTTCGTCAAGCAAAACAAGACTTTTCCCATCGATATTTTTAATTATATTGATGATGTTTTTAATATGCGAAGAAAAGGTCGATAGATCTTGCTCTATACTTTGTTCGTCGCCAATATCGCAATAAATTCCATTAAAAATTGAGACTTTCGTACCAGAAGATGCAGGCGTATATATGCCACACATAGCCATCAGCGAAAACAATCCAACTAGTTTTAACGTGACAGTTTTACCACCCGTATTTGGACCTGTGACGAGTAAAAAGTTATAATCTTTACCTAATTTTAGCGAAACGGGAACTACTTTTGCCGGCAAAATCAATGGATGCCTACCATTTATAATCTCAATTTCACCTTTGTCGTTTATTATTGGACGAGAAGCTTTAATATTAAAGGAATATTCAGCCCTACAAAAGAAACTATCTATAATTATAATACTTTCTTCGTTTGACCTAATAGCGCCCGTCATAAAGGAGATTTGAGCAGTAATATCCCTTAAAATTTGATTTACTTCTTCAACTTCTTCAAACATTGCCATCTTCAAGTCGTTATTGAGTTCCATAACGTACTCGGGCTCAATAAAGACTGTAGAACCTGATGAAGATTGGTCGTAAATATTTCCTCTAACTATGCTTCTATATTCGCTTTTTACAGGAATAACGTATTTATCTTGGCGCATAGTCACCACGGAATCTTGCAAGTATTTAGACAAATTTCCGTGCATATAAGAATTTAATTTATCTCTAATTTTAGATTTAATATCTCTAATTTTTTTCCTAATTGTAAATAATCTTGGCGATGCCGTATCAGACAATTCGTCTTCAGATATAATTTTTTTAGAAATATCTTTTTCAAACTCAAGATTAGTAAATAAAGAGTTGGAAATTTCTCTAATAAAAACAATACTTTCGTCGTTTATCGACGAGATTGAATTTTTTAGTAGTCTTGCGCTTTTAAGATTTTCAACTACTCTTAAAATTTCCGGGATATTAAGCACGCCCCCTTTGTCAACTCTAGAAAGTTCGTCAAGACAACTAGAAAAAAAGTATACTTTATTTATACTATATTGATAGAGAAGTTTATAAGACTCTTCAGTCATATCTAAAAGTTTTTCCGCATCGCAAAAAGCAGAAGAAGGAGATAAACTTAAAATTATCTCCTTAGTTCTGTCTAGAACGGCTGAAGCGCTAACGCATGCTAAAACCTTATCAAATTCTAAAGCCTGAATAGTCTTTTTAGAAAACATACTACCTTAATTCTGCTCCTAATTTCGTTTTTAGGCAATCTAAAATATTATTTATTGCTTGATCAATTTCCTCAACGGTTAAAGTTGCCTCCAATGACACAAAAGTTAAATTAAACGCAACGCTCTTTTTACCTTTTTCTATTTGATCCCCCTTGTAGATATCAAAGAGTTTAACAGAGTCTAACTTGTCCCCAGCGCTTTCTTTAATTGCGCCATTAATATCACTCCAAGAAATTTTATCTTCAACCGTAATAGCCAAATCTCTTTCAACCGGTGGGAATTTAGATACAGGCTTAAATACTATCTTATTGTTAAAGAATTCTTTAAGCAAATAATACTTAATTTCGCCAACGTAAATCTTTTTGTCAATATCTAATTTGTCGGAAATTTGTGGCAATAATTCACCAAAATAACCTACCACCTTGCCGTTTACTACAAGGTCTGCGCTTCTAGTTGGGTGCATACAACTTTTTTTAGAACGAACGAATTTAACGTCTGCACCAAAAGCAAAATTCGAAACAAGGTCTTCAACAACGCCTTTTAAGGTAAAGAAATCTTCACTTTCACCAAACACACCGAGAGATAGCACTTCGTTTTCAACGGGAAGTTCAGTTAAAGGCAATGATTTTGGTTGATAAATTTTTGCAAACTCAAAAAGTCTCCCTTCCATATTCTTTCTCTTTAAGTTTGAAGCAATTATTCGGCAAAGTGATGGAAGTAGCGAAGTTCTCATTACGGATAAGTCTTCACCAATTGGATTTAAGATTTTAATAAATCTATATTCTTCACTATTTTTATCAAAGCCGAAAACATCATATTCCTTTTCAGAAACGAAAGAATACGTTAAAATCTCGTTAAATCCATAGCCCGTTAATAATGTTTTCAAGTTAGAAATATCCGTTTGTTCTTTATTTAAACCACCCGCAGTAATACTTGCAGTTTTTAACATGGTAGGCTCAATATGATCGTAGCCGTATTCTCTAATTACTTCTTCGGCAAGGTCTGGATAATCTTC
>JAZOOV010000157.1:0-24415 GCA_045655215.1 Christensenellaceae bacterium | reverse complement strand
CCGTTTGTAGCGCGTGGAATATCATACATAACGCAGTCGTTGACGTAGTTCCTTGAGAGTTGTATTTATCCGTTTCTCTATTTACGTATTGTTTTAATACCACGTCTGCACCCACTGCTAAAGGTGATTCTAGATTTTCGGTGACTGAAATTACCTTTACTTTTTTTGCCTTGCAAATATCTAAAATGGGCAACAACTCCTTAGTCTTTCCACCACGAGATGCAAAAATCATTACGTCCCCTTCTTGTAAAAATCCCGTTGCTCCGTGAACGGCTTCTGCAGGTGAAATAAATCTTGCAGGACGTTCTATACAGCACATAAGGTGCGCCATATGTTGACAGATTATGCCCGAATGCCCACAACCACAAGTGCCTATTCTATTTGCGTTTTTTAAAAGTTCTACTGCTTTAGAAAACTTTTCTTCATCAAGATAGTCAAGCATTTTTTCAATGCATTCAGCCTCGATTTTATAAGCCTCTTTTACCGCTTGCAAAGTTTTTTCTTCCACGATAATTTCCATCCCTTTTTTTAGTTTACTTTCTATGAAAGTATACCACCCTTATCCTCGTTTTGTCAATGTATTTCTCATTTTAATAAGCGTATTTAATAACATTTATCTAATCTTTTATCTAAACTTTATAAAATTTTCTACTTTTATTCACTTTTATTGTTGGTTTTTTTTGATTATTATGTTATAATAGTAAAAAAATTTTTTTTGAGGTGCAAAAATGGCTCATTACGAAAACAATACGTCAAGAACTTTTAGCGAATACCTTTTAGTACCAGGTTATACCGACGAAAATTGTATTCCAGATAACGTTTCACTCAAAACTCCTTTGGTTAAATTCAAAAAGGGCGAAAAACCTGCAATTTCTCTTAACATCCCTATGGTTTCAGCTATAATGCAATCGGTTTCTAACGACACTATGGCTATCGCTCTCGCAAAAGAAGGTGGCATTTCTTTCATCTACGCATCTCAACCAATTGAAAAACAAGCCGAGATGATTAGAAAGGTTAAAAAATATAAATCAGGTTTCGTTGTTTCCGATTCTAACCTTAAGCCAGACAACACCTTAAGAGACGTTTTAGAATTAAAGGAAATTAACGGACACTCTACTTTTGCTGTCACTGACGACGGCTCGGCCAACGGCAAACTTTTAGGTATCGTCACAAGTAGAGATTATAGAATTTCTAGAATGACCGGCGATGAACTCGTTTCTTCTTTTATGACTCCTTTAGATAAACTAATTACAGCAAAGGAAGGCACTACACTCTCCGAAGCAAACGATATTATTTGGGACCATAAATTAAACTCCCTCCCTATCGTTGATAAGGACGGAAGATTGGTTTCTTTCGTGTTTAGAAAAGACTACGATTCTCACAAGAAAAACGCTAACGAATTGCTAGACAAAAACAAGAGATATATTGTTGGCGCAGGTATTAACTCTAGAGATTATAAAGAAAGAGTTCCCGCTCTTATCGAGGCTGGGGCTGACGTGCTTTGTATCGATTCTTCCGAGGGTTTTACCATTTGGCAAAAGAAAACTATCGAGTGGATTAGAGAAACCTACGGCGATTCAGTTAAGGTAGGCGCAGGAAACGTTGTTGATAAAGAAGGTTTTAGATTCTTAGCAGACGCAGGTGCTGACTTTATTAAAATTGGTATCGGTGGTGGCTCAATATGTATCACTAGAGAAACTAAGGGTATCGGTAAGGGCCAGGCAACAGCAGTTATCGAAGTTGCCGAAGCAAGAGACGAATATTTCAAAGAAACGGGCGTTTATATTCCACTTTGCTCAGACGGTGGTATCGTTCACGATTACCATATCACCCTTGCTCTCGCTATGGGTTGCGATTTCTGTATGCTTGGTAGATATTTCTCTCGTTTTGACGAAAGCCCAACAAACAAAGTTTTAATCAACGGCAGTTATATGAAAGAGTATTGGGGCGAAGGTAGTGCTAGGGCTAGAAACTGGCAAAGATACGACCTTGGTGGCTCTAAAACTAAACTCTCTTTCGTTGAAGGTGTAGATAGCTACGTTCCATATGCCGGTAGCTTGCACGACAACTTGGAAACCACTCTTGCTAAAGTTAAATCAACTATGTGCAACTGCGGTGTTATCACTATCCCAGATTTACAAAGAGATGCTAAATTAACCTTAGTTAGTAGCGTTTCTATCGTGGAAGGCGGTGCGCACGACGTTTTAGTTAAAGATAAACAATAATTAGATTTTATCTAACAAAAAACTCCAATCAATTTGATTGGAGTTTTTTATTTTCTTTTTTTAAGCAATTAAATTTTGGAACTACGCCTTTTAATTAAAATGCCATAGTTGTGTAGTATGCTAGGTTTACTTGTCGATTGTCAAGTCTACCGTATTGAACTACGATTTTTTGACTGCTTGATAACTTCATTGCGTATTGAGTTTCTAGTGGAACTACGTATCCGCACATATGCTCCACGTTGTTCATTCTAAAACACTTAACCGTTTGTGGCTCTACTTCCCATTTAATATTGGTGTATGGAGCGCCTTCGGTAAAGTAAATTTTTACGTCAATTACTGCTTTTTTGTTGCTATCGTTAACGATTACTACACTTTCGTGTCCTTTTAATTGTCCTTCGCCTTCTGGTGGAAGTTCACAGTCTGGAATTATCCAATATTTCTTTCCTACAACTTTCATCTTCTCGCTCCTTTTAATTAAAAGCCAAGTTCGATTAAGCCGTGCTTTTCAAGATAATCGGTGTAAGATTCTACGCCGTTTTCCTTAATAGCAATACCCTTTTCCCAACGGCAACCAAAGGTTGAGCCTGAAATGAATGTATCTACTTGGAAAGTCATGTTCTTTTGTAATACGTAGTTTGAAGAAGTTTCCATCCAAGGTGCTTCTACTTCGATCATACCAGTACCGTGACATGGTCCATATACGTAGTTCTTTTCGTAGCCTGCGTCCTTGAACATTTGAAGGAATTTCTTTGGAACAACGTCTGCTGGAATACCTGCCTTTAAGTTTTCGGTAGTCCAATTGTGCATCTTTAAGCAGAAATCAACGAGTTCTTTCTTTTCGCCTTCTGCTTTGCCCATAAATACAGGTAAGCCGATTGCTGGTGAATATCCGTCGATTTTAGCAGAAAGGTTTAATTGAACGATATCGTTTTTGCCAATTTCCTTGTAGGTTGAACGGCTGATTGCGTGACGAGTTGACGATTCGCTAAATACGTACATTGGAAGTCCTTCGTATTCTGCGCCGTTTTCATAAATAACTCTTTGTGCAATACCTACCATTTGAAGTTCGGTCACACCAGGTTTTAACGCTTTAACAACTTCGTCGGTAGCAAGTTCTACGATTCTAAAGCCTTCTCTAATACAATTGAGTTCGTTTTCACTCTTGATTGAACGAAGTGCAACCATAATGTCGCTACAAATAGAGATTTCTGCTTTTGGGAAGGTGTCCTTTAAGCCTTCCATAATAGGAAGAGTGCATTCTACGTATGAGCCTAAGCCGATTTTAATGTTTTCACCGGTCACACCTACGTAATTAAATGCGTCCTTAAAAGTATCTGGTACTAATTCTGGATATGCAGGGTCTGCTGATTCACGGAATTCTTTTAATACCATAACCTTATCAATCTTACCAAAGTCCTTTGCGAAAATTGCTGATTCTGGACCTACTAATAATACTGCTTTGCCGGTTGCTGAAATTAGCACGCCTGCTCTTTCAAACAATGGCCAGAAGCCCGAAAAATATCTTGCGTTTGCATAGTCGCTCTCGGTTGATACTACTAGCATTGCGTCTAATCCCTTTGCTGCTACTAATTTTGCAGCCTTTTGGATTCTCTCTTGATATTCATAATCTGGAATACATATTCTTTGCATAAAAGTTTCTCGCTTTTTTATAAATTTTTTTCCTTTATTATATTACTATATAATAAAATTGTCTTTATCTAATCGTCAATTATTTTTGCACAATCGTAAATTATTTTATTGACAATAGATTAATTTTGATGTAAAATTTAAGTATGAATTTTGCAGTTAAGGAATTAAAAAATAGTCTGTCGGTGACAGGGGTTGTAAATCTTCATTTTTTCGAGTTCCCATCTGACTTTTATACTAAGAGCGACTCCCACCCTTTTTACGAACTCGTATATCTTTCGGGGGGAAGTTTAACTATTAAATCGGACGGATTTAACGGCGAACTAACCAAAGGCAAAATGGTTATACATAAACCAAACGAAATACATTCTCTTTCTTGCGAAAGTGAAAGTGCGCCCACCGTTATTATTATTGGGTTTACCTGCAAGGAAAACTCGCTTGAACAAATTTGTGATTTGCCTTTAACCCTTTCCCCTGACGACGTTAAAAAACTCGCCGAAATTATAAAGGAAGGGCGAAACGTGTTTGCTCCACCCTACAATATTCCCGTGTACAATATGAAGAAAAAAAAGAAAATTACTTTCGGGGCTGAGCAAATGCTTAAAAATCTACTAGAATACTTTTTGATAGGTATTTTAAGGGATTTTTCGGGGGCTAAAACCGAAGAAACCGAATCTCCCGACAAACTCTCTGTAAACCAAATTATATCCTATTTAAGCGATAATTTTACCGAAAAAATCACTCTAGACGAGTTGGCTTTTATTTTCAAAACAAATCGCTCCACCCTATGTAGCGAATTTAAAAATTTTACCGGTAAAACGATAAACGAATTTTTAAATCTTAAAAAACTAGAGATTGCAAAACACAAGATTTTATCAACCGATAAAACCTTTACCGAGATTGCCGAAGAACTCAACTTTGACTCCATACATTACTTTACGAGATTTTTCAAAAAACACACGGGACTATCCCCTAAAGAATTTAGAAAAATGGAAAAATAAAACACAAAAAAAGACGAGATTTTATCTCGTCTTTTTTTAGTTTTAATTATTTCAAATAATTAATTATTTTTTAAAGCATTCTTCAACTGCAACTGCAACTGCTACGGTTGCGCCTACCATTGGGTTATTGCCCATACCGATTAAGCCCATCATTTCTACGTGCGCTGGAACTGAAGAAGAGCCTGCAAATTGCGCGTCTCCGTGCATTCTACCCATAGTATCAGTCATACCATAAGATGCAGGACCTGCTGCCATATTATCTGGGTGCAAGGTTCTACCCGTACCACCACCAGATGCTACTGAGAAATAACTCTTGCCGTTTTCGATTGCCCACTTTTTATAAGTGCCTGCAACAGGGTGTTGGAATCTAGTTGGGTTGGTTGAGTTTCCGGTGATTGAAACGCCAACGTTTTCTAATCTCATAATTGCAACGCCTTCTGGAACGCTATCTGCGCCGTAGCATTTAACCTTTGCTCTTGCTCCCTTACTAAATGGCTTTTCTTCTAAAACCTTAACTTCTTCAGTATAAGGATCAAATTGGGTTTCTACGTAGGTAAAGCCGTTGATTCTTGAAATAATATAAGCAGCGTCTTTGCCAAGACCGTTAAGAATAACTCTTAATGGTTTAACTCTAACTTTGTTTGCGTTAAGTGCAATTTTGATTGCGCCTTCTGCTGCTGCAAAAGATTCGTGACCTGCTAAGAAACAGAAACATTCGGTTTCTTCAGACAATAACATTTTACCTAAGTTGCCGTGGCCTAAGCCTACCTTTCTGTTTTCTGCAACCGAGCCTGGAATACAAAATGCTTGTAAGCCAATACCGATATTAGCAGCCGCTGCAGCAGCGCTCTTATTACCAGTTCTTTCTGCTTCCTTAATTGCGATTGCAGCGCCTACGGTGTATGCCCATTTAGCGTTTTCAAAGCAAATTGGTTGGGTTTCTTGAGTGATAACGTATGGTGAAATTCCCTTAGCATCACAAATATCTTTACATTCGTCAATAGATTTAATACCATATTCCTTAAGAGTTGCAAGGATTTTGGCTTCTCTTCTTTCATAACCTTCAAATTGTGCCATTTTTATCTCCTCCTTACTCTTTTCTTGGGTCAATATATTTTACTGCCCCGTCTTCTTCCTTAAAGCGTCCGTAAGTGCCTTTTGCCTTTTCGTATGCTTCGTTTGGCTCAATGCCTTTCTTAATCATATCGGTCATTTTGCCGAGTGATACGAATTCGTAGCCAATAACCTCGTCGTTTTCGTCTAATGCCATTCTAGTGCAGTAGCCTTCGGTCATCTCTAAATATCTAACGCCCTTTGCTTTGGTGCCGTACATAGTACCAACCATTGAACGCTCGCCTTTACCTAAGTCTTCCATACCTGCGCCGATTACCAAGCCGTCGTCAGAGAAAGCAGATTGGCTACGTCCGTATACGATTTGTAAGAATAATTCGCGCATTGCAGTATTGATTGCGTCACAAACAAGGTCGGTATTTAACGCTTCTAAAAGGGTTTTTCCAGGAAGAATTTCCGCTGCCATTGCCGCAGAGTGAGTCATACCCGAGCAACCGATAGTTTCTACAAGTGCTTCTTCGATAATTCCGTTTTTAACGTTTAACGAAAGTTTACAAGCGCCTTGTTGTGGAGCACACCAGCCTACACCGTGGGTGTATGCAGAAATGTCGCTAATTTGCTTTGCTTGCACCCATTTTCCCTCTTCAGGAATTGGAGCAGGTCCGTGATGTGGACCTTTGCAAACGCAATACATTTTATTTACTTCTGTTGAATATTGCATATATGTTATGCCCTCCATTATTATTTGTTAATTCAGTTCTTTTTTAGTATATCACATGATTGCTTTTCTAGGCAATCTTTTTTTCCTTTCTTTTTGCCCTTTTTATTGAAAAATTGCCTTATTTAGAAAATAAATCGGTGGATAAATATTTGTCCCCAGAGTCGGGAAAGATTACCACTACGTTTTTATCTTTGTTTTCTTCTTTTTTTGCTATCTCTATGGCTACGCTTAAACTTGCGCCCGAAGATATACCAACTAAAACACCTTCAATTTTTGCAACTTCCCTAGCAAATTCATACGCCGATTGGTCGCTTGCAGTCACAACTTGATCTACACAATCTTTATCGTAGTTTTTAGGTATAAAGTTAGCGCCTATTCCTTGAATTTTATGACTTCCGCTAACTCCTTTTGTTATTACGGGCGAACTCTCAGGCTCTACCCCCACTACTTTGACTTTTGAAATCTTTTCCTTTAGGTATTTTGCCGAGCCACAAAGCGTTCCACCCGTGCCTATTCCCGCAACGAAAAAGTCCACTTTGCCATTAAGCGCTTCTTCAATCTCTCTACCCGTAGTTTCGTAGTGGGCTAGTGGGTTTGCCTCGTTTTCAAACTGCAAGGGCATAAAAGCATCTTTTGTAGACGCAACGATTTCTTTTGCCCTTTCTATCGCTCCACTCATGCCGAGTTTCCCACTTGTCAATTCTACCTTTGCTCCATACGCCTTTATCAGCTTAATTCTCTCAACGCTCATTGAGTCCGGCATAACTATAACGCACTTATATCCCATTACACTACATAGCATTGCTAGGGCTATTCCCGTATTGCCACTAGTTGGCTCTACTATTGTGGAATTTTCGTTAATTAAACCTTGCTCTTTTGCTCTTTTAAGCATTGACAAAGCCACCCTGTCTTTAACGCTTCCAGCAGGGTTAAATCCCTCTAGTTTTGCGTAAATATTGGCTTTTAAGCCGTAGGCTTTTTTTAGTTTTTTTAGTTCTAATAAGGGGGTAGCCCCTATTAGTTCAATTACGTCGCTATATACTTTTTTCATTTTCTTACTTGATAAATTTTACTATCTCTTTTAACGCTCTACTTCTATGAGAAATACTATTTTTTTCTTCGTCCGTCGCAACGCCTAAACTCTTATTTAAATCATAACTATAAAAAATTGGATCGTAGCCAAAGCCGTTTTTGCCTTCCCTTTCTAGCAAAATTTCCCCACTAGTTTCACCCGTCACCGAATAGTTTTCATCTTCACTAACGTAGTACACCATACAGCATATAAACTTTGCTTTTCTATCCTTTACTCCCTCTAGATTTTTTAGAAGTTTATCGTTATTATGCTCGTCGTCCCCGTCGCCTGCATACCTTGCGCTATATACGCCTGGCTCTCCGTTTAAGTATTCCACAGATAGCCCACTATCGTCTGCCAAAACGGGAAGATTTAATATTTTTGAAACGGTTTTTGCCTTTATGAACGCGTTCTCATAGTAGGTCGTTCCGTTTTCTTCAATCTCAAAATCTAAGCCGAATTCTTTATATCCCTTTACGATAAAATTTGGTAGCATATTAGAAATCTCTCTAATTTTTCCCTTGTTTCCACTTGCTAGCACCAATATTTTTTTTTCCATTTTAACTCTCCTTTAGTTTGTTAGAAAGTTTGATATACTCTAAATAATCTAACGTTTCGCCCCTTGCCGTTAGGCTAATTCCACTCTCAATTAGAACTTTTTCGGCTTGCGCTCTACTAATTTTATAGGTGTTCATTAAATTGTTTACGAGCATTTTTCTTCTATTTGAAAATCCACATCTAACGGCGTTTCTAACTGCAACTAAATCAATTCCGTCCGTCTTTCCTTCTTCTATATCGATTTTAACTACTGCAGAGTCTACGTTTGGCATTGGGGTAAACTTTTCTCTACCCACTTTTTTTATAATGCTTGCGCTTCCCCTTAGATTAATTGCCACCGTAATTGCGCCGTAATCTGCCGTGCCTTTACTTGCCGAAAATCTATTGGCAACTTCTTCTTGCACCATTATTACCATGGCTTTTATGTTTTTGGCTTTCTCCAAAAACTCCATTACGATAGGCGTAGTTATATAGTATGGAAGATTTGCAACCATAACGTATTTTTCGCCAAGTTTCTTTTCTACCATTTCGAGATTTTGTTTTAGAATATCCCCAAATACTATCTCTACGTTATTAAATTCGCCGAGAGTTTCTTCTAAAACAGGCTTTAACTTTTGGTCTATTTCATACCCTACGACCTTTTTAACTTTCTTTGCAAGAGCCGTTGTTAAAGCCCCTGCTCCGCAGCCGATTTCTAAAACCACGTCACTACTATCCACCATTGACTTTTCAACTATATCGTCTAAAAGAGTGGTGTCAGTTAAAAAGTTTTGTCCGTAGGCTTTTTTAAAATAAAAGCCGTGTTTTTGTAAAACTTTATTTAAATTATCCATTTATTTTTCCTTTTACGGATAGTTTTTTTAATTCTACTTATACTAATATCAGTAAGATGAACTCTTACTTTTCTTCTACCAAAGAGAAATTATAAAGCGAAACAAAGCCAGGTTAATCTTGGCTTTGTTTCGTTATATGAGTTTTTTAAATACTTCGCAAGAATTTTTATATATTATTTGCGCTAATTCTTTACTTTCTATATTCTTTTTTTGTGCTATAAAATCTACTATTATTGGAATATTTTTAGGCTCGTTTACCTTTCCCCTAAAAGGCTCTGGGGAAAGATAAGGGCAATCGGTTTCTACGACTATGCTATCAAGTGGAACGTAGTCTAACACTTCGTTTATATACTTAGCGTTTTTAAAGGTGGCACTTCCACCTATGCCAATTTTTAAGCCTAGATTAAGAACTTCTCTAGCCGTGTCTTTACTGCCCGAAAAACAATGCAATACTCCACCAAATTCTATCTTTTCCTTGTTATCTTTTAGCAAGGTCAAAGTGTCTAACGTCGCCTCTCTACTATGAAAGGAAAAGGGAAGTTTAAGTTCTTTTGCAATCTCTAGTTCCTTTACGAGTTTTTCCTTTTGGATTTCGTTATAACTTTTATCCCAATAGTAGTCTAGCCCTATTTCTCCTATACACACGCATTTTTCGTGAGTGGCAATCTTGGCGATTTCTTCTAGATCCTTATCGGTGGTATCTCTTATATCTTGTGGGTGAATACCCGAGCCAAAATACACGCTCTCGAAATTTTCAGCCATTTTTACGCACTCTCTTGCCGTTTCAAGACAGCACGCCATATTGATTACCTTTTCTACACCTACCGAAAGATAATTACTTATTACTTCACTTGTATTTGGAAGTTTTTCATCTAGTAAATGCGCGTGTGTGTCGATATACATTAGAATACTTCGCTTCCGTCGTCAATATCTTGTTCTGGTGAAAGAAAAGCAATTTTGCCGTTTTCGTCTTCTGCGCAAATTATCATACCTTGACTCTCTATTCCACAGAGTTTTGCAGGCTTTAAGTTGGTTATCATAGTTAGTTTTTTGCCGATTAAATATTCTGGTGAATACGCACCTGCAATTCCACTTACTACCGTTCTTTCTTCGTCACCTAGTTTTACCGTGAGTTTAAGTAGTTTTTTGCTCTTTTCTACCTTTTCACATGCTATTACTTTTGCTATCTTTAATTCTACTTTTTCAAAATCAGTAATATCTATCAAGGGTTTGCCCTCCTTTTTAGGCTTTTCTTCCTTTTGTGCTTGAGCCTTTCTCTCTTCTATCATTGCGTTAATCTTTGGCATAACTAGATTTGCGTCTATTCTATCGAAAAGTTTTTCCGGAGCGTCGGTCACCGAATACTCTTCTACTAGCCCAAACTCTACTAGTTTATCAAAATCTCTAATTTCTTGGTTAAAGAGTTTTACCGTTTTTTCTGCCGTGTCAGGAATAAATGAAGAGAGTAAACTTGCCGAAATTATTATTACTTCCGAAAGATTATATAAAACGGTTGATAGTCTTTCTTTTTTGTCTTCTTCTTTTGCAAGCACCCAAGGTGCAGTTTCGTCGATATACTTATTTGCCCTTCTAAGTAGCGTAAAGATATCGCCGATTGCATCTGCAATACGGAAGGAATCCATCTTCTCTTTTACCTTGTCCACCGCCAAAGTTGCAAGGTCTATTAGTTCGTTATCCACACCTTCAGGTGCGCCGAAAGACTTAACCTTTCCACCAAAGTATTTATTTATCATTGCAACCGTTCTATTTACTAGGTTGCCGTATACGTTAACTAGTTCGTTATTTATGGTATCTATTACCATTTGCCAAGAAATAAGTCCGTCGTTATCTTGTGGCATTGCAGTTAAAACGTAATATCTAACTGCGTCTTTTCCAAAATATGAAACTAAATCGTCTGCATAGATAACGTTTCCTTTACTCTTACTCATCTTGTCGCCGTCTTGAAGTAGCCAGCCGTGTCCGTAAACTTGCTTAGGCAAAGGAATTCCTAAAGCCATCAAGAAGATTGGCCAATAGATAGTATGAAATCTCACGATATCCTTGCCGATTACGTGCACTCCACAAGGCCAATAATCGTTATACTTTTGGTCGTGATTTCCATCTGCGTCGTATCCTAAGCCGGTGATATAGTTGGTTAGTGCGTCTAGCCAAACGTAAACTACGTGCTTATCGTCAAAGTCTACGGGGATTCCCCACTTAAACGTGCTTCTTGAAACGCATAAATCTTGAAGTCCCGGTTTTAAGAAGTTGTTTACCATCTCGTTCTTTCTAGATACGGGAACGATAAAATCGGGGTGCTCTTCGTAGTATTTTAATAATCTATCAGCGTATTTGTTCATCTTAAAAAAGTACGCTTCTTCTTTGGCTTTGGTGACAGGTCTACCACAATCGGGGCACTTGCCGTCTTTAAGTTGGCTTTCCGTCCAGAAAGATTCGCAAGGGGTGCAATACCAACCCTCGTACGCGCCTTTATAAATATCCCCTTGCTCGTAGAGTTTTTTGAAGATTTTTTGAACCTCTCTTTCGTGATATTCGTCCGTCGTTCTAATAAACTTATCGTACGAAACTCCAACTAAATCCCAAATTCCCTTTATTTCGTTTGCTACGCCGTCTACAAACTCCTTTGGAGTTTTGCCACTTTTAATAGCCTTTTCTTCTATTTTTTGGCCGTGCTCGTCCGTTCCCGTTTGGAAAAGAACTTCGTAGCCTTGATATCTTTTAAATCTCGCTATACTATCGGTTAAAATTGCCTCGTAGGTGTTTCCAATATGCGGTTTGCTCGAAGTATATGCAATAGCAGTTGTTATATAATATTTTTCTTTCACTTTTTCACCTCTTTTTGATGAGTTCGACTAATATTTTACCACATTTTTTCTACATATTCAAGAAGTTTTTAGCATAAAGTTATTTTATGAATATAATTTTCGCCCTGACTACCACTTTTTCTATAATAGTGCTAATCTTTATCAATCCCGATGCAGTTTTATCGTCTATGCTAAAAGGTGGCGAAGGGGCGCTAGAACTTACTATTAAACTCACTGCCGTCTATGCCGTTTGGCTAGGGGTTTTTAAGATTATGGAAAACAGTAAACTAGATAGAAAATTTGCTAAACTATTACGCCCTGTAAACAAATTTTTGTTCGGCGAACTGCCGGATAAGGCAAACGATTATATTTCCATAAATCTATCTGCCAATATTTTAGGTATGAGTGGGGCGACCACCCCTTTTGGAATTAAGACTATCGCCGAACTAGACAAGCACAAAAACACCGATTATGCCGCTAGTATGTTTTTCGTAATTAACGCAACTAGCGTACAACTTATTCCCTCTTCGGTTTTGGCTTTGCGGTCAAGCCTAAATTCCACTTCCCCTGCCGATATAATTTTACCCACTATTTTAGCCACCCTTTTATCCACTATCGTTGGAATAATTTTAGTTAAGGTTTTTATTAAAAAAAATTAGTATGCAGTTTATTATTCCCATATTTTTTGCCTTTATTTTTATCTACGCAATAATAAAAAAAGTCCCCCTTTACGACTCCTTTATTGAAGGGGCTAAGGGGGCAATTCCTTTCGCTATGGGAATTTTTCCATATCTTGCGTGCATTTTTATTCTAAACTACCTTTTTGAAGTGAGTGGCATTTCGGCTTTACTTATAAAACATCTATCGCCACTTTTTTCGCTACTTAAAATTCCAACTGAACTTTGCCCTTTAGTTTTAATTAAGCCATTTTCTGGAAGTGGGGCTCTTGGAACTTTGAGTGAGATTTATTCCACCTACGGCGTGGACTCTTATCTTTCTCGTTGCGCTTCGGTTATTTACGGCTCGTCGGAAACGGTTTTTTACATATCTAGCGTTTACTTTGCTAACGCAAAAAAGAGAAATTTAACTAAACCAATTATAATTTCTCTCTTCGCTTCTTTTTGTTCAATTGTATTTGCTTGTTTTATTTGTAAAATTATGTAAAAATCCACCAGACTAACTGGTGGATTTTTTATTTTTAAGCTTTTTTAGATTTGTCTTCTTCGATAAGTTTTGCTTGAATCTCTTCTAGTTTCATAACGCCTAAATCCCCTTCCTTTCTAGAACGAACGGATACTGCGTTTTCTTCCTTTTCTTTATCTCCCACGATAAACATATAAGGAATCTTTTCTAGTTGAGCCTCTCTTATCTTGTAGCCGAGTTTTTCGTTTCTAATATCGGCTTCTGCTCTTAATCCTGCGTATTTAAGTTTTTCTACGATTTCCTTTGCGTAGTCTGCCGTTCTTTCAGTTAAACTTAAAACTTTTACTTGTACTGGTGAAATCCAGAACGGGAACGCGCCTGCATACTTTTCAATGAGCATTGCAAGTGTTCTTTCGTAGCAACCGATTGAACTTCTATGAATTACGAAAGGATATTGCTTATCGCCGTTTTCGTCGATATAAGTCATATCGAAAGAGTGGGCTGCTGCAAAGTCGATTTGAATAGTGATAATAGTGTCTTCCTTTCCATATACGTTTTTAGATTGAACGTCAAGTTTAGGCCCGTAGAAAGCCGCCTCGTCGTCTGCTTCTACGTAGTCAAGCCCGATATTATCTAAAATCTTTTTCATAAGTGCTTCGGTTTCGTCCCAAGCCTTATCGTTGTCGATATATTTTTCTTTATTCGATTTTCCACGTTTAGAGAATCTAAACGAAACGTCTTCTCTCATACCAAGACAATCTAAGAAATAGTACGATAGGTCTAGACAACGCTTAAATTCTTCTTCAATTTGGTCTGGAGTACAAACGATATGCCCGTCTGAAAGAGTGAATTGACGTACGCGAATAAGTCCGTGCATCTCGCCACTTGCTTCCTTTCTATATAGGCTTGCAGTTTCGCTATATCTACAAGGTAAATCCCTATAACTCTTTAAGCCGTTTTTATAAATTTGATATTGGAAAGGACAAGTCATTGGACGAAGAGCCATTGCTTCTGGAGAATTTTCATCTCCAATTATGAACATTTTATCTCTATAGTGATCCCAGTGTCCTGAAATACGATAAAGGTCGTTCTTTGCCATGTTTGCAGTTCTAGTTATCATAAAGCCACGTCTTTCTTCTTCGTCTTCAACAAAACGAGTGAGAATTTGCATTATCTTTGCACCCTTTGGCATAAGTAGTGGCAAACCTTGACCTACTACTTCTTCGGTCATAAATATCCCAAGTTCTCTACCTAGTTTATTGTGGTCGCGTTTCTTTGCTTCTTCTAGCGCAGTTAAATATTCGTCCAACTCGCTCTTTTTAGCAAAAGCCGTACCGTAAATTCTAGTTAGCATCTTGTTCTTTTCGTTTCCACGCCAATATGCGCCGGTTATTGAAGTTAACTTAAACGCCTTGATCTTACCCGTTGATGGAAGGTGTGGTCCACGGCATAAATCCATAAAGTCACCTTGCTTATAAAAGGAAATGGTTTGACCTGCTGGCAAGTCGTGAACTAATTCCACCTTATATGGCTCTGAAAAATCTTTGAATATTTTAAGCGCTTCTCTCTTTGAATAGGTTAATCTTTCGATAGGTAAATCACTTTTAATAATGCTTTGCATTTCCTTTTCGATTTTAACTAAATCGTCTTGAGAGATAGGGGTTTTAAATTCGATATCATAGTAAAATCCGTTTTCAACCGTTGGGCCGATTGCCAATTTACTAGTTGGGAATATGTTCTTTACTGCTTGCGCCAAAACGTGTGAAGTCGTGTGGCGATATACGGCTAAGCCTTCTTTATCTTTTAAGGTTATAATTTGTAGTTCGCAATCTTTTTCAATAGTAAAAGATAAATCAACTAATTCCCCATCTACCTTACCACAAACTGCGTTTCTAAGTAGCCCCTCCGAAATTGCACCTGCAACTTCTGCCACAGTCACCTTAGATTCAAACTCTAAACTGCTACCATCTTTTAACGTGATTTTCATAATCTTCTCCTTTATAAAAAAATCCTTATGCTCTCTTAGAACATAAGGACGAATAATTTTCCGCGTTTCCACCTTATTTGCCACTATTTACTAGTAGCCTCTCTTTTCCCTTTTTGGCAGGGATTCCTTGCCTAAACTGATGGTTTTGCATTTTCTTTTTCTAGGCGGGGCTCTCACCTACCCCCACTCTCTTTATTACCAAAAAAGACGCTACTTGTTCAATTTTTATCGGCAAATTGATCTTTTGTACGTTAATTTTAACCTATATTCCCATTTTTGTCAACTCATTTTAAAGTAAATACCCACTAGAAAAAAATATTTTATCCCCATAGTACTCTCTTATATACTTTTCATCTAAACTTGGAAGTTCTCCAGTTATCTCTATCTCCCCACAATTAGACAGCAATACTTCTTTAGTTATCTTTAATTCTTCTCCCTCTAATAAACTCGCTCGCTTTAATCTTCTAAAATGGCTATCGTACACCTTTCCACAATCTACGTATACCCTTTTTTTCTTGTTCTCCAGCAAGAAACCTATAAAGTCTTTTAGTTGATTACTTATAAAGCACCCCGGCATATAACTGACTACGTCTTCCCACTTTCGCTTTAACGGGGATAGCCTAAAGTTATACACGCCGTCCACTGCTATTTCTTCCATAGACTTTAATCTTTCCACCGAATATCTTTTATCGTCTTCAAAATCGGCGGCTATTAAACTCGTTATTAATAGTTCTCTTTCGTTAGAATTTAGTCCACCTATTGATAACGTTTTTTTGAAAAAATCATATTTATATTTAATTACTATAATCTCTGCAATTTTATCTATAATTTCTGCCCTAACTATATCTATATAATGCTCTGGGCATTCTATATTTAGCGCACTTCTTTTTCCCAGCGATATTTCCTTTACACTACACTTGGCACTTACTAAAAGTTCGGATATTAACGACTGAATATAATACAAATTGCCTTGATTTTCTTTACTTTCGGTTATACTTATTTGAGTCATATCCTTAGTTTACGCTCTCCTTGAATTTTTATTTACTACCCTTGCGTTTTTTACTCCCTTTCTTCTAAAAGTTAAAAATCCGTTGAGTTTTTCTCTTAGAACCGAGTAAACCAACTTTCCAATCTCCGATAGGACGACTATCAAACTTGCAGTTAAAATTATTCTTACCCACAATACAAATCTCATCTTCTCCCCACCGAATACAAACGGGAAAAATTGCGACATTATTACCTGAACTAAAAATACGCCTATAAAGGAAAATAGCATAACTTTATTCTTACCAATACTACCTAGTATACTCTTTGCGCCGAGTTCTTTAGAGTTAAAGGCGTTAAACAACTGAAACAACACAAAAAGCGTAAAAATCGCCGTTTTTCTCTCGCCAAAGTTAGCCCCTAAAAAGTTGGTTAGTTCTTGCAAAATCAATACCCCACCTATAAATAGGGCGTTGAAAATTATTCTAACTAACATAGTCCTACTGACTATACTATCCGTTCTCTTTACAGGCTTACTACTCATTAGGGTTTTATCCACCCTTTCCATACCTAAGGTTAGGGCTGGCGGTCCGTCCATAATTACGTTTATCCATAGTAGTTGAAAGGTGTTAAAGGGTGATTCTCTGCCCATTAAAACGCTTATCGTTATAAATAGCAAAGACGATAAGTTTACGGATAGTTGAAAGAGTATAAATCTTTGCAAGTTTTTATACACGTTTCTTCCAAACGCTATGGCTTTTACTACCGTGGAAAAACTATCGTCTAACAAAACTATATCAGACGCTTCTTTTGTTATCTCGCTTCCACTTTTTCCCATAGCAATCCCAACGTCTGCGTGGCGAATTGCAGGCGCGTCGTTTATTCCGTCCCCCGTGACGGCCACGACTTCCCCCATTTCCTTTAGGGCTTTAACCACCCTTAATTTTAGAGAAGGCGTACTTCTCGCTATAACCGTAATTTTTTGCAAGGCTTTTTTTAGGGCATTATCGTCTAGTTTTTCTAAGTCTACCGCAGACACCACTTGGCTTTCACTTTCTAGTATATCTAGTTCTCTCGCTATTGCTTGAGCCGTTAAAATATTGTCGCCCGTTAGCATTTTCACCTTGATTTTTGCCCTTTTGCACTCTTCTATCGCCTTTTTTACTTCCTTTCTAACGGGATCTACTATTGAGGCGTATCCGTCGAAAACACACTCACTATTTTCCCCTAAATCTTGGTGGGCAAAGGCTATAATTCTTCTCGCTCTCTTTTGTTCTTTTTCTATCTCTATCTCAATTTCCTTTCTCTTTTCGCTTGTCAAAGAACATAGGGCTAAAACCTTTTCTGGCGCACCCTTATAAAGTTTTCGCCTTACTCCGTTAACTTCAATAACCGTACTCATATACTTTATTTTACTCGAAAAGGGCTCTCTTTCTATCGGCTTATACGCCTTTTTATAACTTTGGCAAGCACTCCCTTTATTTATTGAATATAGGCACTCTAAAAGGGCGCACTCCGTTCCGTTTCCGTAATACTTTCTCTTGCCCTTTTCTTCCATAACTTTCGCCGTGGAATTGCATATTATATTTTCTAAAATGTATTCGCTTAAGTTCTCGTTTAATGCGTAGCAAGATTTGCCTAGACAAATGCTCTCTACCTTCATTTTGTTTTGGGTTAGCGTGCCCGTTTTGTCCGAACATATTACGCTTACTGCCCCTGCCGTTTCACTAGCAACCATCTTTCTTATAAGCGCGTTTTCTTTGGCTAGTTTTATCATGTTTAACGCAAGAGATACTGCAACTATCGTGGGTAGCCCTTCTGGAACGGCGGCAACAATTAAAATTACACTCTCTATAAATAGACTTTGAACGCTATTAAAGTTTACTTCGCCTAAAACGGCAAGTCTAACTATAGACACTATAAACACGATTAAAGCAACCAAAAAGCCTATCCCCGTTATTAGTTTTCCTAGCCTTGAAAGTTTTTGGTCTAGTGGTGAAGGCATGCTCTTTTTCTCTTTTAAATCTTTTGCTATTTTGCCCATTTCGGTTGAGTCGCCAACTGCCGTCACTACCATTTTTCCGTTCCCCGAAGTGACGAAAGTGCCGGAGTATAGGAAGTTTTCTCTCTCTGCTAGGGGCGTGCCTTCTTTAAGCACCGAACTTGAGTGCTTTTCTACAGGATTACTTTCTCCCGTTAGTGAAGATTCGTTTAAATAAAGTTGATTAGACTCTAATAGTCTGCCGTCTGCAACTATCTTGTCACCACTCTCTATAAGCACTATATCCCCAACAGTGAGTAGCGCTCTAGAAATAAATATTACTTCTCCCCCTCGTATTACCTTAACCGAAGTATTGTCGTATATCTTATTTAGCGCCGAAAAGGCTTTTTCCGAACTGCCTTCCATAATTAAAGTTATAAATACCGAGAGTAGAATTGCGCCAAGAATCCCCAAACTTTCGGAAAAATCGGCTTGCCCACTCTTTATAAACTGACCGATACTTGAACCCGTTGCCACCACTAGCGAAAAGCATAGTATTAGCATCATAGGTTCTAAAAGAGCCGAAAAAAACCTCTTTATAAAGCCTTTCTTTTTCTTTCTTGAAATGACGTTCTCTCCATAAGTTGTTTGATTTTTTGAAATTTGCTCTCTACTTAAGCCGTAATTAGCGTCGGTCTTGAGAGTTTTTATAACTTGGTCTTTATTTTGAGCGTAAAAATTCATAGTCTCTCCTTTATCTAATAAAAATTATGCTTTAGAAGATAAATATATGATTTTACTTATGGACAAACTTTTTTATTTGTGTTAATATATTTAAGTAGATATACTATAAAGAAGGAAAGAAGGTGTTATTATGAACGAAGTTTTTAAAGTTGATATTGCAGGCTTTTCGGCAGAACTCCCTATTCTCACCTTGCCGTCTAAAATTAAGATTGCTTTTTTTAATCTTCACGGCGCTCAAGAGATGACCGAGCATTGTGGAAGGGAACTTGCTAAACTTTGCACGGCAGACGTTATAATCACGGCAGAATCAAAGGGCTTACAACTTGCGCACGTCGTTGCAAGAGAGTTAAATATGCCTTTCTACGCAGTTGCTAGAAAATCTAAAAAACTCTATATGCAAGATGGAATTAGCGTTAGTTATGGCTCTTCTATCACTACGGGCAAGGCGCAAGAATTATTCTTATCTAAACACGATATAGATATTATAAAAGGCAAAAAAGTGGCTATCGTTGACGACGTTATTTCTACGGGCGAAAGTCTAAAAGGCTTAGAGGCGCTAGTAGAAAAGGCAGGCGGAATCGTTTATGAAAAGTTGTTCGTTTTAGCTGAAGGCGATTCAAAAAATAGAAGTGACGTTAAGTATTTAGCAACTATTCCCCTACTTTAATAAAAAAGCCACTTATACTTTTAAGTGGCTTAAATTTTATCTTAAATTTTAGCTAAAAGGAAAAGCACTGACAAAGTCAGCGCTTAACCTAAGGAAAAAGTTTATTGAGAGTGTGAACAATTTTATAGTAGAAAACCTTTTATTGCTTTCTACACCTATATATTAACAAACGTTCCTTGAAAAATTCTTGAAAAATCTTAAAATTTAAATTTTTTAAGCAAAATTCAATAAATATAAGTTATAATTAGATTATGAATATTTTAATAGTTGACGACGAGAAGCAGTTAGTTTCGGCTGTTTCCACCATACTAAAGAGAAATAATTACTCTGTAGACGGCGCTTATGACGGTGAAGAGGGGCTAGATTTTGCCCTAACCGGCATTTACGACCTTATTATCTTAGACGTTATGATGCCTAAAATGGACGGGCTTACTTTACTTAAAATTTTAAGAAGTAAAAAAATCGACACGCCTATACTTTTACTCACGGCAAAAAGTGAAGTTGCCGATAAAATCGTGGGGCTAAATCTAGGGGCTGACGACTACTTAACTAAGCCTTTTAACACCGACGAACTCTTGGCTAGAATTAAAGCGCTTCTTAGAAGAAAAGATAACTTTAGTGGAAACGAACTAAAATTCTTCGATATAACCTTAAATAGAGATACCTTTACCCTATCTTCAAAATCCGAAATGACGCTCGGCAAAAAGGAATTTCAAATTCTAGAAATGCTAATGCTTGCAAACGGAAAAACTATTGAAAAAGAACGCCTTATCGAAAAGATTTGGGGATTCGACTCCGAAGCCGAGTATAACACGGTGGAAGTTTACGTTTCTTTTTTAAGAAGAAAACTCTCGGCGATAGGCTCTAAAACTGAAATTCGATCTATTCGTGGCATTGGCTACACTTTGGGGAAAAATGATGATTAAAAAGGCGCAAATTAAATACGTTCTATTTTCCATCTTGGCTTTTTTGTTTTTCTTTTCGGTTGTGTTTGGGGTTTTTTATTCAGTTATCAATAACGGCACTCACCACGAAATCATAAACAAGTTAAACGAAATAGAATTTTCATATCAACAAGAAAATATTTCCTACCCACACGACCATTTCGTTGCCCTCGTTTTAGACTACGAAGATGCGGAAAATTTCACCTTAGATACTAAAAAAAGCATGGGATTTAGTGAAGAGCAAATTGAAAATTTATCTACTTTCGCTCTAGAAAAACATATTCCTTTCGGCTCGGTGGATAACGTTTATTATAAACTAGTTCTTGCAGGCTCTACCCCACAAATGATTATCGCTACAGACGCTACGCATATTCTAGAAATTCACGACCAAAACGTTTCTAAAACCTTTTGGGGATTGCTAGTGATTTTATCTTTAATTAGTATTTTTAGTACGCTTTTTTCCTTTTGGGTGTTTAAGCCACTTAAGCAAAACTTATACAAGCAACGTCAATTTTTATCCGACGTTAGCCACGAATTAAAAACTCCCGTCGCTATAATTTCAGCTAACGCCGACGTTTTAAGTAATAACGTAGATAGCGAATATCTAAAAAATATTAAATCTCAGTCAGAGAGAATTGGCGTTTTAGTTAACGACCTACTTACCTTAAGTAGTTTAGACGAAAAGGTTGTAAACCAAAAAAGGCAACACTTTATTGCTAGTGAAGCCGTTCTTCAAACGGTGCTTCCTTTTGACGCCGTGGCTTTTGAAAATAAAAAGTTTATTAAATTCGATATTGAAGAAGACCTTTCGGTTTTAGGTTTTAGAGAAGATTTAGTTAAAATTTGTGGAATATTACTTGATAACGCAGTTAAATATTCAACCCCAAACACCGAGATTTCTGTTTCTCTAAAAAAGGTTGGTAAAAAGGTTGTTCTTAGTGTCTTTAACTACGGTTGCGAAGTGGAAAATCACCACGAAAATAGAATCTTTGAAAGGTTTTATAGAGCAGACGTTTCAAGGTCAAGAAACCTTGGCGGTAGTGGACTAGGTCTTTCTATCGCAAAGAGTTTAGCAAATCGAAACGGCTGGAAAATCGGGGCAAAACCAAAGTTTAACGAGTCTATGGAACTAATAGTTATAATGTAATTAAACTATATTATATATGCAAAAATCACTCTTAACTTAAGAGTGATTTTTTTATTTTAGTTCTTTAACAAATTCAGCAATTTTATCCGTCGCTTCAATTAGCGTTTTCATTGAATATGCATACGAGCATCTAACGTAATATTTTCCAAACTCTCCAAAGGCTTCGCCCGGCACGACTGCCACCTTTTTCTTATCTAGAAGTTTAGTTGCAAACTCTTCCCCCGTCATACCCGTACTCTTTACGCAAGGAAAGACGTAAAATGAACCTTGTGGCTCGTAGAGTGAAAGTCCCATGTCTAAAAAGGTTTTATACATAAACTTTCTTCTCTTGTCGTACTCGGTTGCCATATCTTTTATCATTTTATAGCCGTCACTTTTACATTGTTTTAGCCCTGCTAAAGCGCCGTATTGAGAAAATATTGGCGCACAAATTATAGAGTATTGGTGAATTTTTAGCATAGTGTCTAAAATCACCTTAGGAGCGCATGCAAAACCTATTCTCCACCCCGTCATAGCAAAAGCCTTACTAAAGCCACTAACGTATATTACTCTATCTTTTAACTCGCTAAATTTAGCAATAGAACAATGTCCTTCGCTTGAATAAGTTAACTCGGCATAAATCTCGTCTGCTATAACTAAAAGGTCTTTTTCTACGATTAAATCTAGAATTTCTCTTTGCTCGCTTTCGGTCATTATAGCGCCTGTTGGGTTGTTTGGATATGAATATATTAAAACCTTACTTTTACCCGTAATTTTTTCTTCTAAAAGATGCTTTTTTAATTTAAAATCTTCCCCACAAGGCACGGGCACGGGAACGCCACCCAATAGTTCCACTATAGGTTTATACGAAACATAACTTGGATCGGGAATTAAAACTTCGTCACCTGGGTTAATTACAGAGCGAAGTGATAAATCTATTGCTTCGCTTGCCCCAACCGTTATCATTATATTCTCGCTATCAAAATCAACCGAAAAATTTTCCAAAAGATAGTTTGAGATTTCTTGGCGCAACAAAGGTAAACCCTTGTTTGAAGTGTATTGAGTATATCCACTCTTAAGGGTTTTTATTGCCTCGTCTCTTATCTCCCACGGCGTGACGAAATCTGGTTCTCCAACACCTAGTGAAATAACGTCTTTACGGGTAGATACTATATCAAAAAATTTCCTTATCCCAGACGGTTGTATGTTTTTAGCCCTTTCGCTTAGAAAATCTCTCATGCTTGAATTACTTGTCTATCTCCCTTTCCACTAGGTTTTGTATTTTGACCTTCTATCTTAAATCTCTTTAGAATAAATTGCGTTTGAACGCTTACAATTCCGTCTATTACGCTTAATTTTTCCGATATAAATCTCGCTATATCGGTGATTGACCTGCCTTCTACAAATACTGCTAGGTCAAATCCACCACTCATTAAATATAGCCCCGTCACTTCGCTAAAACTGCAAATTTCTTCGGCATATTTATCAAAAACGTTTCTTTGCAAAGCAACCTTTACTTCTACTAACGCTTGAACTTTTTCTTCGTTTAACGCTTCGGCGTTGATTATTGCCGAATATTTTACGATAACTCCGTCCTTTTCAAGTTCTTTTACGGCTCTTTCTATTATTTCTTCTTTTTCGCCTAGCATTTTTGCCATTTGCAAATAGGTGTATCTCGCGTCTTCAGTTAATAATTTTATAATTTGCTTTTTTAAGTTTTCCATATTTCGCTCCCTAGTTTCTGTTGAATTTTTGGTTTAGAGTTAGTAGTAAATTTACTTCCTTTTCGGTAAAATCATCTTTAGAAAATCTTATTGCCCAATTTTGCTCTTTTACTACTCCCGGCTCGTTGATTCTATAATCCCCGCCTTTTAAGAGTAAATCTTGCATTGGAAGTATAAATAGTTTGGCTTTTGAGTTTGCTCCTAGCGATATTATACTTCTAGCAAGTGAATAATCGCCGTCCACTTCTCCGTAAATGTTTTGCTCCATTAAACTATTCTTTACGCCCCAATATAAGTTGTTTCTCTCCCACTCGTTTTGGTTTTGGATTAAAGATAACAAAGTGTCGTTATCGTGAGTTCCCGTAAAACAAACGGAGTTTTCTTCTATATTCTTTGGCAAGTAGGGGTTATTCCACTCTCCGTTAAAGGCAAAAGATAGTATCTTCATACCAGGATAGCCTGCAAATTTAAGAAGTTTTCTCACCCCGTCGTCAATAATGCCTAAATCTTCTGCAATAATTTTATTTTTATCTACCTTTTCGTGAATTGCGTTTAGTAGCGCTTTAGACGGAACGTTTACCCACTCGCCTATCATAGCGTTTTCTTTCCCAAAGTCCACTTGATAAAATCTATCTAGCCCTCTAAAATGATCTATCCTGATTAAATCAAAGTCCTTTAGGCTGTTTTCAATTCTATTTGCCCACCAAGAAAAGTTGTCTTTTTTATGCTCTCGATAGTCGTATACGGGGTTTCCCCATAGTTGACCTTCACTACAAAAATAATCGGGTGGAACTCCAGCAATTTTTTTTGGTTTTAGTTTTTTATTTAACTTAAATAGATTTGGATTACACCAAACGTCTACGCTATCAAGTGCGACATAAAGCGGTAAATCTCCAAATATCTTTATGTTATTTTTATTTGCGTATTTTTTTACGCTTTGCCATTGAGTTTTTGCCTTAAATTGAACAAATTGCCAAAATAAAATTTCTTCTTTATTCTTGTTTTTGAAATTAGCAAGTGCGTTTTTATCCCTAAATTTTAAGCCGTCTTCCCATTCGTAAAAGGGTTTGTTTCCGCTTGCCATTTTTATCGCCATATATAAAGCGTAATCACGATATTCGCCACTACGAACGAATTTTTTAAATTCTTCATTTTCTATATC
>JAZOOV010000156.1:0-5286 GCA_045655215.1 Christensenellaceae bacterium | reverse complement strand
TACTCATAATAACTCCTTATAACTTATACTATTGTATAACATTTTAATTATAATTTTTTAAAGGTAAAGTTGACTTAATAATACAACTTGTACTATACCTTTATTTAATATATAATAACACAATACTTAATACTTTTCAAGTGAAATAGCCTATTTTTATTAAAATTTTAGCATATTTACCTATAAGACAAAAAATAACACAATTTAAGATAAGGCGGGCAAAATTGCCCGCCTTACTTTTTTAAATACTTATATTTCCATTTGAACAATATATTGTTGCAACTACGCTATTCGCCCAAGAAGAGCCTTTACTTATACTTTCCCATTGTGCCGTTGTTCCATTATAATATATACTTGTTAAACTAGTGAAATTTTCAAATGCGCAAGAATTTATTTATTTGTCCCCATTTGATAAGAAAGATGCGACTAATCAAGTCTTTTTTTCTATCAATTTTTCAAATGCAACTATGCTCTTTTGATAATTCTCTGCGCCCTTTACTTCTAAAAATATCGGACACTTATTTATAATTTCTTTCCTCCAGCAATAAAAGAAAGACGCATAAGAAATCAACGGACCAAACCACCCCTCTATTGCGTTATGGTTCTTTAAGCCATCGGCTATTTTATACACTTGATGCACGTGGTAGGCAACTATTTTTTTACCCATAAGTTCATACCATCTGCTAATAGGATAAATAGATGAAAGTTTGCCATTGTTTCTTGCATGCCCCACGTCTAAAACGCTTCCTACCCTTTCTTTACCTACTCTTTCGTTAATAGCGTCTATCAACTCGTTAACGTCATCAGGAGTATAACCAAAGCCTAAAAGAGAAAAATCTTTATCACTTTCGTTTTTTGATTTATGTATGTTTTCTATACCAATATTAACGGTTGAATTAACGTTTTGAACTGCATAAACGTAAAGAGAAACGAATTTATCAAACAATTGCTTGCTTAACTCGGGTTTTTTAATTTTAGGTGGGTGCATAGTAAGTCCGTTAGCATTTATTTTTACGGCATACTCTACGGCTTTTTGCCACTCTTGTTCACCTATAATATTTTCTCCGTCAAATTTTAAATTCGGCATATGTATAGACAAATAACCATTTGTTTTTTTACGCCATTTTTCAATCAAAGGTATAAGCGTATAATCAGGCTCCCAACCCGCCGAATTGCACCTTAGTTCTACTGCTTTAATTCCGTTTTCAAGTGCATAAGTTAAGTCGTTAACGTTATCAACGCACGATATACCAAAGTGATTTTTTATATCAATTAAAACTTCTACTTTCTCACTAAAAACAACTTCTTGTGGCGAAATTTCTGCTTGACTTAAATCTAAATAATTTATGCAAGAATAATCGCCAACCGATTTATCGGGGTCTAATGCCCTTAAACTTATTATTCTACTATTTTTATATATCGTATCAGATTTTTTATGCGTGTGAGCGTGAATTACGGTCAATTTTTTACTTTCTAAAACGATATCAAAAAACTTTTTGTCTTCTTCTAACAAAGATAATGGAGAGTGGTGCATCATTAACACGTCTCCGTCTTTTAAGGCTAAAATCTTTTCGCTTTCTTGCTCAGTCAAAGTTCTAAAAGGGGTATTTATGCCTAAAAAAGTTTTTCCGCCTTCAATAAATTCTAACGGCTTTGCCATAGATAATATATAATCTTTCGTTCTTTCATCACGAACGTCAGAATTGCCTAAAAGATAACTACTTCCTTTTAAACCGCTGGTAAGCCTTAAATATTGTTCAAATCCCTCTTTTTCGCCGAACGCAGTAACGTCGCCAAGGTGAATAACCTTGTCGATATTATCTTCTTTTATACGCTCTATCGCCCTTAAAAGAAATGCGTATTGAGGAGAATTTTCTCCGTTTGGTACGTGTGTATCACAAATAAATGCTATTTTCATTTTATATCCTAATAATCGTTCTATCTCCTACAATTTGACCTTTCTCGCCAAAATATTCATTTACTTTCTTTTCAGATTGCTCGGGATAGTTTATAATCTCTCTCCCGTGATGAGTAAAGCAAATTTTGTCAACGTTTTTGTCCTTTATATACTCGTATATTTTATCTACTCCGTTATGCCCCGTTTCAATAATGAGCATATCGGCATAGTCACCGATAGCCACGTCTAACTCGGTACAATTAAAAATATCGCCCGAATAAACGACACGCTTTCCCTCGCACTCTATTCTATACGAAAAAGATAGCCAATTTAAAACGTCTTCGTTGCGTTGTATATGATGATTATGAAAAGCCGTAACCTTAATTTCTCCATCATCAAAAATTACCCCGTCGTTAACCTTATTAGCAGTCATTTTATAATCAATAGCAAAGTTGTGTTCAGTATTTTTCAATATTTTCCAAATTCCTTCGTACGTTTCAAGATTTGGAATATATATATTTATGTTTTCGCTTTTAGGCTTGGTCTTTTTAAGCCTTGAAATCTTTCTTATTTGCCATAAAAGGTTTGCTAACCCTCCAACGTGGTCCATATGCGTGTGCGATATAAAGATTGCTTTAATACTTAATAGGTCAAGCCCCATTAAGTGTGCTGTTCTTGAGCAGTTTTCACCCGCATCGAAGATATAAACGTTTTCGTCTTTTTTAATCGCAAACGAAGAGTGATTTCTACCTTCAATAGGCTCTGTTCCAGCACACGTTCCTAAAAAATAAAATTCCATAATTTCTCCATTATTTTATTATATACCACACTTAAAAAAGTGTCAATATCTACTATTTTTTTAAAAACTCCTTTAAATATTTAACGAACACTCACTAACTTTAGGTCGTTTTTTATTTAATTTAACGTTACTAATATTTCTTCTTTTTTAGGCTCGGCAATTTCGTTTAAAGATATTAACTCTAAAACTACTTGTTCTTCACTACTTCCCCTAAAATTTAAATAGTGAATTCTTGCTTTTAAATGAATCCAACTTTGATTTTTTAATTTAACGCTACCTGTGTATGCGCATAAATGCCCTATTAGTTGAATATCGTCAACGCAACACGTCATTGCAAGTCTTCCTGCAATAAAAGATTTTGGCGGTAGTTTTTTATCAAATACAGCCATACAATCAAATTCTACAACCCTATTGTTATATCTATCTTTTTGGTCAAAAGTATCAATATACCAAGCGCCAAACTGCGATAAATCTAACTTTATAATTTCCCCCTTTAAATCAAAAGGCAAGTCGCTTTCAAGATTTAAAACGTTGCCGTTTTCATCAATGGCAATAGGCGTACAATTAGCATTTATCATTTTAACGTTACGCTTAAATGAAGAAGTTTCACTCGTAGGCTTGCACCTATTTATTAAAACTATATCACTACCCTTTATCATATCAACAAACTTTTGACGCATATTGTTTAGATAAGTTGCAAAAGTAGTGCCGTCTATCATACACATAACTTGCTGAAAGTCAAAATATGATGGAAACTCTATACTTTCCATATTCCACATTTCGTTACTTTCTAAAAATATAACGTCTGGTTTATTTTCTCTTACAATATTAGCAATATTTTCTTTGTTAAAATCTTCTTTGCTTTCAATATATACTACGTTTGACTTGTATTTTTTTAAAAGTTCAATATCGTATTCAATTTCGCCTTGCTCTAAGGCTAATATAAGTGACTTGCCCACGTCTCCAAAATCGCCCTTTATAATAGCGTCTTGCAAAAACGTTGTTTTTCCGCTTTCCAAAAGCCCCCTTATATAAACTACGGGAATACCAGCCATATTATCTCCTTAAAAACAATTGACTTATTTTTTCTTTGTCAATTTTGCTACCGATAACACAAAGTTTACCTATAATATCGGGATTACCTTCTCTTATTTCATAATCGCCAGCAACAAAATCAAAATAATACCATTTATCAATATCACTGCCCTTAACTACGCCTTTTGAACGCAATATTACGCCGTATTTTTCAGTAGTTAATTGCTGTAATATATCTTCGAGTTGCTCTTTTGAATATGAAATAGGCGTTTCAACGCCCCAACTACTAAACACTTCGTCAGCATCGTGGTGATGGTGATGACAACAACACTCGTGGCCATCTTCATGCTCATGGTCGTGGCAACAACACTCGTGGTCGTCTTCATGCTCATGGTCGTAGCAACAACACTCGTGGTCGTCTTCATGCTCGTGGTCGTGACAATGACACTCGTGGTCGTCTTCATGCTCGTGGTCGTGACAACAGCACTCGTGGTCGTGATGATGATGACGTGAATTATTCTTTTTAACTTCTTCAATAAGCATATCAACTAAAGAAACGTTGTCTTCTAAATTTTCTAAAAGCAGTTCGCCGTCAAGTTGAGTGATAGGCGTAGTAATTATCGTAACCGTTGGATTGTAATTTTTAATAAGTTCACAAGCGGTTATAATTTGCGTTTCAGTTAATTTATCAGTTTTAGATAAAACGATAGTATTTGCTTCTTGAATTTGGTCTATATAAAACTCGCCAAAGTTTTTAAGATACATTTTACATTTGCCACCGTCTACAACGGTACATACGATATTTATTTTAATATCAGCCTCAGCCCTTTCGCACGCAGACACAATGTCAGAAAGTTTACCAACTCCCGAAGGCTCGATAATAATTCTATCAGGCGAATAAGTTTCAATAAGTTCAACGAGAGATTTTTCAAAATTACCAACAAGTGAACAGCAAATGCAACCCGAATTGATTTCTTTAATATTTATTCCACTTTCTTTTAAGAAAGCACCGTCAATTCCTATTTCGCCAAATTCATTTTCTATTAAAGCGACTTTTTCTTTTGTAAAGCAAGAAGAAAATAACTTTTTAATAAGAGTAGTTTTTCCCGCACCTAAAAATCCTGAAATAATATCAACTTTAACCATATTTACACCTTTTATTTTTTGTTTTTTAAATATTCGTCAATCGCTTTCGCCGATTTTTTACCAGCGCCCATAGCGGTAATTACCGTTGCCGAGCCCGAAGTAGCGTCTCCACCAGCATATACGCCGGGAATTGAAGTAAGACCATTTTCATCAATAACAATTCCGCCCCATTTGTTAACTTCTAAGTCCTTAGTCGTTTCTTTAATAAGCGGATTTGGCGAAGTTCCTATTGCCATAACAACAACGTCAACGTCCATAGTGAAATTACTATTTTCAATAGGAATAGGTCTACGCCTACCCTTTTCATCTGGCTCGCCAAGTTGCATTTGAATACATTCAATGCTTGTAACAAAGCCGTTTTTTGCGTTTCGCTTGACGTTCTCATCAAAGAAGCCGTTTATTTTAATAG
>JAZOOV010000155.1:0-11889 GCA_045655215.1 Christensenellaceae bacterium | reverse complement strand
AAATGTTACGTATTGTAACATAATATAAAGTATTACGTAAAAAACACGTAAAAATGCATGGAAAATATACAATTTTATATAATTTTTACTTAACTAAACTTAAAGTTTAGGTTACATAAGGAAACTCTAAACTAATAGTTTGTTTACAAGTTATCATTTTTTTGTTAAAATGTTTATAGCGAAAAAGGAGAGGTTAAGATGGACGCTAGAAGAACAGGTGAATTTATAAAAAAAGAAAGAAAAAAACTAAATCTTTCGCAATCAAAACTTGCAGAGATGCTTTTCGTAGAGCCACAAACTATTAGTAAATGGGAAAGAGGCTTAGGAATGCCAGACTATGACAATATAGATAGGCTTAGAGAAATATTTGGTTGCTCGTTGACCGATATTCTTGAACCTAAAGTTTTAGACGAAACTTGTGCAACGGTTATTGAAACGTCGACAGAAGAGAGTGGTCAGTTGCTTGTACTAGAACAAGAGAGTAACGAGAAAAAGGAAGAATACAATAAATTTAAATTTTCAGACTTCTTGAATACGAGAAGGATGAAAGAAGCAATTGGTAGACTTTTTGGCGTAGAGTACGTAGAGACCTACAATGAAAAGTTTCTTACAAAAAACATTTTAAAAAAGCGCACAAAAGAAGACCTTGAAATGACTATAACGCAAGGCATGTTTAAGGACAAAATGGGACATCAAGTTTTGGGAGTGCAAGCGCCTTGGCTTTATATGAGAGTCTTTTTCTTTATGTTGTTATGTACTATCATAACGCTAGGCTGTGCAGCGGTAGGGCTTTTGCCACCATTTGTTTTGTGTGCCGCGTTACTATCTACACTTCCACTACTTTTATTTTTGTTTGAATCAAACTTTAGTAGAAACATGTCCATTATAGACGTCCTAAAAATATTTATGCTGGGTGGCGTTTGGTCTTTGTTAATTACTATTGTTATGGATCTTGTTTTCCTAGGAGGCGGTGAAGTTGTTCAAACTGTCGTAGTCGCTCCTATTATTGAAGAGATTTGTAAGGCGATTATGGTTGTGTATTTTGTAAAAAAGATTAAACCTGATAATATTCTTACGGGACTTTTAATTGGCTTTTCAATCGGTGCGGGATTTGCTTTCTTTGAAAACTTGTGTTATGCAATTAACGTGGGGGCTGATAGTGATAAAATAATTCCAGAATCTATTGTAACTATTTGTGTTAGAAGTTTGGGAGATTTCTTTGGTGGTCACCACTATTATACGGGTATTTTTAGTGCTATTTATGTTTTCTTAAAAGGTAAAAATTATAGTCAAAAACAAGATATAGTTTGGCGTTCTACCCTAGCGCTTTTACTTTCTATTGCGTTACATTCTCTATGGAATGGTGGTGCTGTTTTAGGCTCGTTATTCTTATTGGGAATAGATAGAATATTATGCGTTACGCTACTAATTACGTTAATCAACGTGGGTATTGCTCAAGTTAAAGTTTCTAGTATTGCGCAAGATTACTTTAGCGATAAGGCAGTAGCATAGAGAAAAACATATTTAATAAAAGGATAACTATCAAACAAGGTTATCCTTTTTTTATACAATTTCTAACTAAAGTTGGAAGGAAAACAAAAAAAGAGTTGATTTTCTTATCAAATTATTGACAATACTTAAAATAATTAGTAAAATAAATAAGTAATAAAGAATTGGAGAAGTATATGAAAATCAAAAAAATTATTATCAATATAGTTGCAGTTGTAATGCTAGTTGTTAGTAGCCTATGCTTTACTGCTTGCGAAGATATCGTTAAACTAGAAGTTAAGTTCGATATTTACAACTACGACACCGAAGCAATGTATTCGGCAGAAGACTCTACTATGACGGTAGAACTTTATCGTCACTTAGCGCCACAAACGGTTGACGCTATTAAAAAGAACGTTGAAAATAAAGATTACGACAATATGCTTGTTTATAAGTTTGCCGATACCAACAAAACCCAATATATGATGGGTGATTTAAAGTATGACGAAAACGGAAACATTGTAAAGGTTATCTTGCCTGAAATTTACGGCGAATTTGAAAAGAACGGCGTAAGTGGTTCTAACCTTAAAGTAGAAAGGGGTTCAATTGGCGTATGGCGTAGTTATTACGCTTGCGATAGTGGATTAATTACTTCAAGCAACTCTAGAAACTCTAGTAGGGGAACTTGGTTTATGCCAACTTCTGCAAACAATTCTCTAGAAGGTAAAGTTTGTATTTTCGGTAAGGTAGACTTAAACGACGCCGTTGTTTCTAATCTTTTTGACGCTATTGCCGAAATTTTTGAAAGTGCAGACAACTACGTTAACTACGAAGTTTACTATACGGGTGAATACGACGAAACTAAGCCTAACGAAGATTTTGGCTTAAAGTTCAACTGCGTTTTAGAAGAAGACTTTAACGAAGAAGAAATTAGCAATCTTTTTGAAACGGAAGAAGATAAGCAACAACTAAATTGGTATAACCACTACACCATTTCAGTTCCTTCAGTTATCGCAAACAATCAAACCCTAAAGGTTTCTTCTATTAGAGTAGTTAAATAGAAAATAGTAAAATTTAACTCCCCACTTTAGATAAAAGTGGGGAGTTTTTCTTTTAATTTATAAAGCTAACTAAACTTTCTATTTTATTTAAGATCGCAAAAATATTTTGGTCGGAGCACTCTATTTCGGCAGAGAAAACTCTACACGACTCTACTAGGGAAGAAAAGTCTTTATTCCCTAAATTAAAAATATCCAAAATTATCTTAAAAGCTAAGATAACAAAGGCAAGCCTAACTCTTAAATCTAAATTATCAATCGCGCGTGATAGGTGACGATAGGTTAGGTAGGCTAAAAGTTGTTCAAACTCTCTTGAAAAGCCATTGTCTATCGGCGAAAAACCGTCTTTAGTTAAAAGTTTATCAAAAATTTCGTCTGCTTTTTTATCTAATCTCTCTAGTGAAGATAACTCTTTTATCCAAGACTTAAAAGATAGTTTATCTAAATCTATATTATGTAGAGCAGTTAGTTTAATAAGTTTTTCTTCCGTACTAATTTTTCTATCTTGAATAATTTTTAGCGCCCTGTTTCTAAACGCAAAAACCTTTTTCTCAAAAGGGGAAAGGAGGTTATTAGCGCCCCTATCACTAACGAGAATAGTTTTCATTTTAGGCTTAAGAGAAAGAATTATTTTTGAGGCTTCTTCGCAGTATAGCCCCAAGCCTGTTTCGGTGATGCTAGTAAAAAAGTTTTTAAATCTAGGGTGAGTTTTACAAGTCGTAGAAAGGTCCTTTTCGCCGTATTTTTTTATAATATAGCAAAGGTTGTCTTCTTCTAAAAAAGGGCAACGCAAAGAACAATCCATTACAAAGCCTTTTTTAGAAAAGGTTTTATTTTCTATAAATTTAATATCGCTTTTAGCATATTCTAAATACTTTTTATAAGTTTTATTATCTATTGAAATATCCCAATTTAAGCAACAATTATGCTCGCAACGACTAGATATGCACTTGAAATATTTAGAATAGTTAAACTCAAAATTTTTCATAAAAAGATTATAGCATATGATAGAAGAAAACGCCAATACTTTCTTAAATTTTACCTAAAAATAGGGAAAATAAAAAAAGTATGGAAATTTTTCTAGTTAGGTGATATAATAAATAAAAGGGGGCAAAACGCATGAAGTTTGACAAGAATTTATATAGAGATAATCTAAGCGTTCAAAAGGTTATAATCGACACCGATCCTGGCGTAGACGACGAGGCGTGTCTACTTTACGCATTTTTTGAAGAGAACATAGATATTAAACTATTAACTAGCGTAGTTGGGAATACCACGCTAGAGAAAACCACTAGAAATTTACTTCATTTAATGGATATTTGTGGAATAGATGTTCCCGTAGCCAAGGGCAAGGAAAAGGCTATGGAAAGGGAGAGTATAAACGCAGAGTTTATTCACCAAAAGGAAGGCTTAGGTGGATACGTGCCACCAACCAAAGCCAAAACAAAACTGCTTGAAATTGGCGGGGTTGAGGCTATGCGCAAGGTCATTATGGAAGGGGACGGAGATATCGTGCCTATAATTCTAGGCCCACAAACTAATATCGGCCATCTACTAAAAACCTACCCCGAAGTTATAGAAAAAATTCCAAAAATCGTATTTATGGGTGGTTCTCCATTTGGTCACCCCGATTATCCCGACCACGTTTCTTTTAACATTTCGTCTGACCCTGAGGCTTTCAAAATCGTTTTGGATAGTAAAATTCCACTAGTTATGATTCCGTCAGACGTAGGTAGAAGAAAAGCCCACTTGAACGAAGAGTTCGTCACGGGGCTTGCTAAAATCAATAGGGCAGGTGAAGTTTTGGCGCAAAGTTATTCTAAGTATTGGGAGCCTGGCTACCCAGATAAACGCGTTGCAACTAACGACACGCTAGCGTTATTTGCCCTAGTATATCCTAAAATGTTTACTTTTGCTAGAGTTAGCGTGACCGTTGATTTAGTGGAAACTCCTGGCAAAACTTTCGTCGATTTTGACGGGGTTGGCAACGTTTTAATGGTGACAGACCTTGATAGAGAAGCGTTTTTACAACTTCTACTTGAAGACATTAAAAACATTAAGGTTTGCGATTGCTAGTCGGTTTTGGTTAGACCTACTATCTTTCCACCACTAACCTTAAAAGTATAATAATCAGTGTAATATGAATTTTCGCCTTTTTTGTATATTAGTCCAACTTCTTCGGAACTTCTAAAAAAGGGAGGAGGCATCACGCCGATAAAACTACCTAAAAAACTAGTTAGTTTGTCGGCGTTTTCTTTTATATTTTCGCCTAGATATTGTGAATATTCCCCCTTTACTAGAAATTCTTCCAAAAAGGCGTATGGAATAAGTTGTTCGTTTATTTTGGTGGCTAAAAGATTTTTCTTTGCCGTTAGATTTATATCCTTTTCCACTATTTTGTCCTTTTCTATCCTTATTGACTTTGATAGCGAGTGCTTTGCCATATCTAAAAAATTGGTCTTTAGGGTTAGAGAATCACTTAAAAAATCGTCGCAAATAGAAGAGTAAATTTTAGTAATTTTATCGTCTATTTTATAGCCTAAAACAAGAGTTTTTTCGCCGAAAAAGACGGCTAAAACGAGGCTACTATTTAACTCTACAAACTCTACGCTAGAAAAATAAAAGTCTATATTTTCTACGTGAAAATCGCTTGCCGATTCTATGGAAAGTTTATTTTTTCCGTCACAAAAGGCAGTTAGTTGGGCATGAGAAAATCTAGACTGCTTATAGGATAAAAATTCTTCAAAAGTGTAAGTTTTTAAGAACTTAAATAAATATCCACCCTTAAGGTCGGTTATAGAAACTAGGGGATTATTTATATTAAAATTGTTAGAATCAAGTAGTAGATTTATAGATTTTTGGGTAGAGTCAAGCGAGCAAATTTCAATAAAATTTTGCTCAGACTCAAGGTTGATAAACTTTACCGAATTAAAAATTTCCCCAAAATACACGCCGTTTATCTTTATAACTGCAGGAAAGGAAGAAGAAAAATAATAATACATTTAATTAATATATACGTATAATTTTACTTTATTATGTCAATAACCACAAAAAGAAAAGTTAAAGGAGAAATTTATGGAAAAATTATACGGATTTAAAGAGCGTGACGTTTTGGGGCTAATAGAATATTTAAGCGAAAATAAAGGCAAAAAATTAACGGATATTTTTTCGGGATATGCAAGTAAAACCAAAAAGGCAAAGGGCACGATTAGAAACCTTTACTACACCATTGCAAAAAGGGGAAATATTGACAAAGCGTTTTCTTCTATTTACCTAAACGGCGAGAAGATAACGGTGGAAAAAAAGGTGGAGTTTTCTTTAGAAGAAGAAAGGCGTTTTGCTAAAGAACTTCTAACAAAAAAGGCTATGGGTAAATCTATTAGAAAAGCCGTTTTAGAACTCTCTAATGGCGACCAAAAATTAGCCTTGCGCTATCAAAATAAGTATAGGAGTATGTTAAAAAATAAGCCTAACGTGCTAAGAGAAATTGCTAG
The DNA here is from genome assembly GCA_045655215.1 of Christensenellaceae bacterium. Taxonomy (GTDB): domain Bacteria; phylum Bacillota; class Clostridia; order Christensenellales; family Borkfalkiaceae; genus UBA1259. The sequence continues at coordinate 5,849 of JAZOOV010000155.1, read as the reverse complement.
GCAAATTGAGAGTGAAAACCCATCTCTTAAACCTAAAATCGAGATGGAAAAAGAGAAGAACGCCTTCCAAGTAGAAAGGCTAAAAAGGGAAATAAATAGGCTGTTTGAAAGAACTTTTATCGAGTTAAAAAAGGAAAACGAACTGCTTAAAAGCATACTTAAAGATAGCATTAAAAGTGAAGAGAATATAGAAAAGAGCCAAGAAAGCAAAAAAATTGAAGAATTTTTTAGGGCTAGAGAAGGAAAAAACTTTTTATAAAAAGCAAGCAATTTGGCAAAAGCAAAAAGTAAAATAAAAAAACCCCCGAAAAAAGATTTTCGGGGCATATTTACTTTGACAAAATAAAATATAAGATATATAATAAAAAAAGAATAAACACAAAGGTTAAACCTAGAAAAAGGAATAAATAGATGGTAAAAACACCGATATATTTTGACCACGCGGCAACGACTCCCGTATGCGAAGAGTCTGCAAAAGCAATGCTAAACTATTTGACGGGGACTTTTGGAAACCCAAATAGCCAACACGAGTTTGGTAGACAAGCCATGAAAGCAGTTGACGAGGCGCGTGACGGAATTGCAAAAATTATAAATTGTAAACCTAGCGAATTATACTTTACTTCGGGTGGAACGGAAAGCGATAACTGGGCTTTGCGTGGAGTTGCAAAAGCGTTCAAGGATAAGGGCAATCATATAATCATAAGCCCTATAGAGCACGCAGCAATGTTGGCGACGGCAAAAGCACTTGAAAAGGAAGGTTTTAAGATTTCTTATATGAAGGTGGATAGCGAAGGGTTTGTTGACCTAGAGCATCTAAAGAGCATAGTGGATAAAGACACCATTTTCGTAGGTTGTATGCTCGCAAATAACGAAGTGGGAACTATCGAGCCTATAAAAGAAATCGCAGAGATTGCGCACTCTGTTGGTGCAGTTTGTTTTACTGACGCAGTTCAAGCGGCAGGCGTTCTTAAGATTGACGTAAAAGAGTTAGGTGTAGATTTAATGAGTATGAGTTCTCATAAAATTTACGGACCTAAGGGCGTTGGTGCGCTATATATTAGAAACGGACTTAGAATAGAAAGTATAATCACGGGTGGACACCAAGAGAGAACTAAGCGTGGCGGAACTACTAACGTTGCGGGAATCGTGGGCTTTTACGAAGCATTTAAGATTGCCGACCGTGATTTAGAAAAAAATGCAAAATACGTTAGCGCTTTAAGAGATAGATTTATTGAAAGAGTGCTAAACGAAATTCCATATATTAAGTTAAACGGACCAAAGGACGGCGCTAAGAGATTGCCTGCAAACGCAGACTTTTCGTTTGATTATATCGAGGGCGAATCAATACTATTTAGCCTAGATTTAGCGGGAATAGCCGTATCGTCTGGTTCGGCTTGTTCGTCAGGCTCACTAGAGCCTTCACACGTGCTACTATCTTTGGGACTTCCCGAAGCGTTAGCGCACGGATCTATTAGATTTTCGTTTGGAAAACACAATACTTTAGAAGAAATTGACTATGCGGTAGACGAGTTGAAAAGCGCTGTTAGTAGGCTTAGAGAAATGTCGCCACTATTCAAACTTGAGGAAGGAGAGATAAAAAATGTATAACGACAAGGTAATGGAAACGTTTAGAAATCCTAAAAACGTTGGTGAAATAGAAAATGCAGACGGAGTGGGAACGGTTGGAAACGCATCTTGTGGAGATATAATGCAAATTTCACTTAAAATTGAAAACGACGTTATAGTAGATGCAAAGTTTAAAACCTTTGGATGCGCAGCGGCAATCGCAACAAGTTCAACTGCAACCGAAATGATAAAGGGTATGACTATAGAAGACGCTCTTAAAGTGACCAACAAGCAAGTAATAGAAACGCTTGGTGGACTTCCATCACAAAAAATTCACTGCTCGGTATTAGCAGAAGAAGCAATTAAAAAGGCTATCGAAGATTATCGCGCAAAAAAGAACGCATAAGTGCATAAACTGACAAAAATCGACCATACTACCTTATAAAAGGGGGAAATATTATGTTCGACAAGTTTATGTGGGGTATTGCATTAGGAATGATTGGCGGTGCGCTTATTGCTTCTAACTCAGTTAAGGCAAGACAAGCCGTTAGAGAAGGACAAGAACAAGTAATGCAAAAAGCCCAAGAACTAACTAAGAGTTCTAAGCAAAAATCAAGCAAATAAATGAAGTGAAACTCGGCTTATAATAAGCCGAGTTTTCTTTTTTTACCTAATAAACGTATAATAAGTATGAAACAACATTGACAAAAAAACAAAACTTTGCTAAAATATAAAAAAAATTTGTCGTGCTTTGACGAAAAAAAGGAGAAAGTTAAAAATGTTTTGTAAAAAGTGTGGAACGGAACTTCCAGAAGAAAATGGCACTTGCCCAAATTGTGGATATACTGAAGAAGTGAAAACCGAGCCCACCCCTAACGCAAATAGAGAGCCAAGACAAAATATTGGCGAAAGTAAAGACGTTATCGGTATAATACTCGGCTTTTTCGTGGGATTAATCGGTTTAATTATTGGTATATGCCTATACACAAAGCCTTATGAAAAAGACACCTTTATTAAAGGTTGGGTGAAAGGTTTTATCGGTTCAATAATCTTGGGCGTAGTTTTAGGCGTTTTAATCGGTCTATTGCCAAGTTGTTTAATGTTATTATATGGCACTTATTAGAAAAAAAGAGCAAGGGAAACTTGCTCTTTTTTAATTCTAGGATAAAAGTCCGTTATAATCTTCGTCAAAAATCTCGCATATTTTTTTTAGCGTGTTAAAATCAGGCTCGCAAATCTTCTTTTCCCAAGCACTTACGGTGCGCTGGTCAACGTCTAATAGTTTTGCAAGTTGATTTTGAGTTAGTTTTGATGCTACTCTTAACGCCTTTAGGTTCTTTGCAAAATTCATTTCTTTCATAATATTATTTTACCAATATTTTTGGTTAAATAATTGACTTACCAAAAAATTTGGTATATAATATTAAAAAACTAAGGAAAAGGAGAAAGTTATGTATTGCAAGAGTTGTGGTAAATATAACCCAGACGGCGTGGAATGGTGCAAGTATTGTGGTGGAGAATTAAGTAAATATCCTGTCAAAAATCCCGTTAAAGAAGTTTACGAAGATAAAGGAAGCGTAGGCTTTTGGTTGGGGCTTTTATTAGGATTGTTAGGTTTGTTAATAGGTATATGTATGTACGTAGGTAAAGAAAGCGCAATAAAAACCTTTTTAATAGGTTGGGTAAAGGGATATGTGCTATCAATTGTTCTTGCTATAGTTTTAGTAGCAGTGGGATACGGCTGTTTGACTGCGTTAGGGTATGCGTATCTTGTGTAATCAAAATATTTAAGAGCGAGAAAAACTCGCTCTTTTTTATTGTAAAAAGTTAAAAAAAGTGATATAATAAAATTGTGGAAAGATATTTATGCTTAGATATAGGCGATAAAAGGATAGGAATTGCCGTTTCAGACCCGTTTAATTCTTATTCTCTGCCGGTAGAAACCTATCATAGAAAAAACCTTAAAACCGATTTAGCCAAGATGGAGAGCGTGGTTAAGGAAAAGGGCATAACCAAAATGGTGTGTGGTTTGCCCGTTAACTTTGACGGAAGCGATTCAGTTCAAACGGGAAAAGCAAGGTTTTTTATTGATAAACTTACTGAACTTTTGGGGATAGAAATTATCTCGGTGGATGAGCGCTGTTCCACTTGCGAAGCAGAAGAAGTTTTGATAAGTCAAGGCAAGAGTAGAGAAGAGAGAAAGAGCGTGGTGGATAGTTTAGCGGCAGCCACCATTTTACAAGGATATCTTAACCAAATAAATAAAGGTAAAAAATAAAGGAGAAATAAAAATGAAAGAAGATAAAAAGTGCACTTGTGGATGCGAAGAAGAAAAGGAATGCACTTGCACTCACGACCACGACTGCGATTGTGATTGCGACTGCGATTGCGAACACGATGAAGATATCGTAGAAATTTCTACCGACGACGGAAGAAAATTAAAGTTCTATTTAGTAGGAACTATCGAATACAAGGGCAAATGGTATTCAGCGTTTGAGCCTGCTGAAGAAATCGAAGGAATGAGCGAAGAAGACTTAATCATCTTTGAAGTTAGTGGAGATGACGAAGATAACGCAGAATTACTTCCTATCGAAGACAACGCTCTTTTAGAAGAAGTATTCGAAGAATTTTGTAGAGCGCTTGACGAAGAAGAAATGGCAGACGAGGCAATGAGTTTAGAGCCAACCGACGAAAACTAGTCTACTAAAGAAAAGTCAGTAATTTACAAAAGAAAAACAAGAGAAACACAAAAGAAAACGCCACGACCAATCGGTCGTGGCGTTGCCTATTGACAAAAAGTTTTTTTATGATACAATTTAAAAAAGGGGATAGGAAAAATGCCAAAAATTTTTAAGAAGAAAAGTTTTCGTATAATCATTTCTATAATTCTTGCCCTAATAATTTTGCTCGGTTTAGGTTATGGAATACTATATTATTTAGCAAGACGTTATGCTCCAGGCCCTTATACAACCAAAACGGTTGAATATGAAAGCGCGTATACTTTAGAAGAGAATCTCGAAAGATTAAATAAAGAGATGGACGACGTTTTTTGGGAATTAAAAGAGACGGAGTTTTTGCAAGATTACAAATTATATCCCGTGTATAATTTTAATAATCAACCACAATTTTACGTAGTTGAACTTTTAGGTGTCTACGACGTTTTTAATAGTCAAGAATTTAAGGATAAATTAAAAAACGAGTGGGACAATGCACCACTATGCTTTTCAGACATTGATGCTTTGCCGTCGGAACTTATTTCTGATGCCGATAAGGAATTTTATAAGAATTATTATCCTAATATTGAAATGATTAAGGAGTTAAATCTTGAAAGAAGAGATATACAAGTTCTCGGCGTAATGATAGAAGATAAGTTAAAAGTTTTTCGCCCGCCTGGCTCAAATAAGAATTATGGAACTGGACTCGTCGATGATTACGATGATTTTACTCATTTTTCATTTAGACAGTTGCAAGTTTTAGTGAGTAAATATGGAGAAGAGAAATTTACCACTTTTGCGGCGGGATTTTCTTTTTATGAAGAGATAGACTTTTTTAGTAAAACGCATTTTAACGGGCTTGACTCCAATCAACCTAATTTAATAACGAATAGCCCTTACCAAGATAAAAAGTTGTATTTTGGTATAAGAAATCGTTGGCAAAACTGCATAGTGGGATATGAAAAAGACGGAGAAATATATAGTTTAACAGAAGATCCTTTTTACGTAAAGGTTGGCGAAAAAAAGGTTGGTTGTTCTACTGAAAACGTACTTCAAAAAATTGGCGAATATAATAAGATAATTCCTAAAGAATGTTATCAGGGCTTATCATATCAAATAAAAACAGGTTCTGAGCCACAAGAGAGTTTTACTATTTTTAGTAGAAATACTTAAATGCAAAAAGAAAACGCCACGACCGATTGGTCGTGGCGTTGCCTATTGACATAGAATTATTTTATGTTATAATGTAAGAAAAAGGGGGGAGGAAAATGACGAAGAAAAAAGTTAATGTTTTAATAATTTCCCTTACTCTAGCGTTAGTTATAATTACAGGCGCTATATTTGGAATACTTTATATAAAGAAAATAATGACTCCATCTGTCTCCTCTGAAAAATTTGAAGTAGAATATCAAAGTGCGTATTCTAACGAAGAGCAAATAGAAAGAGTAAATAAGCAAGTTGATTTTATGTTCTCTGAAATGAAAGAGTGTGAATTTTTACAAGATTATAAGGTTTATCCCATATATAATTTTAAAAATCAACCACAATTTTATTTAATAGAGTTATTAG
>JAZOOV010000154.1:0-1841 GCA_045655215.1 Christensenellaceae bacterium | reverse complement strand
AAGAAAAGGAAGAAGTCACCCTTTTACTTAAGAGAAAGGGATACGACGCAGATTTCGACACCATTTTAGAACTAGACGCTCAAAAGAAAAAAGCCATCTCCGAAGTAGAGGCATTAAAAGCGCAAAGAAATAAAGTTTCCGCTTCTATTCCCGCATTAAAAAAACAAGGTCTACCCGTAGACCATATCTTTGCTGAAATGCGTGAACTTGGCGAAAAGATTGCAGAAGGGGACAAAAAGGCTAAAGAACTTGAAGAACAAGTTTTCAATCTCTTAGCAGTTATTCCTAATATTCCCGACAAGGACTTACTTGACGGCGAAAAGGAAAACAACCAAGTAGTTAAAGTGGTTGGCGAAAAACCTTCTTTCGATTTCCCACTTCAAAACCACGTTGACCTTTGCACTAAACTTGGCATTATCGACTACACTCGTGGAACTAAACTCTCAGGTGGTGGTTTTTGGCTATATCGTGGCGACGGCGCTAGACTTGAGTGGGCACTACTAAATTTCTTTATTTCCGAGCACTTAAACGACGGATACGAATTTATTCTTCCACCACACCAACTCGGCTATAATTGTGGTTTCGGGGCAGGTCAATTCCCTAAGTTTAGTGATGAAGTTTATTGGCTAGACGTGGACGAAGATAGAAAGAAAAATAGATTTATGCTTCCTACTGCTGAAACGGCGCTCGTTAACCTTTACGCTGGTGAAATCGTTGACGAATCTAAACTTCCTATGAAGTTTTTCGCTTACACCCCTTGCTATCGCAAGGAAGCAGGTTCTTATAGAGCAGAAGAACGCGGTATGATTAGAGGTCACCAATTCAATAAGGTGGAAATGGTTCAATATGCTCACCCAGAGAAGAGTATGGAAGCGTTTAACGAATTAGTTGACAAGGCTTGCTCTCTTATGGAGAAATTAGGGCTTCACTTTAGACTCAGCAAACTTGCTGCTGGCGACTGCTCTGCTAGTATGGCTAGAACTTACGATATCGAAGTTTGGATTCCATCTATGGGCATATATAAGGAAGTTAGTTCGGTTTCTAACGCTAACGACTACCAAGCAAGAAGAAACAATACAAAATATCGTGATTCTAAGACGGGTAAACCTGCATATTTGCACACCTTAAACGGCTCGGGACTCGCTACTTCTAGAGTTTTCCCTGCACTTATTGAACAATATCAAAACGCAGACGGCTCGATTACCGTTCCAGAAGTTCTCGTTCCATTTATGGGCGGACAAACTGTTATTAAGTAGAATAAACAACGTTAAAAAAAGGTTGCGATTTGCAACCTTTTTTAACTACACTCTTATTCTATTTTTAATTTCGCTCAAAGCGTTTTTTTCTAAACGGCTTACTTGTGCTTGAGAAATGCCTATTTCTTCGCTTATTTCCGTTTGAGTTTTACCTTCATAATACCTTAGATATATAATCTTCTTTTCCCTATCTGCAAGACGTACCATAGCGTTTTCTATGGCAACCTTTTCCGTCCAACTCTCGTCCGTGCATTTTTGGTCGCCTATCTGGTCAACTAAAAGTAGTTCGTCCCCATTTTTATTATACACGGGGTCGTAAAGGGAAACGGTGTCGCTTATAGCGTCAAGTGCGTAAACCACTTCGCTTAAAGCAACGTTCATATGCACGGCAACGCTTTCTAAACTTGCATCCTTATCTTCCTTTTCGAGTTCGCCCCTTGTCTTTAGCACTTGATACGCAGTATCACGAATAGAACGTGAAATTCGCATTGAATTGCCATCTCTAAGCAGTCTTTTAATCTCACCGATAATCATTGGCACGGCGTAAGTTGAAAACTTTACCCCAACCGATAAATCAAAGTTATC
>JAZOOV010000153.1:0-2626 GCA_045655215.1 Christensenellaceae bacterium | reverse complement strand
TTTTATAGCCGACTTTTTATTGAATTTAATATTTAACCTTTACACATTTTCTTTTGCCTATAATTATCTCCCCGATTTAATCGGTTTAATATCTTTTTGCATTGTTCCAACTAAGGCTCTTGATAAATTAAAAGACAAAATTTCACTCTTTAGAGAAAAGCAAATAATTCGGCAAGCAATAAATAGCAATAGGCTAACGCTTTCAAATAAATTGTACGAATTATCCGGCGTGTTTTTGGAAATGGCAGAAGCCTTTAATTATTTCAAGAAAAATGAATTATCACTAGATAAAATCAAGGATTCTACTTGTAAAAGTATAAAGGAAAACGTTTGTAAAAACTGCGAGTCTTATCAAAAATGCCAAAGCAAAGAAAAAACTAAAAATATTGGCATAAACAAACTAATAGATATAGGTTTAGCAAAGGAAAAAGTTTCTTTAATCGACTTGCCAAACGAAATTAGCAAGGTTTGTATTCACCCAAACGATATAATATATGCTATAAACAAATTTATTGCAGAGTATAAAAGTTATAGAGTTTCAAGTATGAATATATCGTCAAGTAGAGCGTTAATTTCTAAGGAAACGGAAGGCGTTGCTGAAGTTTTAAAGGGATTAGCATTAGAATCGGGAACTCTACTAAAATATCAAAACAACCTAGAAAAAATCCTTAACGAAGAACTATTAAAAAAAGGGTTTTTGGTTAGCGAAATTTTGATTTATGGCGAGCAAGATAGACTAAGCGTTGGGCTTATTTTAACTATGAAAGAGTTTTCTTTAGACGAACTGACAAACGCAATAAGTAAATGCTTAAAAACAAATATGATTTTATGTGAAAAAAATAACATTACTCAAGAAAAGGTATATCTATCGTTTAAGAAAAAGGTAGAGTACGACGCTGTGTTCGGTTTTTCAAAATCAATAAAAGACGGCTCTATAGTTTCTGGCGACACACACTCGATAACTAGAATTAGCGACGAGAAATTTTTAGTTGCCCTATCCGACGGCATGGGAAGTGGCGTGGACGCAAATTCTATCTCTTCCGTTTCCCTATCTTTAATAGAAAGTTTTTACAAGGCAGGTATGAATAGTAAACTAATTTTAAGCACAGTAAATAATCTTTTGTCCGTCAACACCGAAGACTCTTTTACTGCTCTCGACGTGACGGTTATAAACTTAAAAGAAAAAACGGCAGATTTTATTAAGTATGGCGCTCCATACGGCTTTATCATTAACGACGGTGCAGTTAAAATAGTTGAGGGCAACACTCTTCCACTTGGAATTTTAGAAGAACTCTCCCCGTCGGTTGCACAAACTAAAATTAACGACGGCGATATGATTTTACTTTTAACCGACGGCATTTCCGACGCTTTCGGCTCTTCTAGTGAGGTTATTGATTTTCTACGTACAATTCCTGCTAAAAACCCACAAGTTTTAACAAACCAAATACTATCTAAAGCGATTTCCCTATCAAACGGCAATCACTTTGACGATATGACGGCTCTTGCCGTTAGAATTTTTAAGCATTAGTATATTATATAAAAAAAGATTAACAAAAATTTGTTAATCTTTATAATTTAGAAGTTGCAAAATATATTAGGACAACACCCGTGCTAAATAAAATTCCACCTATAATATCGGTTATCCAATGAACACCTGAAATAATCCTTCCAATCACCATAAAGGTGGTGAAAAATGTAATCGTAATTATAACAATTTTTTTCAAGGTTTTATTTTTTATTCGTCTGTTTAATTGCATTATTGTAGTTGGCATCACACACATAACAAGCATTGTTGTTGACGACGGATAAGAAGATTCAAGATAGCCGTCAATCAACGTTGGTCTATAATTAATAAACACAATCTCGAAAAACACGTACGCCGATATTACAACCAAATAAAATATCCCAAGTGCAATAATACTATAATCTACCTTGCTTATACTTTTGCGATTTACTAGTTGAATAAGTCCAAAAATTGCAAATATGCACGCAATCAATATTGGAATTAACCCTAGCCAATCTGTTAGTGTGTAAAGAAAAAAATTCACACCAGTAAGCCTATGAAAGTAGTCGTTGATAGTTGAAAAACCCACGCTCGAATTTTTTGGCCCTATTGTGTCAACGTCAACAAAACAAACAAGCACGGTCCACAACACAAATAAAACAAAAAAACTCACACCAACAATCAAAGCATTTCTTCTCGTCTTTTCCATAATTATTTACTCTCCTTAAGCGTTTTAGTTTCGCCTAAACGCATTATAAGTGAAAGTATAGAAATAGGCAAGAAACGACTCGTCACGTCAGCGACACTTTTAGTGTCGTTATCTTTTTATTAATATTAAGGTCTTAATTATTAAAAATGCAAACGCAAATACGGCGGGATATGGTTGTGCGCTTATTATAAAAATCAAAACGGATAAAACGCCTAAAATTAAGGAAATTATCCTTTTACTTTTTATCCAAACAATTAATTGACAGTTTTGAAGAGCGAGCGTTATAACGCCCATTAAAGCCGTTAAACTAACAACAATAAAGTAAGTTATCTTTAAGTAGGATTGAATTCCACTGATCGCTATTAGCGAAACGCTATAAATGCTACCATTAAATTTTTCGGCAAAAAAAGGTA
>JAZOOV010000152.1:0-3178 GCA_045655215.1 Christensenellaceae bacterium | reverse complement strand
TTCCCGTTTCGGCAGTGATAGTGTTGCCACAATACCCACAGTACATTTTGCCACTTAATATGTATGGGTTTTCGTGGTAAACTTCACGCTGTCTATGTTTGTGTCCATCCATAATCAAATTGCACTCCTTAAATAATCTTTTGTCAACGATAGGTGGAACGACGTCGGGATAAGTAACGCCATCAACCGACACAATTCCTATATACTTTTCGTTACGAATCATACGGCAAATTCCCGTCATCGTGAACGCTTTTCCGTTTTTAGGCTTAATGCCTTGACTGTTTAATCTATCAACTATTGATTTTCCTTTTTCACCGTTACGATAGCGATTGAAAACATCTCTAACGATTTCGGCTTCTTCAGGGTTAACTACCCATTTTTTATTTACGATATTATAACCGAGTAGGGTGTAGCCACCAATAAAATTACCTTTAAGTAAACTTTCCTTAACGCCACGCTTTGTCTTTTGTGAAAGTTCGGCGGAGTAATACTCCGCCATACTTTCTAAAACGCCTTCGATAAGTATTCCGCTTGCGTCGTCTGAAATGTTTTCTTTTGCCGATAATACTCTAACGCCGTTTTTCTTTAACTTTGCCTTATAGTTTGCGCTATCGTACCTATTACGAGCAAAACGGTCTAATTGATAAACTAACACGTACTCAAAATGTTTCTTTTTGCTGTCGTCAATCATTTTAAGAAACTGTGGGCGTTTGTCTGACGTTCCCGTTAACGCTCTATCTATGTATTCGGCGATAATAGTAATGTCGTTTCGCTTTGCAAAATCATAGCACTCACGTAGTTGACCTTCAATAGATTGCTCGGTTTGTGCGTGTGAACTAAATCTTGCGTAAATTACTGCTTTCTTTTTCATAATTCCTCCTTGTTGCCGAAAAGTGTTTTCGGCGTTATGTTTTTAATATCTCCGCCGTTATTTGCGAAGTCTAAAATTTTGTTTGCAAGTATGCTTGCGGCTCTTAAAATAGTGCTTTGGTCTGCTTCAAACGGATAGTTTTCCGTTTCATTTGTGGAAAGGTTTATTTCCACCTTGTTAAATTCGTCTAAATAATGTCTTTTCAATTCTCCTTAATTTTTTATTTGTGCGGATACAATGTTCTCTTTCCTGATGGCAGAACACCAATAAACTACATCTCTGTAGATGCGTTGTGTTTGTTAGTAAATCTTTAACCATAAACCACAATTTTCCTCCTTAATTTTTTTGGTTTGTTTTTGTGGCTTGCTTTACTCTTTAATTAAGGATTTATCCCGTTCATTAGGATTTTTGGTTTTGTATCCTACCCTAAATTTTGGAATAAAGCAAGCGTTTTTGATTAGTATTTTATAAAATTATTAAAATTTTTCTTCGTGGGTTTTCTTGAAAGACTTTCACGCTGTTTAGCAACCAATTTTGCTTCTTCAAGTTCATTGGGAGCGTATTTAGATAAGAACTTCAAAAACTCCTTATGCTGTTGTAGTTCGGGAATTTGTTTTTCGTATTTTCTTAGTTCATTAAAAAGATACTCTTTGTCCTTATCGGTGGTTTTCTTTTCTTCTTCAAGCAGTTTATATTTAGCAATTAAGCCAACAACTTGTTTTTCAAGTCCACTCTTGAAGAAAGGCTTTTTTCCGTTAATAGCATCTTCAAACGCCTTCAAATACTCTTCTAAAGGTTTTAATTCTTTTGAAAGGGTATTTTTCTTTTCTTCAAGTTTTTTCATTTCCCACTCGTATTTAGTTGTGTGTTTTTTGTTGCTTCCAATTTCGCCACGGTCTAAACCATAGCGATAAGCAACTTGCTCGTAAAAATCGTCTTGTAAATTTCCAAACGAAACTTGTCCGCCTCGTTGTTCCCAAAAGTCAGAAGAACATATTTTAGGGGAAGAGAGAGTGTTGTACTCGTATATTCCTTTTCCATTAACGTCCTTTGCTTGTATAGGAGAGCCTTTCTCGTTTCGCAACACTTTGCCGTCACTACCTTTTGCATAAACTTTCTTTTTGCCTTGGTCTACTATCGGAACGTAGTAAAGTTGCAAGTGCGGAGTTGTTTCGTCAAAATGAATTACGGCAGACAAAATATTTTTGTCCGTGCTGTGATAACCAATTTCTCGAAGAACGAATTTATAACAGTCGTTAAAAAATTCTAAAACTTTTGGTGGTGGCTGTTCGCCTTGAACGTAACCAAGTTTTTCAAAGAACGCTTTATCCGACGTTACGATTATTCCTTCAAAAGCAACCGACTTTTTCGTGTCCTTAAAAGTAGCGTTTGTTTTGGTGGCGATACTTTTCCATTCGGCGTTCATACCGTTTGTGGACTTTTTGAAGTATAGATTTAGCGGAGTTCTTTCCACGTCTATATCTTGGTTTCGGTTGTTCCTACTTGTCCTTTCGGTTTCCGCACCGATTTTTCCGAGCGAATTTTTTGTAAACTTTTGAACTCTTATAACCTGATAACTTATAATTTTCACCTCCTTTGACCGTTGTCAGTTTTTATTGAGCGTTTGGCTTTAGCCATATCTCACTAGGCTACAAAGTAGCCAGTTCGCTCTGCCGAGGGCTGATTTCCAACTAAAAATCCCGTTCATTAGGAAACAAAAAAAGCGCAAGTGTTCATTACCTGCGCTAATTAAAAAGGAGCACCTAAATAGATGCTCCCAATGTTGGCGAAATTATCCCTCTATAAATCAAGCGGTTAAAACGCCGAAATTATTCCGTAATTTTTAAATTTTCTGTAACAACTTTATTTTTATACTTTTTATCGAGCTTTTTACAATGCTCCATAAACGCTGTAAGTTGTTCTTTTATAGGACGTGCATCGTTCTCGTCAACAACCAAAACGTAATTCTCGTCAAGATATTTTTGATAGCGTTTATTGCGTTTTTCAACGTAAGGCTTTGCGATTCGTTCTTTGTAAAACTCTTCTGCCGTGCACTCTAAACGCTTAACTATCTCGTCATACTTATCTAAAAGTTTTTGAAAGTTTACGTCGGTAGGGCGTGGTTGATTTTGTTTTTTCATCTCTTCAATGCGTTCAAAGAAAGCGATAAACAACCATTGAAAACACGGTGGCTCGTATTCGTAATATTCGTAAAACCACTCTCTTACTTGTCGTGGAAGTTCGTTTAAGCGGTTGCCGAGTTCTAACTCGTCATACTTTTCCCAAACTCTCATAACAAGATATTTA
>JAZOOV010000151.1:0-8795 GCA_045655215.1 Christensenellaceae bacterium | reverse complement strand
CTTACGGAATAGGAATAAGCATTTTGAGTTTTATTCTAATCTTTTTGCTTATTCAGTCTAAATTATATGGTCAACTTTTAACAATATTAAGCATTCTAGTATTTGCAACTGCAGTTGTAAACTTGCCGTTCATTTTCATTAGTAGTTTAAAGACTGCGGATAGTTTCTTTATAGGTGGAAAAAACGCGCTTAATATCTTTTTACTTCCAGCAATGTTTATAATGCTACTTAAGGGGTTTGAGAAAAAGTCTAAGTTTACTATTATGGGGGTTATCGGCGTAGTAGTTTCACTTATAACTATGTTTATAGCGTCGGGAGCAACGGGAAAGGTGGTTGCCCTTGCAAGCGTAGTATTATTGCTTTTAATAATTAAAATAAGACCTGCTAAATGGATATTTTTAGGTGTTATAGTTGCCGTTTATATCTTGCTCGTTTCAGGGCTTTTAGTTGAAACGGAAATTTGGAAACAAATTGCCGATAAACTAGGTAAAAACGCTAATTTAACCTACAGAACGGACGTATGGGAAAGCGTTAGGGGTATGATTGCCGAAAGGCCTTTATTTGGCTATGGTAGAGTCAACGAGATTTCTTACGTGACCGATTGGGGCGGAACAGTTATTCTTAACGAAGCGCATAACTTTGCACTAGAAATAGCCCTAGAGGGTGGAATAATTTCAGTTATTATCTATCTATTTATGCTATTTAAGGCAATTTTAGGGCTAAATCTAAAACTTTCCTCACACAAGATTATATTCGTTGCATTTTGCTTGGTTTTAATTAACGGACTAACCGAGTCTATAAACAATAAATTTTTAGTAATAGTCACTTTTGCTATCGTTTGTAGGTTGTGCAACGAGGAAAAAGATAGAAGAAAACTAGAGTTAGAACTTAAAGAAGGGCAAAAAGAAAATGAAGGTTAAGCAATTATTTAAGACGGTGCTAGTTTTCTTTTTAGGAAACGCCCTTTCAAAACTCATATCTTTTTTTCTCTTGCCACTCTATACTGCGGAAATTGATCCCGTTCAGTACGGAAACTACGGCATTGCCTTTGCATTTATAAACCTAATTGCTCCGCTTGCCTTTTTGCAAGTGTGGGACGGGATGTATAGGATTGCCTTTGATTTTGACGGTAAAAAGGAAAAAAATAAGATAGTAAGCAACGCCCTAGCATTTTCTAGCGTGGGAATAGTACTCTACTTTGCAATGTTCTTTTTATTGCGCTTGTTTTTTAAGTTCGAGTACTTTGAACTAGTTCTAGTTTACGGCTTAGTTTACGGAATAAATTATATCTTTACTTTCTCGGCTAGAGTTCATCTTTCTAATAAGTTGTTCGTATTCTCGGGGGTAATGTCTACCTTAGTCACGGCAACACTCAATATAATTTTGATGGTGGGCTTTAATTGGGACGTTAAGTCCATTTACCTTTCGGCAATTTGTGGAATTATCGTTCAAATGCTTATAATAGAGATTGGAGTCGGCGTATTTAGGCACTTTAGATTTTCTTCTCTAAAGAAAGATATTCTAAAGCAAATGCTAAGATTTTCCCTTCCACTTTGCGTTTCCACTATATCTTATTGGCTACTTTCAGGCTTTACTAAAGTTTTAATCGACCAATTCGTAGGGGACTACGGAAACGGAATTTACGAAGTAGCAAATAAATTTTCGGTATTTATAACTTTTTTAGTGACGGTTATTCAGTATGCGTGGAACGAAACGGCGTATTTAATTAGCACTGAAGAAAAGGAAGAGAGAAATAAAAGTTATCAAGTCAGCCTTAACGTTATTATCACGGGCGTGACGGTGGGAACGGCATTTTTCTGCATATTCTCTAAACTCATCTTCCCGCTTATGATAGACCAAAAGTATTTTGAAGCAAAAGCGCTTATTCCAATAGCAATTATTGGAACGGCTGCAAATTCACTTGCGAGTTTTGTAGGCACTTTCTTTATGGCTGAGAAAAAGAATAAGTTTATTTTATTTAGCACCTTGTCAGCCGCAGCAACTAACGTGGTTGCAGGTTATTTCGCAACCAAGTATTATGGAGTATTAGGTGGGCTCATGGCGCTATCACTAGGATTTCTAATCTTAGCGCTCATAAGATTGTTATTTGCAACTAAAACCTTTAATTTAAAAATAAAACCGTGGCATACTATCCTTTCTTTGCTTGCATTAGTGTGTTCGGTTGTTGTATACTATTGTATAGAATCAATTCTAATTCTAATAGGAACGCTAGTTCTATTACTAGCGCTACTTATAATTGCCTTTAGGAAGAAGATTAAGGACTTAGTGGTAAGTTTAATGGGGAAAGATAGGGCGTAAAGAGAAAAGGGTTAGAAAATACACAAATTAGAAAAGACAAGGTAAGTTATGAAAATTGTAATCGCAGGCGTTGGCTACGTAGGGCTATCTATGGCAACGCTATTATCTCAAAATAACTCTGTTGTAGCAGTAGACATCGTTAAAGAAAAGGTTGATATGATAAACAACAGAAAATCGCCTATTCAAGACGAATATATAGAGAGATTTTTTGCTAAAAAGAAATTAAACCTCACGGCAACATTAGAAACTGACGACGTGTATAAAGACGCTGACTTTGTGGTAATAGCAACTCCAACCAATTACGATACTGAAAAGAACTTTTTCGATACTTCTGCAGTAGAGTCTATAATTGAAAAGGTGTTAGACGTTAACCCACAAGCGACAATGGTAATAAAATCTACTATTCCAGTAGGATTTACCGAGTCGGTTAGAAAAAAATATAATACCGAAAATATAATATTTAGCCCAGAGTTTTTAAGAGAATCAAAGGCTTTGTACGATAACCTATATCCAAGCCGTATAATAGTTGGTACGGATATGGAAAATCCTAGACTTGTTGAAAAGGCAAACGAGTTTGCGACTTTACTAAAAGAGGGTGCAATTAAAGAAAATATCAACACCTTGCTTATGGGCTTTACCGAAGCAGAGGCAGTTAAACTATTTGCTAATACATACTTAGCTCTTCGCGTTTCCTATTTTAACGAACTCGATACCTATGCTGAACTTAGGGGATTAGACGCTAAGCAAATAATAGAGGGCGTATGTTTAGACCCAAGAATAGGGCAATATTATAACAATCCGTCGTTTGGATATGGTGGATATTGCTTGCCAAAAGACACCAAGCAACTTTTAGCAAACTACGCTAACGTTCCACAAAACATAATGTCGGCGATAGTTGAAAGTAATAGAACTAGAAAAGATTTTATTGCAGAACAAGTTTTGCATTTAGCGGGATACTACGATAACTACGGCAGACGCAAAAAGACTGAGAAGGGGAACTGCGTTATCGGCGTTTATAGATTGACTATGAAAACCAATTCCGATAACTTCCGTCAAAGCAGTATTCAAGGCATTATGAAAAGGCTTAAGGCAAGGGGCGTTAAACTAATAATTTACGAACCAAACCTAAAAAATGCAACCACCTTCTGTGGTAGCGAAGTTATTAACGATTTAGATAAGTTTAAGGAATTATCAAGCGCTATTATCGTCAATAGATACGACACTTGTTTAGACGACGTTAGAGAGAAAGTCTACACCAGGGACTTGTTTAGAAGAGACTAGTTATACGAAATAAATTTCGTATAAATTGGCAAGTAAAAAGGGAAAACCCCTTGACTAATTTTGTTAGTTGGGTTAAAATAATTTAGGTGCTATATGTACAAAAAGTTACATTAGGAGAAAAATTTATGATTACACACGGAAACGAAATTGAAATTTTGTGCGGCAACTCCAATAGGCCTCTTGCTGAAGCCGTTGCCAAAGAACTCAAACTTCCACTTTCAGAGGCTGAAGTTGGCAAGTTTTCAGACGGGGAAATCAGTATAACTCTTCCACAAACGGTTAGAGGAAAGGACGTATTTATTATTCAATCGACCTCTTCACCTGTAAACGATAACCTTATGGAATTGCTTATTATGATCGACGCGTGCAAAAGAGCTTCTGCTGGTAGAATTACTGCAGTTATTCCATATTTTGGATACGCTCGTCAAGATAGAAAGGCTCGTCCTAGAGATCCAATCACGGCAAAATTAGTGGCAGATATGCTAACCGTAGCAGGCGCAGATAGAGTTATGACTATGGATTTACACGCAGCGCAAATTCAAGGTTTCTTTGAAATTCCAGTGGATCACCTATACGGCGCTCCATTACTTGCAAAATATTACAAGAATAAAATGGACGAAAATTGGACGGTTGTTTCGCCAGACGTTGGTAGCGTTGGCAGAGCGAGAAACTTTGCAACTAGAGTTAACGCATCGCTTGCAATCGTTGATAAACGTAGACCAAAGGCTAACGCAATAGAAGTTATGAACGTAGTTGGCGACGTTCAAGGAAAAACTTGCTTGATGGTAGACGATATGATTGATACTGCCGGCACTATTTGTCAAGGCGCAGAAGCGCTTATGAAAAACGGCGCTAAAGAAGTTTACGCTTGCTGTACGCACGGCGTATTAAGTGGTCCTGCATTTAAGAGATTACTAGATTCTCCAATTAAGGAATTGGCGGTTTTAGATACCATTGATATTCCAGAAGAAATCAAGAATCATCCTAAATTCAAGATTTTGCCGACCGCAAAAACTATTGCGAGAGCAATTAGCGTAATCTTCTCAGATACTTCGCTTTCGGCAATTTACGAAGACTAATAAAAGAAAAAAAGCCGTTTATGTTAAACGGCTTTTTTAGTAGGAATTATATGAAGTTAATAGTAGGACTTGGTAATCCCGATAGAGAATACCTAAACACCTTTCACAATCTGGGCTTTATGTCGGTAGATAAACTTGCAAACGCCCTAAATATAGAATTCAACAAGCAAAAGTGCAAAGCCTTGATAGCCGAAACAAAGATAAACGGAGAAAAGGTTATTTTAGCAAAGCCTTTAACTTATATGAATTTAAGTGGAGAGAGTATTAGAGAACTTGTTTCCTTTTATAAAATCGAACTTGAAAACCTTTTAGTTATCTACGACGATTACGATTTAGAGAAAGGTGCTATTCGCATTAGAAAGGAGGGTTCTGCTGGCACTCATAACGGTATGAGAAATATCGTTAAAGAGATAGCAAGCACCTCATTTAAGAGAGTTAGGATAGGCTTTAAGCAAGATGGAGAAGTTAAAATTCCACTTATAAATTACGTTCTTTCGGGAATAAAAAAGGAAGAGAAAGATCTCTTTGAAAAGGCAACTGAAAGAGCAAGCAAAGTTGCGCACGAATTTGTTTTAGGCGTTGACTTCGATAAAATTATGCAAAAATACAACGGCAAAATCGACTAAATTATTAAAAAGGAAATTATGCTGGATTTTTTGTTAAAACTAAAGAATAGTAAAAACTCTATAAACGAGTTTTGTTCGTCCGTCCACCAAGGTATACCTTCGGTGGCGTTCGGCGTTGGGGGGAGTTTTAAGAGTTTTTTAGTTTCTCAAATCGACTTTCCCTTATTATATATTGTTAAGGATTCAATTATTGCGGAAAAAAGCGTAAAAGAGATAGGCGAGTTTTCAGGTAAAAAAGCAATATATATTCCACCAAGAGATTTAAACTTATTAGTTATTAAGGCGTTTTCAAAGGACGCTTTCTTTGAGAGAATAAAGGCTATCGACGAGATAAAATCTGCCGATATAGTGGTTGCTACGCCCGAAACTATTTTGCAGGGATTTTCAAAGGAAATTCGGTCAATTTCGCTAGAAAAGGGTAAAGATTTCGACGTTATTAAGTTGACAAAAATTTTCACTCAATTAGGCTACGAGAGAGTGGAAACTATAGAAGGCAAGGGAGCGTTTTCGGTTAGGGGAGACCTTATAGAAATTTTCCCTATAAATAGTACTAGCGCCGTTAGGCTTGACTTTTTTGGAGACACTCTAGAATCAATACGTGAGTTCAATGCAGAAAACAGGGAAAATCTAGGTTATAAAGACACGGTTAGAATACTTCAAGCCACCGAATTTAGTTTTTCTAGCGACACCTACGAAGATATAGAAAAAGCGTTTTACGACGAGTTGAAAAATATTGCCGACAAGCAAAAACACGTTAAACTAACTGAAGTGAAAAACCAATTTTTATCGGCATACGAGAGCAAAGATAGAGATACTCTATCTTGTTTTTCATATCTTTCACAAGATAACGTAAGCATTTTTTCGCTACTAAGAGAAAACGCAATCGTCTGCTATGACGAGGCAAAGTCTATAGAGCAAACTTTTCAAATATACGAAAAGGAATTTTTAGATAGGTTTGAAAGCCTATATTCTAGTGGGGAACTTCTAAAAAAGGCAAAAAATAGCCTATTTTCATACGAAGAAACCTTGTCGAATTTAAAAAGCAGGTTGCAAATAGCCGTTCAAACGCTATCCACTTCAATACCATTTTTTAGCCCCTTAAAAATTGTAAATCCACAAATTTCGGGGGTGGCAAACTACCATCTCGACTTTAAGGAAGTGTACGCCGATATAAACAATTGGGCGTATTCAAACTACACGGTAATCGTGTTTACGGGAACGGAAAAAAGGGCGATAGATTTTAACTTTGAACTCTCTAAAACGGGGGTTGCAAGCACCTTGGTTAAGCCTTCAAAAATGCAAGGCGTTATGATAAGCGATAAAAAATTATCTTCAGGCTTTATTTTTCACGAAGAAAAGTTGGTAGTTATAGGAAGTGGCAATCTCTATGCAAGGCAAACCCAGGTAAAGAGATATAAGAGTAAAAAACAAGGCTTTTTTACAGCGCCTGAAACGGGGGATTATTGCGTTCATGAAACGCACGGAATAGGTAAGGTTTTAGGCGTTAAAAAGATTTCCACGCTAGAGAGCACTAAAGACTACGTTGCCGTCTTATACGCAGGTGGGGATATTTTGTACGTTCCCGTCGAGCAAATGGATTTGCTCACTAGATATCTAGGTGCAGAAAAAAATCCTAAACTTTCTAAAATCGGTGGAGTTGATTTTGAAAGAGTAAAAAAATCGGTTAGAGAAAGCATAAAAAAGATGTCCTTTGACCTTAAAAAATTATATAACGAGCGTAAAAACGCCGAGGGTTATAGATTTTTTTCGGATGAAGAACTTGAAAAGGCGTTTGCCGACCAATTTCCATTTGAAGAAACGCTTGACCAATTGACTGCCGAAAAGGATATAAAAGAAGATATGGAAAGCCCAGCCGTTATGGATAGGCTAATTTGTGGGGACGTGGGATTTGGCAAAACCGAAGTGGCGTTTAGGGCTATTTTTAGGGCAATTCTCAACGGAAAGCAGTCTGTTTTACTAGCCCCAACCACCATTTTAACCGAGCAACACTATAACACGGCAGTAAAGAGATTTGAAAATTTTGGTGTAAATATCGCCTGTCTTAATAGGTTTAGAAGACCAAAAGAGCAAGAGAAAATTCTAGAAGACTTAAAGTCTGGTAAAATTGATTTAATTATCGGCACGCATAGACTACTTAGTAAAGACGTTGAATTTAAGGATTTAGGGCTATTAGTTTTAGACGAAGAGCAACGTTTCGGCGTGGAACATAAAGAGAAGATCAAACTTCTAAAAAAGAACGTAGACACTCTAACTTTAACGGCAACGCCAATTCCAAGAACCCTTCACATGTCCCTTTCGGGGATAAGGAGCATAAGCACAATAAACACGCCACCTAAAAAGCGTTTGCCCGTTCAAACGTACGTGGTGGAAGAAACCGATTCGCTAATTAAAGACGCTACCGTTAGAGAAATCAATAGGGGTGGACAAGTTTTTATACTCTATAATAGGGTGGAGAGCATATACACCTTTGCAGAAAGGGTTAGGGGGCTACTTCCAAACGTCAAGATGACTGTTGTTCACGGACAGATGGACGAGCGAACGATGGAAAAAAATATTAACGAGTTCTATAAAGGGGAAACTTCGCTTTTAATTTCCACAACCATTATAGAGAACGGAATAGACTTGCCTAAAGCCAATACCATAATAGTTATTGATGCAGATAAACTAGGGCTATCTACTCTCTATCAACTAAAGGGAAGAGTGGGGCGTAGCAACCGCCTTGCCTACGCATATTTTACCTTTAAGAGAGAAAAGATACTATCAAATACGGCGTACGAAAGACTTAACGCAATAATCGAATTTACCGAAATGGGCAGTGGCATTAAAATTGCTATGCGAGATTTAGAGATTCGTGGGGCAGGCAATATATTGGGGGCAGAGCAACACGGACACATGGATAGAATTGGGTACGAATTGTATTCAAAACTGCTTAGAGAAGAACTTAGCGAAACGGAAGAAAAAGTTCCAGAACTAGATATTAGAATCACTGCATTTATTCCCGAAAAGTATATTGAGAGCAATACTTCTAGAATGGAGTGCTATAAGGAAATTGCAGAGATTGATTCGCTAGATGCAGAAAAGGAATTTATAAGCACTGTTGAGGGTAATTACGGCAAACTTCCTAAAGAAGTTTTTGCCCTAGTAAATATTGCAGTCACCAAATATTTGGCAATGAAGTTAGGGGTGGAAAAAATAGTAATTTCTAAAGACGAGAGAAAACTTATTCTAAGTGATTTATCCGCATTAAAGGACGGCGCTATTCTTAAAACGATAAAAGAATCTAACGGCGATGCGTCTATTAGCGTATCTTCTAAAATATGTATAGACTTCTTGTCGCAAGGGGAAGATAGCCTAGAAATTCTTCTAAAAATGAGAATATTTTTGGAAAACGCGTTAAATTATAAGAAAAATACTTAGTGCTCAATAAAATATCAAAAAAATGATTGCAATTTTTGAGTATTTAGGATAT
>JAZOOV010000150.1:0-6076 GCA_045655215.1 Christensenellaceae bacterium | reverse complement strand
TATTGAAAAAAAATAAAACTATGATATAATAAACCCAAGGAGAAAAAATTATGAATAGTAAAATTAGAGTTGTTTTACCAGATAGTTATGACTTAGTAGTTGGGGATACCTTTCAACTATTTTATAGAGGCGTTGTAGAAGCGCCAAATCCATACTGCTACTCAATAGTAGCAACGTGCGAAAAGGGTAAGAATTTTCCAAGATATTTTGAATTTACCCCAAAAGAAGTAGGCGAATACGAACTAGATATTTCCGTTTATGACGCTGAACAAAACCTATTGGGTGGTGCAAAAACTTTACTAAAGGTTATAGAGCCAAAAGCACCTAAAAAACCCGTTAATATTCTCGTTTTAGGCGATTCACTAACTTGCCATGGAGATTGGGTAAGTGAAGTTAGCCGTAGAATAAAAGCAAAAGACGGCGAACCTAAGGGCTTAGGTTTTGACGGAATAAACTTCGTGGGAAACTGCAAAAATGGCGACGTAGGATTCGAGGCTTTCGGTGGTTGGTATTGGGTTTCGTTTATGAGAGGAAAGAGCAACGCCGTATGGGTTGAAGCGCCAAACAAACTAGTTGTTGGCGACCAACACGCCGTTTGGAAAGATATAGATGGAAATTTGTGGCAACTTGAAACGCTTCAAGTAGACTATCTAAAATTCAAAAGATACGGCGACAATACTGCAGAAAAGCCTGCCGGAGATACGTTGTATCCATTTAAGAATAACGTGACTCAAACTCCAATAAAATTCTATAGTAGTTCTAGTGAATCGGTTAGTCCTTTCTTTGACAATGAAACTAAAGAAATTGACGTTAAAAAATACCTAGAAAGGTCTAATATCGACGGAATTGATGCAGTTTACGTTTTACTTGGCGTAAACGGAATTATGAGAACAATTGCATTTACTCTTTCTTGGAAAGAATACTGCAAAGTAGTTATAAAAGAGGCAAAAGAATTAGTTGCTAAACTAAGAGAAGTAAACCCAAACCTTAAAGTTAAGATTTTAAGCCCCGTTCTTCCGTCATGCAAGGGTGGAATGGGCTCTAATTACGGCGCAGAGCCACCATTTAACGATTACTACGATATCGTTGACTACATAATGGAATTATGTATTGCTTATAAAGAATGGTGCAACGAGCCAGACTCAAAAGAGTATATGGAATACGTTAATTTATCAGGTCAATTCGACTCTGAAAACGCATATCCAAGTATTCAAAAACCAGTAAACGTTAGGTCGACGGTCACCGAAGATTTCCAAGTTAACGGATTCCACCCAACTTTAGTTGGACAAATGCAAATTGCAGACGGCGTATTTAGAAACGTAGTTAAGGAATTCTGCTCATAAGCGAGGTGCTTGATGCAAAATCTAACCTTAAAAAAAGTGGAAATTACTGATAAGGAACAATTTGAAGAAGCGCTTAAAGAATTACTTTTGAGTAGTGGTGCGTTAAAAGGTGTTTATTATCAAGACGGGCTTCATTTTGAACAACTTATAGAATTTTATGATAAGTGCGAAAAAATTCCGTTTAATAACTACAGTCAAGAAGAATATCCTTTTTTACAATATCTTTTAGTCGAAAACGAACAACGTAAAATAGTTGGTTTTGTTAACTTAAGACCGTTTTTAACCAAAAGTTTAGATGAGAATTACGAAGGAAATATTGGTTATTCTATAAGACCTAGCGAAAGGGGAAAAGGGTATGCAAATCAAGCCTTAAGCCTTGCCGTTAAAGAGTTTAAGAGGTTGAACGCAAAAGATAATATAACCATTTGTTGCTATAAAGAGAACGTTCCGTCAAAAAAAGTAATCTTAAATAATGGTGGCGTGCTTAAAGAAGAAAAACAAGGCATGCTAACCGCACAAAAGTATATAATTAAATGAGACTAATAAACTAAAAAAATCGCCTAAATTTTTAGGCGATTTTTTATTTTATATAGAATATATAATTGACAAGATTCATATATTGGTGTATAATTGTATACACAAGTACAAAGATAAAGGAGTACAACATTATGTTAGAATTTTCAGATAAGACTAATTTACTAGAGCAAAAGAACTATCATTATAGTCTTCAAGACGTGGAGAACCCTAATTTATATAGAGATTTATTCAATTATGAAGAGATTCCAAAAATCTCTTTCAACCATCGCCGTGTGCCTATGAATATGCCAAAGGATATTTGGATAACCGATACTTCGTTTAGAGACGGTCAACAATCGGTAGAGCCATACACCGTAGAGCAAATCGTTGATTTATACAAAATGATGAGCGAACTTGGTGGACCATACGGCATTATTAGGCAAACCGAATTTTTCGTTTACAGTAAGAAAGATAGGGAAGCGATAAAAAAATGCCAAGATTTAGGGCTAAAATTCCCTGAAATCACCACTTGGATAAGAGCTGTTGAGCAAGACTTTAAACTCGTTAAAGATTTAGGAGTTAGAGAAACGGGTATTTTGGTTTCTTGTAGCGACTATCACATTTTCAAGAAAATGAAGATGACGAGAAAACAAGCCATGGAACAATATTTATCCACCGTTAAAATGGCCTTTGACGCAGGTGTTATGCCTAGATGCCACTTAGAAGACATTACTAGGGCAGACTTTTACGGATTCGTAGTACCTTTCGTTAACGAACTCACCAAGTTATCTAACGAGGCGGGAATTCCTGTTAGAATTAGGGCGTGTGACACTATGGGCTACGGCGTTCCATACACCGAAGTTGCTTTGCCTAGAAGTGTTCCTGGAATTATCTACGGACTTCAACATTATGCAGACGTTCCAAGTGAATTACTCGAATGGCACGGACACAACGACTTCTATAAAGCCGTTTCAAACGCATCAACTGCTTGGTTATACGGAGCAAGTGCAGTAAACTGCTCGTTGCTTGGCATAGGGGAGAGAACGGGCAACGTTCCACTTGAGGCTATGGTATTTGAATATGCGTCGCTTCGTGGTTCGCTCGACGGAATGGATCCAACCGTAATCACTAAGATTGCAAGTTATTTCAAGAATGAGATGGGATATAAAATTCCACCTATGACTCCGTTCGTTGGTAAAAACTTTAACGTGACGAGAGCAGGTATTCACGCAGACGGACTACTTAAGGACGAAGAAATTTACAATATATTTAACACTAAGAGAATCCTAAATAGACCGGCTTCAGTTGCAATCAGTAAAACTTCTGGCTTGGCTGGAATTGCTTATTGGATTAACGAAAACTATCAATTGGCAGATAGCGAAAAGTTAGATAAGAAAGATCCGCTAGTAGTTGCGCTTAAAGAATGGGTAGACGTAATGTACGAAGACGGAAGAGTTGCAGCCCTTTCTAACGCCGAAATCGAAGAAAAAATCGAAGAGTTATCGGCAGGCAGATTCAAGAAGTTATAATTTGAGGAGATAATTATGGAACATAGAAATATATCAATAGCCGAACAGGTTTTTGAAAAGATAGAAAATGATATTTTAACTAACGTTTATGCGCCGGGTGAAATCGTCACCGAATTAAAACTTTCGGAAGCGCTATCTGTTAGTAGAACGCCTGTTAGAGAGGCTTTGCATAGATTAGAACAAGAAAGACTAGTAGAATTTATTCCTAAGGGCGTAAGAATTATAGGAATAAATCTAGAAGATATTAAAATCATTTATGAAATGAGATTGAGAATAGAAGGTCTTGCTGCGGGATTAGCGTGTGAGAAAGCAACCGACGAGCAAATTGCCGAAATGAAAGAAACGCTTGACCTTCAAGAATTTTATTGCAATAGACCAGATAGTGACAACATTAAAAAAATGGATAATGCTTTCCATAAATTAGTGTACAAAGCGTCGGGATCGGCGCACTTATACCAAATTCTATACGAACTACACAAGAAAACGGGTAAATATAGAAAAGCGTCGGTAAGCAATCAAAGTAGGGCAGAATTATCTCTTCAAGAGCATCGCGCAATATTTAACGCAATTGTGGAAAGAGATAAAGAAAAAGCCGAAAGACTCACTATGGAACACGTTAGAAACGCAAGAGATAGCATTTTAAGTAGAATTTAGGAGAAAATCATGGGATTAACTATAGCGCAAAAAATCATAAAGAATCACTTAATTTCAGGCAAAATGGAAGTAGGCGAAGAAATAGCATTGAGAATTGATCAAACCCTAACTCAAGACGCAACGGGAACGATGGCATATTTAGAGTTCGAGGCGATTGGAATTCCAAGAGTAAAAACCGAACTTTCAGTAGCATATATCGACCACAATACCTTGCAATCAGGTTTTGAAAATGCAGACGACCATAGATATATTCAATCGGTTGCAAAAAAGCACGGAATTAGATTTTCTCGTCCGGGAAACGGCATTTGCCACCAAGTTCACCTTGAGAGATTTGGCGTGCCAGGAAAAACCTTGATAGGTTCTGACTCACATACCCCAACGGGTGGTGGAATCGGCATGCTTGCTATGGGTGCAGGTGGAATGGACGTAGCGGTTGCTATGGGTGGTGGTGCATATTATATCACTATGCCAAAAATGTATAAAGTTAATTTAACTGGTAAACTCAATCCTTTCGTTAGTGCAAAGGACGTTAGTTTAGAAATACTTAGAATTTTATCAGTTAAAGGTGGTGTTGGCGCTATTATAGAGTGGGGAGGCGAAGGAATTAAAACCCTTTCCGTTCCAGAAAGAGCAACCATAACCAATATGGGAACGGAATTAGGCGCAACGACTTCTATCTTCCCATCGGATGAAATCACTTTAGAATTCTTAAAGGCGCAAGGCAGAGAAAAGGATTTTGTGGAACTAAAAAGTGATGAAGACGCAGTTTACGATAGGATTATCGATATAGACTTATCTCAATTAAAGCCACTAATTGCTATGCCACATAGCCCAGACAATATCGTGACGGTTGAAAGCCTAAAGGACGTAAAAGTTGACCAAGTGTGCATAGGTTCATGCACTAACTCATCATTAAGCGATTTACTTAAGGTTGCAAAGATATTAAAGGGTAAAAAGATAGATGATTCGGTTAGTTTATCCGTTTCACCAGGCTCTAAGCAAGTTTTGTCAATGTTAGCCGATTGTGGCGCGTTATCAGACATTTTGGCAAGTGGAGCGAGAGTTTTAGAGTGCGCTTGTGGTCCTTGTATAGGTATGGGTTTTTCTCCAAACTCGGCAGGCGTTTCACTAAGAACGTTCAATCGTAATTTTGAGGGAAGAAGTGGCACTAAAGATGCTAAGGTGTATTTAGTATCTCCAGAAGTTGCTGTTGCATCTGCATTGACGGGCTACATAACTGATCCTAGAACGTTAGGTGAAGAAGTAAAAATTGAAATTCCAAAAGAGTTTAAGATTGACGATAGTGCAGTGCTTATGCCTGCAACACCTGAAGAGGCTGTTAATTTAGAAGTTCTTCGTGGTCCAAATATTAAACCACTTCCAAAATCCGAAGAGTTAAAAGACGAAATTACGGCTAAATTAACCTTAAAAGTTGGCGATAACATTACCACCGACCATATAATGCCGGCAGGCTCAAAAATATTGCCATATCGTTCTAATATACCATATCTTTCTAAATTCTGTTTTGCCGTTTGTGACGAAACTTTTTCTGAAAGAGCGTTAGAAAATAAGTCGTCAATTATAGTTGGTGGCACCAATTACGGGCAAGGCTCTTCTAGAGAACACGCGGCGCTAGTTCCACTATACTTGGGCGTAAAAGCAGTTATTGCCAAGAGTTTTGCTAGAATTCACGTAGCAAACCTTATTAACGCAGGCATATTGCCTTTCGTTTTCGAAGATGAAAAAGACTACGATAAACTTTCTCAAGGGGACGAATTGATCTTGAAAAATCTTCATAGTTCACTTAAAGAAGGCAAAACGATATTGTATAACAAGACTAAAAATGAAACCTATAATCTAGTTTCAACCTTAACTGATAGACAAATTGATATGTTAATGGCTGGTGGATTGTTGGCTTATACCAAAAAATAAAGGAAAACAGTATGGAAAAGATAAAAATGACAACCCCTATCGTAGAGATGGATGGGGACGAAATGACTAGAATTTTATGGCAAATGATTAAGGACGAGTTAA
>JAZOOV010000149.1:0-6437 GCA_045655215.1 Christensenellaceae bacterium | reverse complement strand
TGGAAAGTGACTTCCTTATGGTCTGATTCAACTTTTATTTTATTCTTAAAAATCATAGTGTTTTCCTACCTTTTCATTTTTTCCAAATCGTCTTTTGCTTGTCTAGTTGCCTTAATCATTTCTTCCATAACTTCAAAAGGCTTTTCTGCGTTAACTATGCCTGAAGCTGCGCCTGCACCTTCACTGCCCGCCATAATGAAATCGTAAACTTGCTTGCCGGTAGTGATTCCCGCTGCTTGTTCTACGTAAATAGAATCGTCGATTTTCTTAATAGCGTCGATAGTGTCTTTAACGAAACTCATATCGCTAACTGCTCCACCATTTCCACCGATAAGTTCAGATGGCTCTGGGTTTATAATGTCAGGTTTTAAGTGGGCGAGAGCCTCTGCTTCAGCAGTAGTGTCTGCGCAAGCAAAAACTATAAAATCAAGTTCTCTTGCTCTCTTTATGGTGTCTTTAATTTGTGGCAAAGACATTGGCTTTTCGCAGTGGTTAACTACTACGCCGTGAGCGCCTGCCGCCTTAAGACTTTCGGGAAGAACAGCCGCCATGCCACGACCTGGATATAGCGTGTCCATATAAGGAGCGATAATTATAATATTTTTGGTGTTTTCAGCAACTCTTCTAATATCTGCGTAAGGAGTGGTTAAAAGAACGTCGATATCGTACTTTTCAGCAAGTTCGTCTGCCTTTTTGGCTAAAGCCAAAACGTCGTCCCCATAGATATAGTTTTTAGTGCCGATTTCAAAGAAAGGAGTTCTAATTTTTTTCATATTGCACTTCCTAATAAGTTTTTTACTAAAATTAGTTTAACTTAAAAACCAAGACTTGTCAACAAAAAAGTAAAAAAGATAAAAAAGAGTAGCAAAACGACAAAAATAAAATGTTTTTTTGTATTTGAGTTAACTTGCTTGCCTATCAAATAAAGGATAAAACCTAAGTTAATATAATATAAATTATATTAAACGGAATAAAAAATTGGGAATTGTATTGCAAAAGGAAAAATTTTATGCTATAATGAAATATACTTTCATGATGGGCTATAATGGAAAAGTGTTTAGATTAATTTATTGGAGGCTGAAAATGACAAGAAGAGATTACGCAAAACCAGAAATTGAAGTAATCAATCTATTAGAAGAAGACGTTCTCAGCGTTTCAGTACAAAGAAGTTGGCTAGGTAGTGACTTTGAATATTATCTTTCTACCTGGTTTGACGAGGAATAGGAGGTAATGGATATGGAAAGAAAATTATTTAGTAAAAAAGTCCTAACCATATTATTATCATCTTTGTTTGTACTGCTAACAGGACTATCGATTAGTTTATCGGGTGCGTTTAGTGTAAAGGCAGAAGAGAATCTTCTCGAACCAACTAATACGCAACTATATATGCTAGACGGTGCTGAAGTAGAGATGACGGGGTATTCTATAAGATTTACCACCGAAATAAAAGAAGACTATTATCGCAGTCTAGTTGAAACTTATGGAAACGTGGTTTTCGGTACGGAGATTTCGCCAAAAGGTAGAACGGGCGATGAACTTCCAATCGACTACTACAACGTGAGTGATATTGAGTTTAATGACGGCGTTGGTAGATTTTACGGCGTGCTAAATTATACTTCTTTGCAAGACGAAATGTCTGTAAAAGAAATGGCAACCTTAGACATAACGGCTAAGTCGTTTATTAAAGTAGGTGGAAAAACCATTTACGCACATAGAAACGATACTACTCGTTCAATGCGCGCTTTAGCAAACCTTGCACTCATTAATGGTGATTTTGCGCACAACGAACAAGCAGAGGCTCAATTAAAAGGTTATCTAGGTGAAATAACTAGACAAGAAGAACTTCAACAATTATCTTCTTCAAGTTCGGTTGTCACCTTTGAAGAACCCGTTTCAGGTTCACTATATATAAACAGCAAAAAAATTCCAGGCGTTCACCTTGTAGACGCTACTAAAGTGGATATCGGCGCATATCTCACAGAAGTTGATAGAGAAGTTGAATTTACCGTTTCAGTAATGGGTAGCAATAGATTCGACGTGACTAGCGTTCAAGCAATAAACTCTGGTCTTGACTTAATCTATAGAAACGAAGCCGGCGACTTAGTGACCGAATATCAAATTATAACCGAACAAAGAACGGGCAACGAAGCCCCGTCGGCTGCAGGTCAAAGCCTTGCTTATATGGTAAACGAAATGACCGGCGTTTTAATTCCAAGCCCTGCAACCTATTGGGGATATAAAGTTGGCGATTACTCTTATAGAGAAACCGAAAGCAAACTAGTTGATTACACCTATTCTTCAAGCGACAAATATATTTCAATCGGCTACACCAAGGTTTTAGAACAATCGGGAATTGAATACGATAGAGAAGAACTAGAGAGAAAGGGTGGATTTATGATGGTTGTTAAAGACAACTCGATCTTCCTTTTTGGTGGCACTGCTGGAACAAACTCGTTGGCAAACGGCGCTAACTATGCAGTAGACGACTTCTTGCAAATGATTTTTGGCTTTGAAGTTTACGGAATTTTACCAGACCCAATTCAACAACAAAGAGCAGGGGATAACGCAATTAGTTCGCTTAAGCCTTACGAAAAATATATTTACGACTACACCTACGAAGAAGGCAACGAAGTTTTAGTTCCAACAACCTTAAATATTAAGAGTTTGCCAAGTGTTGAAAATCGTCAAATTCAATACGGCACCATTTCGGGTGACCTAGAAGCATACAGAATTTTTAGACCTACTTATTCAATAAGCAGTTCTCTTGCAATTTACTCAATTACTTACGAAGAGTATTTGACACCTGCAAGACAAAGCGAATTAGAAGGCTACAAAATGTGGAAGTGTACTTGTGGAAGAACACAAGTAGCAAAAGAGAAGCCAAACAAGTGTACTTACGCTACTTGCACAAGCACCACTTTTGAAGATATAACTACTTCTATTGAGGCTTATAAAAAACATACTGCTTATACTTGTAAAGATTGTTATAATATTAGAGTAGGATTCGTCACTCCAACTACTTGTCTACACTGCAACGCAAACCCAATGGGAATCGTTGGAAACACTACTGCTGGAAACTGGCACACCAACTTCTTCTGGTTGCCAATTCAAGAGTATTATACCGAAGAAACAAAAGATTGGTTTGGCGAAAGAGAAATTTGGACTTGTAATGATTGTGGTTATCAACAAAGCTACGCAATGGGACTATGCAGCACCTGCTATAATGCGTGCAAAGCGGCTAACAAAACTTACGTGGCAAATATATCTTCTGCACCATTAAGAGTTTTAAATAATGGAAAGTTCACTACTCAACTTTGCTTTACTGCTCACGGAAACGAAACGGCAAGAGAGGCAATGATTGACGCGTTAGTTGAAAAACTAAAGAATACCTTAATTGTTTACGAAGATTACGATGCAGATGAAGTTTACGGACTTACTCTTTCTGATCACGACGCTACTAGACATTGTACCTGTGATTCTTGTCAAACATCTTTTGAAAAATACGGAACAATGGCAGGCGCGCAAATAGAGGTAATCAATAAGGTTAACGAAAAGATTCTCGCTTGGATGAACCAAAATCCAAGATATGCAAAGAATATTCTTTTAATGCCGTTTGCATACGTAAACGAAAATAAAGAAAATAACGCAGAAGACCAACATGCACCTGTTGAGTGGGACGAAGAGAATAATAAGTGGGTTGGAGTTGATGGATTGACAGCGTTTAACGGCGTCACCAACAATGGAAAGACCGTTCAAACGAGCGTATTCTTAATTACTTCTTATACTTTAGTTCAAACCTTGCCAAAGCAAGAGTTTGATGGAACGGACCACTTGTTTGCGGACGTTAAAAATCAAGGCGAAGACCACGAGAACAACGAGCAAAACCTATTGATACAACAATGGAAAGATTTTATTGGCAACGCTCAAATGTACTTGTGGTACAACGCTCAAGAATACAACTATTCAACCTTCCCAAGCTATTCTGAAGAAATGTTTGACGAAGATTTCTATAAGTTTATAGTTGGTGAAGATGGGGACGATATCGATTGGATTTTCAACTATGCTTGCGAGGGCAAAAATGCAATTACTGCATATCATAACCTAAGATTATATATGACGTCTAAACTTAACTGGGATGCTTCGTTATCTCCAAAGGCATTAAGAGATGCTTGGTTTAACGGAATCTTTAAGGATAAAAACGTAGTAGAAGCAATGAAAAAGGCTTTCAATTACGAAATGAATATGTCTATTGAAGCAAGATATCATTACACTAATCCGGTAATTCCAGAAGGCGTAAACACTCAACCTTATAATACGTTGGCAGGTCCTTTCGGTAGTTATTGGCCAATGAATAAACTGATAACCTTATATAACTTATATGAAGACGCGCTTGCAATTGCTAGAAGAGAGATTACCGACCAAAGAATCTTGCAAGAAGTTGAATCGTTTATTTACTGCGAGATGTATTCTCCAACGGCAATGCTACTACGTTATTATATCGGTAATCCAGGTTTACTAGAGATTCAAGACGAGTTGATTGCAACTCTAGAATATATCGTTAACGAACTAGGACTTGATTGGGACGTTATGCCACCACACGACGTTTTGGCAAACACCCACGTTGAACTAGTTGTTCAAAAGAGATATAGAAGTTCAGGAACACTTATCTCTGATTGGAAACCTATAACCGATTATAGTTTCTATGATGCTTCAACTAACACGATTAAACTAACGTCTGCAGACAAAAGTTATAGATACGACCTCAAGTTAAGAATTAAAGAGGACTTTGTATTAAAGACTTACGCGTTTGAGGGATCAATGCTTGTTTGCACCGAAAAGACTTATAAAGCGGGAGACCTTGTAAAATCTTTCAGTGTTGACGTAAAATATCAACAAGAGACAAACGAGCTTGCAGATTCTGGCTTAAACGTAAACAACGCAAGACTTTGCTACTATAACTCTACTAAGGGCGAATACTTAGTACGCTGTACGTATTCGGCAATAACCCCAAATCCAAACTGGTTATTTGGAACGAGTTATTACAACGTAAAAGTAGTAATCGCATAAAAACTAAAGCAAAAACTAAAAAACCTACCGATTGGTAGGTTTTTTTGTTTTAATTTTTAAGGTTGTTTCTTAAAAGAATCTCTTTTTAAGTATCTGTTTGGAGAAACTCCGTATTTTGCCTTAAATGAATTAGAAAAATTATAAGGGTTGTTATAGCCGACTAGATAAGCAACTTCTGCAATGCTTTTCCCTTCTAGAATAAGGTCTAGAGAAGCAGTGAGTCTTTTGTTTATCAAGTATTCTTTTAGAGAATAGCCGTACTGCTTTTTGAATAGTTGCGAAAGGTAAGTTCTATTATAAGAAAACTGAGCGGCGAGATTATCTATGGAAACGTGGTTCATATAATTTTTATCCAGATAATCTTTAATTGCTACCAATTTTTTATTGTTAGAAGAGTTAAAAATGTCGGTCAAAATATTAAATAAAATTTCCATAACGGGCTCAGCGTACACCGTTCCGCCAATATCTAAAAGTCTAACGATTTGAGAAAAGTAATCGACGTTAATCTTATGCAAAGTTTGTACGTTGTCTAGCTTTTTCGCAAAGTTTCCATAAAATCCAATCCATGCGTAGTCGGTGGGAACACCCTCTTCAAAATCGTATGCAACGGGCACGTGAGGTTTTGCGATAAAAACGCTGTCTTTTTCTGCTTTGTGAACAACGCCGGACTCGTTAAAATAGCAAGTGCCCTTAGAAACTAGGTGAATAACGTAGCAAAAACGTTTAGAGAACTCTGCCTTTTCACTTTTTGAAATTTTGTTTTTTTTGTAGCCGATAAAGATAGGGGTAAGGTCGTCAAAATTGATAATTTTACCACTATAATCGTTTGCCGCATAATGAATTGAGTGTTCAACGCTAATAAATTTGTCCATAAAACTCCTAAAATATTAAAATGTTAGTAAAAACTTTTCTATTTGATAAAATGTTAGCATATTTTTTATTAAAAAGCAAGATTTTTGAATAAAATTCCTTAAAAAACAAAAAGCAAAAAGCCAAGGGCAACAAGGGGCAAAATATTAAAAAACTCTTGACCACGACTACAAATAATGATAGAATATAGTAGAACAAATTATTAGGAGACTAATATGGAACTTCTTAGAGAAAAAGAATATCAATTTAGAGAAAGACTAGTTAAACTTTACGACGAGAACGCGCTACTAAAGGGCAAGGAAAAAGGGCTCGGCGAAATTAGTTTTGAAAACGGCGTAAAGTTTATAAACGCAAAGGGCTTGCCACTAGAAACTGCAACTAAAGAAGGATTTAAATTAGAAACTCAAGCCATAAATATTCCTGTAATTAATGGTTCTTATCAAGATATTATTAATTACCGTAATGCAATTGATGCTGCAAGAAAAGTAGTTATGGATTTA
>JAZOOV010000148.1:0-4380 GCA_045655215.1 Christensenellaceae bacterium | reverse complement strand
TAATCACTCTCTGCACTATCTGTTCTAAGTAAACTAATACGATTTATTAGTTCGTCGTAATCAGGAAGTTTATCAAGTGAAGAAATTTGAAAGCGTTTTAAGAAGTTATCGGTAGTTCCAAAAAGAACCGGTCTGCCAACTGCGTCCTTTCTACCAACGGGCTCTATTATACCTAGTTCTAAAAGTTTTTGAATAACGTATTCACTATTTACCCCTCTAATTTCTTCAAGGTCAATTCTAGTGACTGGTTGTTTGTAGGCGATAATTGCAGCAGCTTCTAACATGCTTTTAGAGAGTTCTCGCTCTTTAATTGGATTTAGTACGCTAGAAACTTGGTTAGAATAGTTTGGATTTGAACAAAATTGCAACTTTTTATTAAAAACTAAAAGTTGTATTCCACTATCTTCCCCATATTTTTTTGATAGTTCATTAACGGCATTTTTAACTTCTATCTCAGACACTTCAAGTTTTTCAGCAATATCACTTATTAAAACTTGAGCGCCTGAAACAAATAGTATAGATTCAATTATATTGGTCAATTTCTCCAAGTTCTTCATTTCTATCTTCCCTTAATTGTATTGTAATATCGTCAAACGCTTGAGATTGTTCAACGGAAATGTATTGTAGTTTAAGTAGTTCAAGCATCGCTTGAAAGGTTGTAATTAGTTCGCTTTTGGTTAGTCTTGATGAAAATAGTTCGTAAAAACTAATACATTCTTTTTGAGATAAAACCGTTCTAATATGTTCAACTTTGTCTTTAACGGTAAAAACTTCTTTTGGAATTTCTTTAGTGACTGTTTCCTGTTTTTTCTTGTCGTCAATTCTCATTAAGAGTTTAGAAAAAGCATCTACAAGCCCTTCAAGATTAAAGTCGTTATAAACTATTCTAACGTCACCAACCGATTTATCGGGTTCTTTATAGAATCTTTCAACGTTTTCTTGTTGCTTTAGTTTTTCGCTTGCCTCTTTGAAGAGTTTATACTCTTCAAGACGTCTTTTGATCATCTCTTCAGGATCTTCGTAATCTTCGTCAAATTCTTCAATTTTAGGCAATATTGACTTAGATTTGATTTCTAAAAGAGTTGCCGCCATATTTAAGTATTCGCTTGCCTTGTCAACGTCAATTTGGTCTAACCCGTTCATGTATTTTAAGAATTGATCGGTGACGTCTGAAACGAAAATATCCTTTATCTCTATTTCTGCTTCCTTGATTAAGTGAAGCAGTAAATCGAGTGGCCCCTCAAAATTATTAAGTTTCGTTGAATAATCTACCGTAGAAATAAATTCAGCCATTAGAATATTAGCCCCCAAAACCAAGTTATTGGTGTACTTATTACCCCAACGCCAAGTCCTATAATATTACCTAAAACGTCGAGATAAAATAAGTTAGTAAAATCGGAAATTATACTTAAAAAGAATAGTGCGTAAAGAACGTATATTCCATATTTTTTATAATTGTAATAAAAACTTGTTTTTTTCTTAAGAAAACTATCGATCAATCTAAATCCGTCAAGAGGATAAATTGGCAAAAGATTAAAGATAGCAAATGATAAACTAAATGAAAAAATATAAAGTAGCGCTTGAGTTAACACTTGAGTAAATAAACCAAATTCTGGAACGTATTGCATAGATAAAATAAAAAGTGGATAAACAATAAACGCCAAAATATAATTGGCAAGAACACCTGCTCCGGCAACAAAGAAAGAGTGTAGCCTATACTTTCTAAAATTCATTGGATTAACGGGAACTGGTTTTGCCCAACCAAATCTTGCTAGAACAAAGCAAATTAGCCCTAGAACGTCAAAGTGGGCCATTGGATTAAGAGTATATCTTCCGTAGGCTTTTGGAGTATAGTCGCCACATTTTACAGCCACAAAAGCGTGAGCAAATTCGTGAACAGGCAAAACAACTATTAATGCTAAAAATATAGTTATATATTCGAGTATAGTATCTATCATAGTTAATATTATAATATAGCAATCAAAAAAAATCAAGAGAAAAACGCTTAAAATAAATTAAGCGTTTTTTACGTTATAAATCATTTTTTAGCAAATCTTCGTACGTTTGACCTTTAACAGCCAAATAGTCTTCCCCGTCTTTAGTCATAACTACTGCTGGAACGAGATTTCTATTGTAATTACTTGCCATTGAATAATTGTATGCGCCGGTGGATAAAACGGCACGGGTTTCACCTTCTTTTATTTCTGGAAGCGAAACGTTTTCTGCTATTATATCACCACTTTCGCAACATTTTCCCGCCAACGTGTAGGTTTTTGTCGCTAATTCGTTCATTCTTTCGGCCGGAACTACTGAGTATTTTGCTTGGTATAGTGCAAATCTTGGGTTTTCAAACATGCCACCGTCAATTGAGATGTAATTTTTTAGCCCCTTAATTTCTTTAATTCTTCCTGCAGTATAGAGCGTAATTCCCGCCTCGCCAACTATGGAACGACCGGGTTCTAAAATAAGATATGGTTTTTTGATATTAACTTGTTCTATTTTGTTTTTCAAGGTGGTGGTTATTGTTTTTATAAAGTTTTGATATGACGAGAGGTTCATTTTTTTATCACCATCGCAGTAATAAATACCAAAACCTCCACCTAGGTCCAAAATATCAAAGTCAACGCCAAATTGGTTTTTAATTAATGCGTAGAAATCGACCATTTTTTCCGTAGCAATTTCAAAGGATTTTTCTTCAAAAATTTGCGAGCCAATATGACAATGTAAACCCTTTAACGATAGATGCTTAAATTCTAGTGCTTTTTTGATAACACATATAGCATCTTCCCCAATACTAAAACCAAATTTTGAATCGGGATTAGCCGTTTGAATGTAGTGGTGTGTATGGGCTTCTACCCCTGGATTTACTCTAATTAATACGTTTTGAACAACTCCATTTTTATTTGCGATTTCGTTAACGTCTTCTAGTTCTGAATAAGCGTCTATAACTATTAATCCTACTTTATTTTGCACTGCAAACTCTAGGTCTTTATAGGATTTGTTGTTTCCATGAAAAATAATATTTTCGGGCGAAAAATCAACTGCTAAAGCCGTTTTTAGTTCGCCTACAGAAACTACGTCAACTCCCAAATCTTTTGATTTTATAGTTCTTAAAACGTCTTTACAGCAAAATGATTTTGACGCAAAAGAAATTTTACCTAATCCATATTCAACACTAAGTGTTTTTTGATAGGCATCGCAAACGTTTTCGATATATGCTTTATCGTAAACGTATAAAGGAGTGCCGTATTTTTTTGCAAGATAAATACAGTCGACTCCCCCTATTTCTAAATGATTTTGTTTATTTATTTTTAAGGTATCTCTTTCGTTCATAACTCACCTATTTTTTTATAAATTTATTATAACAAAAAGAGATATTCTAGTCAATCAATTGACGTTAAATTATAAATTCCAATCTAATATTGCGTCGTCTAGATAATCGACGTATGACTTTTTATCAACGCTCTCTAGCGATACGATAGTTTCTTCTTTGATCAATACGCCGTTTTCATAAATTGAAATAGTACCTAAGCATTGATTTTTAATAATTGGCGCTTTAATAACGCCGTTAGGCTTAACTACCACTTCTAAATTTCTCTTTTCATTCTTTTTTGAGAATAGATAGATTGGGTTTTCCGTGCAGATTTCAATTTGTTCTTTTTTGCCGTTTATAACTTCAAATTTTTGTTCTAAAGGCGAAGAGTTGTCGAAGATAAGTTTGTTTGTATAGTTAGAAAAACCATAGTTGAACATTGAAGATACTTCCTTAAATCTAGTCTTAGAATTAGGAGCGTTAATTACAACGCATACTAAACGCATATCGTTTCTCTTTGCTGAAGCGACTAGGCAGTGCCCTGCTTGGCTAGTGTATCCCGTTTTACCACTGTCACAACCTTCATAAAATCTAATTAGTTTATTTGTGTTTGAAATTTCGGTAAACCTATCGTTTGGATGAGTAATTTTATCCGTCCAAATTTTAGAAAATCTAAAATAATCTGGATGAGAAATAAGTTCTAAAAACATTTTACTAACGTCTAAAGCGCACGAAAATTGGCCGTCTTTTGGTAAGCCAGTGCAGTTAACGAAGTTTGTGTTGTCCATTTTTAATTCTCTTGCTCTTTCGTTCATTTTTTCGACAAATAAATCTTCGCTTCCATATAGTCTTTCTGCAAGAGCAACACATGCGTCGTTTGCTGACGCTACTACTATACTTTTAATCAATTCGTGTACCATGTATTCGCCATTTTCTTCAAGAAAAACTTGTGATCCACCCATGCTTGACGCGTTTTTACTTATTGTAATGGTTTCGTCTAATGATAAATTGCCGTTATCTATATTTTCAAAACATAAAAGCAAGGTCATGATTTTACACATACTTGC
>JAZOOV010000147.1:0-7729 GCA_045655215.1 Christensenellaceae bacterium | reverse complement strand
CTACTTTATTGCAAACAAATTTAAAAAGAAAAATTAAAGTTTATTAAAATATAAAATCGGCTTTTAATTAAAAGCCACTTTTGATTTAAATTTTTTTGAAGATTTTATAAAGGTTGTTTTGAATAAAAACATTAAATAACCTACTAATTTATGTGTAAACACAAAAGTTAAACAACAAATTAATAATATTTAAAATGAGTTCGGTAAAACACCGAACTCATTTAATTTTATACTTAATAATTTTCTCCTATCATTAATAATTTCAAACTTTATTTTATATTAAATTCTAGTTTAGAATAGTCTTGTTCGCCTAGGATTGCATTAAGTGTTTTTTTAGTTTGAGCCTCGTCAAAAGTTTCGCAACGCACGTGTAAAACGTCGCCCTCGTAAAAAGTCTCCGCGTCTCTATTTTTGTTATCTAGTTTGCGAGAAGATTTTGAAATTACCGATAAATTAGATGGCCAAATTATATCTTTAGATTTCTTATACTCTGCAAAGCACCCTTTTTTTACTACTAAAAAGACGTCTAAAACCTTTCTTTCCTTGGTTTCTTCTTGAAGTTTAATCATACTATTTATGATGGTATCGTTAATGCCCTTTATTCCAAATATTTCAGTGATTGCATACGATATTACGACTACGATTATTAGATGAAGAACGTTTCCCACGCAACCAAATACTTCTAAGGCGAAAACTATTGCAGTGAGAGGCATTTTCATCATAGACGAAATACATGCAGAAACACCTAAAACCAAGATTGCCGTAAAATATTCACTTGATAGTCCAAGCACCTGTTGCATTCCTTGACTCATAATCGAAGCAAGTATTGCCCCTAGCGTAATAATGGGCAAAAACACCCCTCCAGTCACCCTGTTCGTATTTGCAAAGAGCATTAGCGTCGTACGTACCAATAATAGAATAAGTAGCCCGTAAATTGCAACGTTTTGTTCTAGTAAAAGTATAAAAACATCATGCCCTGTAGACACAAAGGAATACGATATTAACCCAAAAACAAGCGTAATTGCAAAAACCAAAAATATTCTTATATAATGAGGCAGTTTTTTTAATTTAACGTTAGAAAAATCACCTATAACGTGATAGTATTTCAAAAACAACACTGCCACAAACCCGAACACAATGCCCATCACGAGTGGAATCCAAACGTCTGCCACCGAAAGTGCCATAATGTCGATGCTTGGAAACAGCCCCACACTTATTCCAAGTATTGGTGAAAAGATATAAGAAACGGATTGAGCAAATAATACGGCTACGCTACCAACTATTAAAATCATAGGTGAAATTCGTTGATGTGCCTCTTCTACGGCAAACAACACCCCTGAAATAGACGCACCGGTTGCCACTGCAAATCCCGCGCATGCGCCACTTGTCATAGTATAACTTTTCCACGCAGGGCGTTTTTTTGCTAAGACGTTTACGCTTCCTTTACCTATACACACACCCATTAAAACAGAGGGGCCTTCATTTCCTAAGGGAACGCCTATTAAAAATGACGTTAGCGACATAAAAAACACTCCTAAAAGTGTACCTAGCCACTTAAATGAAACGATGCTTCTAAGAACGGCTATTGAAGACGGAATTCCGCAGCCTCTCGTTCTAGGATATTTTTTATAAACTTGTGGAAGTGTTTTTGCAATAAAATAAAATGCGATTAATACTAATGGAATAAAATAAAGTTTATCTCGTAAAAAAGCATAAGAATCATGAGAAAAGGCAATTACGTATTTAGTCGCAAGTTTATAAAGCATAATTACGATCGCAGTTAGAACACCCGTAATTGCACCAAAAATAATAGCAGGAAAAATTAAATTTAAAAAGTTTCTTCTTGTCTTCATCTAAATCCTCTAGTCTAAACTCTCTTTTATATAAAATCTTTGCGTCGTATTTTTCGTTTATTATATCACCACAAAATATTTAATGCAAGAAAAAGAAAGGCAAATTAAATAACTTTATAAAAAACGCAGTTCTATAATTGAACTGCGTTTTTCTACTGTTAAAAAGTGTTGTGGGAAAGAACGTTAACCGTCACTACTTCCTTCCATTTTACAGGACTTAAAAGCTGGTCGTTCCAAGCGTTTAACGGCAAGTTTTCACACTCTAGTTCGGGAATAGAATCCACCTTTTTATCTAGGTATTCTCTCAATCTTTGCCTAGCCGTGTTTAGCCTTTGTTTAAGAGCGCCTAGTCTAATATCTAAAACGTCGTATCCGTGTGGAGTGCACTCTTTTTCCCATCTAAATTTAAGCGTTTTTTCAAACTTATTAAGTTTAATCTCCGCCTTTTTAATATCTTTATAAATCACTTCTAACTCGGCTAAATTATTTTCTCTATAGGCTTTTCTAAGTCTTTTGCCAAGTTCAAATTTAACTGAAAGAAAATCGCAGAGCGCAGACTCCATTTCAAAAAGATAGCCGAATTTAGCGCTATTTTTTGCGCGTTTACTTAATTTTTTAGCGTATTTTTTGTATAGTTCACCACTGCCATCCGGCGTATATAAATCAAAATAGCCGTTGAGAAGGTCGCTATAAAATCCATATTTAGATGGACCGAAAGGTCTTTTCTCTTTAGCGTTTTCGCCAATGCAGTTAGGAAGGTCCAAGTCGAGAAAAGCGTTAAAATCTTCGCCTGTAATTTCCTTGAATTCTCGCTTAATTTTAGCAATGCTTTTTTCACCTTGATAAACTCTAATAGCGTAGTAATAAGTGGATAAAAGGGCAAAGTGCGAACACTCTTGTCCATCGTCCCCCCAAGCGCAAATTAGAACGTTTTTAACGCCAGTTTTCTTGCACGCCCTAAGTGAAACGTCAAGGTGTTTCATTGACCAATTATTATACGGTGCAAAACTGTTCCACCCCCAAGCGCCACCTGCAAACCAACAATTATCGTCTATCTTTTTATGCACTTTAAGCATTTTAGAGTAAACGGTGTCTTTTACTTGATAATAGTTCCAATAAACTAGGTTTACGCCGTAAGGAATAGCGTCTACCATCTCTTTAGGTGGATTAGAATAGTCTTCTAGACCATATCCCCCCGTTGCCATCTTAAAGAACATATCCGACCACATGCACGGCTCGAATCCGTATTTTTTCGCAATCGCTATAACCCTACTTAGATGGCTAGATAATAGTTCGTATCTATTTTTAAATCCGTGCTTTTTAAGGTGTTTCCCTAAGCCCACCATTTCGGCTTCGTCCATACCTATATGGATTTTTTTAGAAGCAAAGCACTCTCTTGCAGTAGCAATAATCTTTTCAATGAGAGAGTAGGTCTTTTCTTCGCCTAAAAGTAAAATGTCTTTAGTATCGTTAATATCATCGTATGCCTGCCACTTAAAAATTGCGTTTAGGTGAGCAAGCGTCTGTACGCAAGGAATTAACTCAATACCCTTTGATGAAGCGTACGAATCTAATTCCTTTAAGTCTTTTTTTGTGTATCCCCCTCGCATAAATCCAAAATACGGCTCTCCTTCTATCTCAAAGGTATCTTCCGTATAAAGTTCTAGTGCGTTGTAGCCAAACTTTGAAAGATAATCTATGTATTCTTTTACCTTTTCAACTTTCAAAACTCCATTTCTAGAACAATCTAGCATTGCTCCAAAATATCCATTAGACATAGCAAATCTCCTTTCCTCGCAAGTATACCACACCCCTATCGTTTTTGCAAGGACTTTCCCCGTTCTTTTGTTTTTAAGGTAAAAAAGATACCTATTATATGTTTAGTTTTGATTTCTCCAAGAGATTGGAAGTTCTTCTTTATATGTTTTTATCTCACTATCTTCTTTGTCGTATCTTTTTTCTTTAAGTTCTAAAACCCTCAATTGTGCTTGTCCGTTTGGATTGATAAGAACAAAAGAATAATCTAAATAGAATCTTGCTAGTGCCCTATCACTAACGTGGTCACAAAAAACACTAAACAATACTGCGTGAGAATTCGCTGCCCCTGTTCCGTTCTCTAAAGAGAAAAAATCATCTCCGTAAGTATAACGAACGGAATAGCATTCTATACTAGACTCAATCTCTAAGTGCTGAGGTTGTTCGTTTTTAAATAACGTTCTTTCTTTTCCTTTTTCATGATCGTATTCATATATCTTAAATCCACATTTAGAGTGTTGAATAAAATAATAACTACAGCGTCCCGATTGATATATCAAACTTGGCTCTACTCCTGTTATAACTTCCTTAGGAAAAGCGTTCTTTAGATTTACGCTATCTATATATTCATTATTTTGCGATCTTATGGCTTGAAAGATGCCTAGTTGAAGATCTAATCCATCAGGCAAGACAACGTCTTCTAAATAAAATGGAATAATTGCGACGTTTTTTGAAACAGCGTAATATATTTCTCGCTTTACGTTAAAGGAATCAATAGAGTTTTGCGATATAAAAAGCAAAACCGCTTTAGAATCTACTATCTTTTTAGCAAGAGTATCTCCCCACTCGTCCGCTGGGTGAATCCCTTCGTCATACCACACGTTGCAACCTTCTTTTTGTAGACGTTCCATTAGTGGA
This sequence comes from Christensenellaceae bacterium, assembly GCA_045655215.1. Lineage (GTDB taxonomy): Bacteria > Bacillota > Clostridia > Christensenellales > Borkfalkiaceae > UBA1259. Next base: position 3,203 of record JAZOOV010000147.1, on the reverse strand, counting down.
AATATCCTTTCTGCGTCTTTATGTGCGTATGATAAAAATAAATATGGTTTAATTCCCGTATAAGCCTTAAACATACTATCTCCTTCTTTACTTGATTTTTCTCTTCACTCTTTTTATCTGTCTTTTATTATTTTTCGTATTCTTTTGCCGTTGACTTTTAAGATAATAAACCCATACGTTAATAAATTTGTTTTAATCTTTTTTCCATTTATACTAACTTCCTTAAGCGTGTCGGTTGAAAGATTTGATATAAAGTAGCATACGCTATTTTTTAAGCGCTTTTCAACAACGATAGCGTGGCGACTAGTTTCAACGTTGTTTAAGTTTTTGTCATTATCTTTTAACGTTTCCTTAAATAGTTTCAACCTATATCCGTTATATAAACCGTCACCCCAATCGTTAAACGCAGGATATATAACCACTTTACCTCCGTCCTTGTTATTAAAACGTGTAAGAGCAGGCGCTTTTTCCCCTTCTGCCGTTAAAAACTCCGAAAGAATGGTGGCTTTTTCACTATACTGTATTTTATTCCAACAAAGTGGCGGAACTCTAGATGGAATTCTTATATACGTTCCATCTTTTCTAGCAAACTTTTTAATAATTTCTGAATTAATGGTAATCTTCTTATTCTCTACTGACTTTACGCCGATTTTATCGCCAAAACCACGAGATAATAAAACTTCTGCTCCTTTTCCGTCGATTAAAACGCTTTGTTTTAGTATATGTTCTATCTCTTGGTCGGTCAAAACGTTGGCAGAATACCCGTCTATAGCAAACGTACCGACTTCCTGTAAAATACTAGTAGAATATCTACAAGGTATACCCATACCCGTTAAGAATTCGTCGATATTTTTATTTTTCCAAGTGATAGAAAAATAATCATCCCCTTTGTTTAGGCGATATCGCTTCCCCGAATCAAGCATAAGCGGACAAATTACGCCACCAAGTTTAGCCTTTTCTAACCCAAAAGAAGTGATTTTATTTAGTTTTCTCTTCTTGGATTTTAGTAGTTGTTTGTAGGCAGGCTCGTCGAAGAACGCTCCGCCATCAAGGTCGTAAATTGATAGCGTGGTATCTTTCGCCCCCATAAACGCAGATAATCCAAGTTGATAAGCCGTTGCCTTTGCCGACTTGGTCCACGTCGTAAATCTGGTGTTCTCTATTTCAGGACAAAACTCCACCCCTTCCCCATAAGAAGATAATGCCGTCATAGTTTTTGCTAGCGCCATATAACAATGAGTGAAGTTTTTAGGATTTGTTTCTCTATAAGGGCCAAAGTGTGGTCTTATTATAGGCTTATGTTCGCCACAAAGAGCCGTTAAAAAGGATTTCCAATCTCGATTTTCCGTGGCGTGAGATTCAATAAAACTCGTCATTTGTGCAACCTTTATTTTTTTATCTACGCCGTGCACAACACTAGAAATCCAACTAGCAGTTTCTATCATTGTGTCTTTTAAAAATTCTAAATACTTTATTCGAATTTCAGAAGGCTCTCCCTCTTTTAGTATTTCTCTTACCAAACCCTCTCTATCATAAGAAGAGTTATTCCTCTCGTTAAATAATTGTATATGATTATCGCAATAGCAATAATAATCGTCATAATACGGCTGACCTTTTATTTTAGTTAATGCAAACGAGCCGTGATTGTTTAATCTAAAATCGTCGTCTATCCAAATAACGTCTGGATGAGTGCTTGCCCAAAGAGATAGCCTTTTTGCCGTCTTTTCTCTAAACACTTTTCCAATAGGACAGCCCACGCCAAGTGCCGAATTTCCCTTTTGGTCTACGATAGGCTCCCAGCCCATTTTGTCGGTGAAATCTCCCCCACCGTGCACAGCACCTAATAGATTTTGAAAATTAAGTTGATAACTAATCCCTTCTTTTCTTAACCTTTCAATATAAGGTTTCATTTGGTTAACCACTTGCTCTTCATAATCAGGAGTAGAAGGCATATAATACCAACTTGGATCTAACGAAACGTAAAACATAACGGAATTAGTTTTTGTTTCTTTACAAAAAGAAAGAAGTTCTAAAAATCTCTTTTCCGTATAGTCCTCTTCAAAATGTGGTTTAATTGGCAAATAGTATCGCAAGATATAGCCGTGTTCTTTTTTCATTTCTTTTCTCCATAGTCATTTTGTTTTAACTAAATTACTACCATTTATTATAGCAAAGTCAATATGAAACCTTCCTTAGCGCCACTACGAAAAAAGTATTGTCCTCAAAGAGCGTTTCCTTTCTAGAAAGGTTTAATGCATCTCTTTATAACCATTTTTAACTAGTTTTTCTTTTTTCTTTTTATATGTTTTATTAAAAAGTCTTATGTGCTTAAAATAAAACCTTACTTTTTCGCCTCTATACTCCGTTTTCTCAAATTCAAAAAATCGCTTATTTTCATTATCTATAAGCAAAATAGAATAACTAGTTAGAATCCCACGCTTTTTGCAAATCCTTGCTTTCAATCTATAGCCATATTCTCTCGATAATTGTCTTAGATAATCAATTTTTTCTAGTTGTTCATCAATATCGCTTGGCACATCCTCTTCACCCTCCAAGAGTGAAACACTAAATAGCCAATGAATCGCGATTTCTAATCTATATCCTATTAAATTACGAATAAAAATCGTGTTTTTAGATAAACTACTGCTCCCGTAATATACGTCTTGGTTAATTTTATAGAGCGCCTTTATTATGGCATAAAAATATTCGGCGTCGATTTCATTATTTTTACGCTTGTAAAATACTATTTTTGCCACTTCTATTAAATCATCTACGTAAAATGAACACTTTTCTTTGCCTTTAACTATATCATTTAGTTCCTCAATCGTAATTTCGCAATTACTTATTTTTTCTTTTAAAACATCTCTTAACATTGTATTTATATACCCTTTGAAATCATTTTTTTTATTATATCACTTTTTTTGATTTAATACAATAGAAAAAGACTATCAATCAACCTATGTCCTTCAATTGATAGTCTTGTGGCCCGCGGGGGTGGGCATTTCCTCTTGCCTTTTGCAAAGCAACTTACACAAACTCCATATTTATGCTTTGCAAAAGGCTTCGGTCACCGCTAAAAATATGCGGAGCAACGCATATTTTTTTAACGCTACTTCAAATCCCACTCAATCATCTTTCGTAAATAATCAAAAAAGGAACAACACGCGGTTGTTCCTTTTTTAATTGGTTGCGGGAGTGGGATT
>JAZOOV010000146.1:0-4173 GCA_045655215.1 Christensenellaceae bacterium | reverse complement strand
CTAAACCCAAATAAACGTTTCCAGGTTTTTGATACTTTTCTCTAATGTATTCTTTAATCATAGTGAGAAGGTCTAAATCCTTACTTGAATCTTCACAAGAAGGAACGTTTTGTGGCTTAAGCACTACGATTATATGATTGTCTTCATAAAGTATATTTAACTCTTCCATAATATTACTCATTTATCCAAATTCCACTATTTCCACAAGGCAACAGTACGCCTTCTTCTTGCGTTTTTAAGCCTACTTCGTAAGCCTCTACCTTGCCCTTTCTACCCTTTGCTACGGTTAATTCTAATATGTTTTTTAGAACCTGTGGTTGCAAGCCCGTAGTATAACTATTTATTAGGAAAAATAATGGGTTATCGCTTAAAACTTGCTCGCAAAGTTTTACGAAAGGAAATAATTCCGTTTCAAGTTTCCACATTTCTCCGTTTGGTCCTCTTCCATAACTCGGTGGGTCCATAATAACGGCGTCATACTTTCTACCACGTCGAATTTCACGCTCTACAAACTTTTTACAATCGTCGATAATATATCTAACTTTTGCATCTTTTAAGCCTGACAATCTAACGTTTTCGCCCGCCCTTTCCACCATACCTTTGGAAGAATCCACGTGGCATACACTCGCCCCTGCACTAGCGCAGGCAACCGTCGCTCCACCTGTATAGGCAAACAAGTTTAATACGTTTATTTCTCTATTACTATTTTTTATAAGGTCTATCATTAAATCCCAGTTAACTGCTTGCTCAGGAAACAATCCCGTGTGCTTAAATCCCATAGGTTTAACCTTGAATTTTAAATCTTTATAACCAATAACCCACTCTTCAGGCATCTTGGTTTTATAAAGCCATTTTCCACCACCAGTTTCACTGCGAATATACTTTGCTGATACACCTTTTTGATTATCTAGAGTTTTGCCCGACCATATTACTTGAGGATCGGGACGAAGTAAAACAACGTCCCCCCATCTTTCAAGTTTATAACCGTCGCTCGTGGCAATAACAGAATAATCTTTCCACTCGGCAGTTCTCATTTATTTAATTACCTTATTTATAATAACTTCACAAGACGCTCCGTTAATATCTAGTTGTTTTCTAAATCCTTCTGCATCTGCGTTAACGATTGAATCTGCTAAAACTACGGTTGCAATTTCACCACAAGTAAACGCCTTCTTAATCAATTCACTATCAGTTAAATAGTTTACCGTAATTCTATCTACAACTTCAAAGCCTGCATCCTTTCTCATTGATTGAATTTTTGAAATCAATTCTCTTTCAACGCCTTCAGCAATTAGTTCGTCGGTTAAGTTAGTATCTAATACCACCGTCACACCTTTATCGCTAGAAGAGATAAATCCCTCTGCACTTTCACTTGAAATAAGCAAATCATCAAGAGTAAAGTCAAAAGTGTCGCCCTCAAACTCTGCCTTATAAGTTTGTCCGTTTTTAACCGTTTCAACAATTGAATTAGCATCACAAACTTCGAAATATTTTCTAATTTGACCAAGTTTTGAGCCGTATTTTGGACCTAAGGTTTTTAGTTGTGGTTTTAATTTATAAGAAACGAATCTTCCTGAATCTTTTAAGTATTCAATCGCCTTAACATTTAATTCTTCCTTAGCGATTTCAAGCAATTCGCTAGATAGTGGCTTTTTATTTTCTGCACAAACGTATACTTTAGAAAGTGGTTGTCTATTCTTCATGTTTGAAGTATTTCTACAACTTCTTCCTAATACTACGATATCTAAAACGTCTTGCATTCCGTCTTCTAAATCCTTATCGATAGCCTTTTCATCGCACTCAGGGAAAGAACATAAATGAACGGAAATAGGCGCGTCTTTATAGAAAGTTGGAACTAAGTTTTGATAGATCGCTTCAGCCATAAACGGAGTAAACGGAGCAGAAAGTTTTGCCATAGTCACTAAAACCGTGTAGAGAGTGGTGTAAGCGGCAATCTTATCTTCACTCATATCATGTCCCCAATATCTTTCTCTACCACGACGAACGTACCAATTAGATAGGTCGTCCACAAAACTTTGTAATGCTCTTGCACTATCAAAAATGTCGTATTCTCCAAGCCCCTTATCTACGGTTTTTATTAAGGTGTTTAGTTTTGACAACACCCACTTATCCATCAAGGACAACTTGCAATCTTCTAGTTTATAGTCTGCAGGGTTATATTTATCAATATCCGCGTAAAGAACGAAGAAAGCGTAGGTATTCCAAAGCGTGCCCATAAACTTTCTTTGTGCCTCGCTAACGGCTTCTTCATAGAATCTTGAAGGTAGCCATGGTGCAGAACCGGTATAGAAATACCATCTAACGGCGTCTGCCCCTTGCTTATCTAAAATGGTCCAAGGGTCTACAACGTTGCCTTTATGTTTACTCATTTTAATACCATTTTTGTCGTTTACGTGTCCTAAAACGATACAATTCTTGAAAGGCGCTTTCTCAAACAATAAGGTTGAAATAGCAAGCAAGGTATAGAACCAACCTCTAGTTTGGTCAATTGCCTCACTAATAAAATCCGCTGGGAAATGACTTTCAAATAATTCCTTATTTTCAAATGGATAGTGGTATTGAGCAAAAGGCATTGAACCCGAGTCAAACCAACAATCGATAACTTCTTTTTCACGAACAAACTTGCCACCACAATCACAATCGAAGGTGCAATCGTCGATATACGGACGGTGAAGTTCAATATCACCATCAATCTTGCAAAGATCTTTTAATTCCTTCTTGCTACCAATAACGTGGATTTTTCCACACTTATTACATACCCAAACAGGAAGTGGAGTACCCCAATATCTTTCACGAGAAATACCCCAGTCAATAACGTTTTCAAGGAAGTTGCCCATTCTGCCGTTCTTAATGGTTTCAGGCATCCAATTAACCGAGTTATTAGCCTCTAAAAGTTTATCTTTAACTGCAGTCATTTTGATAAACCAACTTTGTCTTGCATAGTAGATAAGCGGTGTATCGCAACGCCAACAGAAAGGATAACTATGTTCAAATGGAACTTCTGCAAAAAGTAATTCTCTTTCTCTTAAATCTTTAATAATTTCTTTATCTGCGTCTTTAACGAATAAACCCTTAAACTTTTCGGTCTCTTCGGTCATATTGCCACGCGCGTCAACTAGATTAACAAAGCCTATATCATATTTTTGACAAACTCTTGCGTCGTCTTCACCGAAAGCAGGAGCATTGTGAACGATACCCGTACCATCTTCCATAGTGACGTAGTTGTCGGTAATAACTACAAAGGCCTTTTTATTCTTTTCAATAGCCTTAGCAGTAAAATCAAAGAGTGGCTCGTATTCAGCGAATTGATAATCTAAGCCTTTCTTTACGCTCAAGGTTTTGTAATTTTCAAAATATTTATCAACAAGGGCTTTTGCAAGAACGTAAATAGTGCCGTCTTCAAGTTGAATTTCAGCGTAATCTTCACTAGGATTCATACATAGACAAACGTTTGAAGGCAAGGTCCAAGGAGTAGTCGTCCAAGCAAGGAAGTATGCGTTTTCCCTATCCTTTATCTTGAATCTAATAACTACAGAAACTTCCTTTACGTCCTTATATCCTTGCGCTACTTCGTGTGAAGATAACGCAGTTCCACATCTAGGACAATATGGAACGATTTTATAACCTTTGTATAAAAGTCCTTTTTCACTGATGGTTTTAATTGCCCACCAAACTGATTCAATATAGTTGTCGTCGTAAGTAATATAAGGCTCTTCCATATCTGCCCAATAACCTACGCGATCACTCATTTTTTCCCACTCGCCTTTATACTTCCAAACGCTTTCTTTACATTTTTTGATACAAGGCTCTATTCCGTAGTTTTCAATCTCTTGCTTTCCGTCGATTGCTAAATGTTTTTCAACTTCTAGTTCAACCGGCAAGCCGTGAGTATCCCAACCTGCTTTACGAAGACAATGCTTGCCTTTCATAACTTGATAACGTGGGATTATATCTTTAATAACTCTCGTTAAAATATGTCCGATATGTGGCTTTCCGTTAGCAGTCGGTGGACCGTCGTAAAAAGTGAATTCTTCACTGCCACTATTTTCTTCAATATTTTTCTCGAAAATTTTGTTTTCTTTCCAAAATTTTAGTACTTCTTTTTCCCTGTCTAAAAAATTTAACGAGGTGTCTACTTTCTTGTACATATTA
>JAZOOV010000145.1:0-2337 GCA_045655215.1 Christensenellaceae bacterium | reverse complement strand
AAATAAATTTTTAGCAAATATTAGAGAAACAGATGCTATAGTTCACGTGGTTAGATGTTTTGAAGATGAAAACGTCACCCACGTAGATAATCAAGTTGACCCATTAAGAGATATTGAAACTATCAATATGGAACTAATTTTTGCCGATTTAGAGGCAACTAAAAAACGTTTTGATAAAGCCTTCAACATGATTAAAACGGGCGATAAAAAGTATAAAATTGAAGCAGACTTTTTACAAAGATTATTAGACCACTTAAACGAGTTTAAACCGGCTAGAAGTCTTCCCTGTACCGAAGAAGAAAAAGAATACCTTAAAGACCTGTTCTTAATCACTTCTAAACCTGTTATATATACGGCGAATATTAGTGAAAAAGATATGGATAAAAACGATGAAGATATTCCACTAGCAAAACTAGTTATCGACTACGCTAAAAAGGAAAACGCCGAGTATATGGTGATTTCTGCTAAAACTGAAGAAGAGTTATCTTCCCTTGAAGACGACGAAAAACAATTATTCTTAGATGAACTAGGCATTAAAGAAAGTGGTCTTGATAAATTAGTAAAAGTTTCTTATAGAGTTTTAGGTCTTATTAGTTATCTAACTGCCGGCGAAAAGGAAGTTAGAGCATGGACCATTGAAAACGGCACTAAAGCCCCTCAAGCAGCAGGCAAAATTCACTCGGATTTTGAAAAGGGTTTTATTAGAGCAGAAATAGTCGACTACGATATTTTAGTTGAGTTAGGCTCATTTAACGCTGCGAAAGAAAAAGGCAAAGTTAGATCTGAAGGAAAAGAATACGTTATGAAAGATAGCGACGTTGTTCTATTTAGATTTAACGTTTAGAAAATGTAAAAATATCAAAAAAGGGATAGCAAAAATGCTATCCTTTTTCTTTTTAGTAAAGTCTAAAAGCCTTTTCTGGTAAACGTTTTTTGTTTTCGTTCTTTAAGGTTTTACCTTTAGAAGTTCTACTTTCTATTGAAACGTCGTCACTATTAACGGTAAACGCAACGCCAAAGTTATCAATTACCGCAACGTTTTCAGGCTCTTTTACAATCTTTGCAAAGACTAACTTGTTAACCTTTCCAAGTTCACAAATCTTTACGCCCTTTCCGTTTCTTCCTTGTGGTTCAATTTCCGAAACGATAACTCTCTTATAGTAGCCGGTATCGGTCACAAGTAGGAATTCCCCCTCTTCGTCTACTTGAGAAATTAGAATTATCTTATCGCCTTTATTGAGATTGATACCCTTTACCCCACCTGCGACTCTTCCTTGCAACGGAATATCGTCTTTTTTAGCGTTTAGGACTGCGCCTTTCTCGGTCACGAACACGATTGTCGTATCGCTCAAATCTTCTTCTACTCCAATAAGTTCGTCGCCGTCTTTTAGTTTTATCGCTTGATAGTAAGGCTTTATTAAATTGTACTCTTTCCACTCGGTCTTTTTAATTAAGCCGTCTTTAGTATAGAATAATATACTTCCTTCTGGTGTTGTTCCTCTCTCTGCAGTAAAGAAGGCAACGGGATATTCGTTTCTAACACACTCTAAGGCAATTTCACTAAACTTAATGCCTTTATCTCTACATCTGCACTCAGGCATATCTTCAACGTTAATTCTACAGCAATTTCCTAAATTGGTAAACGCATATAAAACGTAATTACTCTTAGCCTTTGCGTAAACGGCAATAAAGTCTTCAGCACTAGCATTATCCTTAACGCTTCTATCACTATTATTAAAGTTTCGCTCGGGAATCTTCTTAAATACTTTGCCGTTAGTATATATTAGCGTAAAGTCTTCAATAGGTTTTAAGTCAGCCTCTATATCTTTATCCTCGCTCTCTTGCTCTACTCCACCCACGATAATGGTACTTCTTCTAGCATCTTTGAATTTCTTCTTGATTTCTAGAAGTTCTTTTTTCACCACTTCCATTTGCTTTGCTTTGCTTGAAATTATACCCGTTAAATATTCGATTTTTTCCTTTAATTCTTTAAGTTCTTGCTCGAGTTTGTTAACTTCTAATTTAGTAAGTCTTGCAAGTCTTAAATCTAAAATTGCGTTGGCTTGAACTTCGCTTAAAGTAAATCTTTCCCTTAATTTTTGCCTTGCATCAGCAGTATTCTCGGCGTTTTTAATAATCTTAACTACTTCGTCGATATTTTTTACGGCAACGATTAAGCCTTCAATTATATGCGCCCTTTCCTTTGCTCTTTCTAGTTCAAATTTACATCTTCTTAAAACGACTTCTCTTTGATAGTTTACGTAATACGAAATAATATCTAAAAGCCCGAGTTGACAGGGTTTACCATCGGCAATGGCAACCATATTGATACCAAAA
>JAZOOV010000144.1:0-3966 GCA_045655215.1 Christensenellaceae bacterium | reverse complement strand
CTTGATTATTAGTTAAAACCACCTTTGGAAAATCTACGGCTAAATCGGGTGAGATTAAGTATTTTTCGGGATTAGAACTAGCCTTAAATTCTTCTACCGAAACGCCGTTTTCTAGAGTGAAAATACCAGACGCACTTCTAGTTAATTTACTCATTACTCCCATTGAGCCAACTGCTTCGCCTATATCTCTTGCAAGGGATCTTATGTAAGTTCCCCCCCTACAATCGATTTTAAGTGAGTATGAATTTTCCCCCGTTTGCTCTAAAAGTTTTATATCTAAAATGCTAACTTTTTTTGCTTCTAGCGTAAAGTCAACCCCTTTTCTAGCGAGTTCGTATCCCCTTTTCCCAGCAATACATTTTGCCGAGTATTTTGGTGGAATTTGGTCGATTTCCCCAATAAAATTAGGCAACACCTTTTCTATATCACTTTTATTTGGCAAAACGCTAGTTTTATCTTCCACCTTGCCGGTAATATCTAGAGTGTCGGTGGAATAACCAAACGTAAACTCTGCTATATAAGTTTTCTTCTTATCTAGTAAATAATTAAATAGCCTTGAAGTTTTATGTACGCCTACGGGCAACACTCCGTCTGCCATAGGATCTAAAGTGCCCATATGTCCACACGGCAAATTGAACTTTTTCTTTACTGCCCCAACTGCGTAAGCAGAACTCATGTCCTTAGGCTTAATTAAGTTTATAAAACCTTTCATTTTTAATCTCTTATATGCACTTTAACGGCATAGCAAATTTTATCAATTACTTCTTCGTATTCGCCGTAAATTTGGCAACCACTTGCCAAAACGTGTCCACCACCACCAAAGGCTTGTGCCACGGCGTTCACGTCCGTTTCTCTTGCTCTAAAACTGATTTTATATTTATTTTTATCAATTTGCATAACGCTTGCGCCAACTTCCACCCCTTCGATCCCCATAATAAAATCGATAAATCCTTCGGTTTGATCGGGGGTTGCGCCCGTTTCTTCTAAATCTTTTTGAAATATTGAAATCACTGCAAATCTATCGTCTAAAAAATACCTAATTTTGCCCATAGTTAGAGCAAAAAGTTTGGCTCTTTGCTTAGTTTGTTTAGTAAAGCAATTGTAGTAAATTAAGGTGTTATCTGCGCCGAGTTTAACTAATTCACTTGCCACACTTAAGGTGTTTTCGGTCACGTTTTGGTGCTTAAATCCACCCGTATCCGTCATAACCCCCATAAGAAGTAGGCTGGCAATTTCTTTAGTAATATTAACCCCTAACTCTTTTAGAAGAGCAAAAACGTTTTCTGCATTGCTTGCTAAATCTAGCACGAAATTGTTTTTTGCGTAGCGATTATTTGAAACGTGGTGATCAAGGTTATAGGTGTTTTTATGGCTATCAAAGGGAATTGCAAAATCGCCAATTCTAGTTATATCTGCAGAGTCTACTGCAATTATAGCCGAAAAATCTCCCTTAAACTCTCTTTTAATATCCCTAACGCTTTCTAAAAAGTTAAACTTTTGTGGAATAATATCGTCGCAAAACACTTGGGCTTTTATATTTATGCTATTTAAACCGAGATAAAGCGCAACGGCGCTACCTATCGCATCCCCATCGGGACGGATATGGCAAATAACCGCAACGCTTTTTTCTTTTCTTAAAATATTTGCAAAATCTTTAATAAGAGTAAAATTCATTAATTCTCTTCACCCTTTTTAATTTCATTAAATAGTTTATTCATTTTATCGCTATAGTCCATCGAGTCGTCGAGAATAAAATTAAGTTCGGGTACAGTTCTCACCATCATACTTTTAGAGAGTTCGTACCTTATCTTTTTAGCGTCTTCCTTTATAGCCTTAAAAGTAGCGCTCTTTTTTTCTTCGTTCTTTGAATAAACGCTAATATAAACTTTTGCATACGAAAGGTCTTTAGCACAATCCACCTTTAACACCGAAAACATTTCGGTAATTAAAGGGTTTTTGAGCCTTCTAGATATAATTTCGTATATCTCTTTTTGAAGTTCAGCGTTTATTCTGTCCGAACGATTTACGTTAGATCTTCTTCTTTGCATTAATCTTTTCTCTCTTCTACTTGATAACTCTCGATAAAGTCGCCAACCTTAATATCGTTAAATCTCTCGATAGAAATACCACACTCAAAGCCTTGAGCAACTTCTTTAACGTCGTCTTTAAATCTCTTTAATTGCAATACGTTTCCTTCGCAAATCATAACGTCGTCACGATAAATACGAAGTTTACTATTTCTTAAAATCTTGCCTTCAACAACGTAGCAACCTGCAACTTGACCAACGCCTGAAATCTTAAATACTTCTCTAACTTCGGCTTTACCAAGCTAAATTTCGCTAAACTTAGGAGCAAGCATACCTTTAAGCGCCTTTTCAACGTCTTCGATTGCTTCGTAGATAACTCTATAAAGTTTGATATCTACACCACTCTTTTCTGCAATTTGCTTTGCATTTGAATCAGGACGCACGTTAAAGCCAATTATGATTGCGTTTGAAGATTCTGCAAGCATAATATCCGACTCTTTGATTGCGCCTGCTGCAGCGTGGATAACGTTAACCCTAACTTCTTCGTTAGAGAGTTTTTCCATTGATTGCTTAACTGCTTCAACAGAGCCTTGAACGTCTGCCTTAACAATCATATTAAGCACTTTCATTTCGCCTTCGGCAATCTTGCTAAACACTTCGTCAAGTGAAACTTTAGAAGATGCTCTTATCATGCTTTCTCTCTCTTTATTTCTACGCTCTTCGGCTACCATCTTAATGAGTTTTTCCTCTTCACCTGCAAACAATACGTCGCCTGCTTCAGGAACTTCACTAAGTCCCATAATAGATACGGGAGTTGATGGACCTGCGTGGGTGATTTTTCTACCCTTATCGTCGGTCATAGCACGAATTTTACCCGTGACCGTACCAACTATTACGTTGTCTGAAATATTTAGCGTTCCGTTTTGAACTAATACGGTTGCAATTGGACCTTTACTTTGATCGAGTTTAGCTTCGATAACTACGCCCTTTGCCTTTCTATTTGGGTTAGCCTTAAGGTCTTTAATTTCGGCAACTACGTTAACGCTACTTAGTAGTTCGTCAAACCCTGCGCCCGTCTTAGCAGAAACCGGACAAATAATGGTATCTCCACCCCATTCTTCAGGGAGAAGTCCGTTTTCGGTTAAGCCCGTTTTAACTCTTTCGATATTTGCTTCAGGCTTATCCATTTTGTTAACTGCAACGATAATTGGAACGTTTGCCGCTTTAGCGTGGCTAATAGCCTCTATAGTTTGTGGCATAATTCCGTCGTCTGCAGCAACTACTAAAATTGCGATATCGGTCACCTCTGCACCCCTTGCTCTCATAGCCGTGAACGCAGCGTGTCCTGGGGTATCTAGGAAGGTTATTGGTTGCCCGTCAACTGAAACTTGGTATGCGCCGATATGTTGGGTAATACCACCTGCTTCTCCAGCCGTCACGTTAGACTTTCTAATTCTATCTAGAATTGAAGTTTTACCGTGGTCAACGTGTCCCATAACGGTGACAACCGGTGGACGACGAACTAAACTAGCCTCGTCGTCAACCTCCGTGCCGAACTCTTCACTTAAAACGTCCTCTGCAGTCTTGCCGAGTTTAAGTTCTAATTGAACGCCAATTTCGTCTGCAATAAACGCAGCAGTATCAAAGTCGATAGAGTCGTCTATGGTTTTCATAATGCCTTCCTTAAACAATCTCTTAGTGATTTCTGCTGCCGTAATACCGATTTTTTCACTCAAAATCTTAAGTGGAATCATCTCGGTAGTAATTACTGCCTTTTCAATTTTAATTACGTTAGTTTCTGCTTGTTCTTTATTCTTTTTAGCAGGACGAACCTTTCTATAGCCCGTCTTATTCTCGTCGAAATCGTCGATATCAACGCTCCTAATTAGTGAACGCTTGCTAACTGCCTTTTTATCTTCAAATTGTCTATCTACGTTTT
>JAZOOV010000143.1:0-12659 GCA_045655215.1 Christensenellaceae bacterium | reverse complement strand
ATTTTGTCAATAATATTTATTATTAATGAGGAATTTGAAATGAAAATTTTTGCAGAAAGATTAAGGGAGTTGAGAAAAGAAAAAAAGTTGTCCCAAAAAGATTTGGCGAAAATATTAAAAATAACCCAACAATCTTACGCGAGATACGAGCTTGACACGTCCGAACCTTGCTACACTATGCTGGTTGCTATTTCTGAAATTTTTGAAGTTTCTTGCGACTACCTATTAGGCAAGGAAGACTATTAAAAGCTATGTTTTTACTAACTAATAATATGATTTTTTCAAAGAAAAGGAACGATTCGTTGCTGAATCGTTCCTTTTTTCTATTCTGTTTCTAAGCTAAAAGTGTGCCGTCTTTTGTGGAGACCACTTTGAAGTTTTCTACTTGTCTACCTGAATTAGCGTCGATATAAACATAATATAATTCCTCGTTATAAACCCCTTCAAACTCGTAGCAAAGAACTTCTTTACTACCTATTTTTACTAGGGCAAGGTTAATTTTACTAACTTCTAGCCCACTAAAGAGTTCTTTTTTAGCGCTTTCCATTGAAATAGTAGGCTCTTCTATGCTTCTTTCTACGTGGTTTGCGTAATAACTAACTGCGTCTAGCCCGATTACCATATCCGTTTCTAGACACACTCTCACCTTTACCATATCGGGATACACTAGCACCCCGTCCTTTTCGTAAACAAAGTTAAAAGTATACTCGTTTCCAGATTCGTTTGCCCACACCATTTCCATATTCTCTAGCCCTGCGTTTTCTAAAAAGGCTTTGGCTTTTTCTAGCGCCGACTCTTCTTGAAAGTTTGTTGCGCCACACGAGCCCCTATATTCAAACATTATTAGTTTTCCACCAACTCTTGAAATTTGTGCGTATAATAGTTCTTCGTTTACGCTAGCCGAAAAACAATAGCACTCCATTTTTCCCGTTGCGTCGGCATCTTCACGGATATTTTTTAACTCGTAATCTCTAAAATACGAAATGAACTTTTCTCTTCCCTCAGCCTTAGTAATTGCGTTTCCCTTTAAACCCTTTATTTCCGTTTGCTCTTTTGCGTCGCTAAAAGGTCCGTCGTAAATGAGTTCCGGGAACTCTACCGATAGGTTTTCTAGTTGGTTAAAGTTATCTAGCAAGGGATTTTCTTCCCCCTCTTTTAACTCGATAAAAGAAAAGTCTTTATCCATATTTTCCATTGTCTTTGATAAGGCTTCTTTTAGTTTTGCGTTGGCTTTCTTAAGAAAGGCTAAATTCTCGTGGTCTTCTTTTGAAAGAGCGTCGCCGTCAATAAGTTTTTTGCTAACATACTTTGCAAAATCGCCTATTTGATTAACTAATTTGCTCGTATAATATCTATTTTCGTCCTTTAATGGAATTTGTTGAAGATTACTCTCTGCAAGTTCACTATTCACGGCTAAGTCTAACATATATTTTTGTATTGCCCTTTCATCTTTGGTCACCGTGGCTTTTGAAAGGTTTAAGTCCATATTGTTTACTTGCTCTACCGTGTCGTAAAAGGCACGCTCATACCCCGAATTTAACGTCTTTTCACTCTCGCTTGGCATTAAATAGTTAAAAGTTAATATCGAAGATAAGATTAAAACGGCTATTCCTAGCGAAATTATCGCCGCTATATATCCCCTTTTTTCCTTTTTATCTTGGTTTTTTCTTTGATTTTGTTCTTTTTTTTGATTGTTTTCGTCTTTTTTTTGGAAAAAGTCGCTTTCTTTATTTTCTCTTTGCTCTTCTCCCGAATAGTTTTTTTCTCTTATAATATTTTCCACCTTTTCGACGGCGTTATTTTTCTTTTCTTCCATACTTCCCCCTTTACACTGCAAACACGTGTCTTCCTATCGTGACGGTGGTTTTTCTTGAAAATATCCACGAACTCGTTGCCGTTGCAGGATTATAGTAGTAGATTGCTCCATAACTTGGATCCCACCCGTTCATTGCGTCTTTTGCCGCCTTTCTTGCCGTTTCGTTAGGCGTTAAGTTTATTTGTCCGTCGTCTACTGCCGTAAAGGCGTATCTTTGGTAAATTACCCCAGACATTGTGTTAGGAAAAGACGAACTTTTAATTCTATTTAGAACTACTGCGCCAACTGCAACTTGTCCTACGTACGGCTCGCCCCTTGCTTCGCCGTAAATTAGGCGAGCAAGTAAGTTTACATCTGCGTCCGAATAGTTTGAAGTCACCCCACTACTGCTTGAAGTTGAACTCATTCCAAGCGCTGCTAAAGTCTTTTTGCCGGCTATTCCGTCTACCGTGAGTCCGTTTTTCTTTTGGAAGTATTTAACTGCTTCTTTGGTTTGCTTGCCAAAGATTCCGTCTACACTACCTTTATAGTATCCCCAATTTTTAAGTTTTTGTTGCATCTTTTTTACCGTTGAGCCCGTGCTTCCTTGCTTTAAGGTTAGAGCGTACGCAGGCCTAACGCTTTGACTGCCGACTATGGTTGTCGTACCGATTAAAACGCATAAAGATAAACTTAAAAATATCAATATTTTAACCGTTTTTCTCATCTTTTCTCCTTTAAGTTTTATAAAACTTTTCGATAATCTCCTTTATTTTGCTCCTATACTCTACCCTTTCGCTCTTTATAAAACATAAGGGTGGATATACTACGCACCACCAATTATCACCTTTGCCTTCGCCTAACTCCACTATAAGCGCATCGTAAAATCCACTCTCTAAAACTATTCCTTCGTATTTTCTCGTTGGAAATTCTTCTTCTCTTAGTTTCGCTTTGCCTTTATAAGTAAAGCCTTCTTTTTCTAGCGTGGAATTTATGATTTCATCTAGTTTTTCTAGCCTTTTTTCTAGTTCTACTTTTGCTTTTTCCTTGGTTTTACACTCGGCTAGAATTGGCGTTAGGTATTCTACAAGGCTATCTCTTACCTTTAGTTTTACCTTTTGGTCTATCTCTTCGTTTGAGTTAGCCCTAACGTGTATTCTTAGGTATTCGGCGCTTGCTTTGGGCGTTTCTATCCCCATGCCGATTATCGCTAAAATTATTATGAGAAAGGTTAAAAAAGTTATGCAAAAAGTTTTCATTTTTATTTCTCCCTAAAACTTTATATTTATGAAAGTATTTTATTTATTGACGGATTTTTTAACCTTTATACTTTACTTTTATTTAAAATTAAAAAACCCTAATGAACACTCATTAGGATTTTTCTTTTTTTAGATTTGTTTTTATCTTATTACGCTTTCGGCTTTCACTACGGGAACTAGTTTTTTTAGTCTTTTATACTCTCTATCTCTTTTCTTTTTATCGCTAAATACTGAATACACCGTCGCTCCACTTCCCGTCATAAAGGCTCTTTCTTCTAATATCGACATATTGCTTGCAATGTCGGGCAAGAGATTTGAAGCCGGCAAATATAAGTCGTTTTTCATAACGGACTTTAGGCTCTCTATATCGCCTTTTATTAGATATTCTTTGGCTTTTTCCGTGCAAGGAATTTGCTTTACGGCAATACTATCCCACCTTTCATAACACTCTTTTGCCGTCACTTCGCTAAGGGCTGGAAGAAGAATAAAGTAGAGGTTATTTTGGCAAGCAAAACTATTTACTATTTGCCCCCTGCCTTCGATTACGGCATAGCCACCTTTTAACATATAATTAACGTCGCTACCAAGCCTACTTGCTAGTTCTTCTATGCTCCTTTCCACCTTAAAAAGTTCTTTCATTAAAAGTAGTACGCCGGCAATATCGGCTGACGAGCCACCTAGCCCCCCACCGATTGGAATTTTTTTATCAATTACTATATCTACCCCTAACGTGTTAAACTCTTCCATAAATGCTTTTGCCGTTTTATAGGCGTTGTTCTTTTCGCCGTTTAGTTCGGGGTGATTTTTAACCAAAACGCTAATATTTTTATCCTTTCTCTTTTTAACTTTTATGGTGTCGCCAAGATTTATTTCGCAAACTAGCGACTTTAAGGTGTGAAAAGAATTTTCCACACCTAAAATATCTAGCGTTAAATTTAGTTTTGCATTGATTTTTTTCTTTAGTTTCATAACATTATTTTTGTCTATAAACGACTATCCTTTCTTCGCCCGTTAGGGGAAATTTTAATTCTTTGTTGGCAAGTAGTAGTTCGCTAGGGTTAACGTTAAGCCTTTTTGCAAGTGGAAAAAGCCCTTCGTCTTTTTGTGGAATAAACACGCAAATTGCTGAGTTTTCTTTGGATTTTTCTCTTAGTTTTACTGCCCCTACCACCATTTTTATCTCTTTTTCTTGGCAACCAGATAGGCTAAAACATAAATCGCAGGCTATTTCTCCGCCGTCCAAAGAGATTACTCTTAAATTCATATTTCTTGTCAATACGCTAACTGACAAACTTTCTTTTTCTTTCTTCTCTACTTTTAGTAGACTCATAAAAGGGGCTTCGATTTTTCTTGAAAAAACCTTGCCGTCGCTACCTAAAAATATTGCAACGCCTTGACATACGCCCGTAATGGAAAGACCGTCGTCCACTTCTTCTTTGCTTACGATAAGGGCTTTTTCACCTAACACGCAAGAATATATTGCGCCGACGGGCAACTCCTCTATATTAACTTTTTGAACTAGTTTTTCTTCGATTGTTGGATAGTTTTTTTCTTCTAAACAATATATATCTTTTTTCTCTAGTTCAATTTCGCTATCTAATGAAAACGCGTCGCAAACTAGTGAGATTTGCTCTTTTTTATAAACCTTTCCAAATAGGTTTAGGTTTATTCGCCACAAAATTTGGCTCTTTCCTTGCTCTGCGTCTACCGTGATATCCGTCTTAAAAGACTTAACCAAACAGTAGGCGCTTGCGCTAAACGTAGGCATTGCCTCGTCGCAATCTATTTCTGCCCTAAACGGAACGGTTTTGCTTTCTTTTATTATATCTCTTTTTTCGCCCGATTGCAATAATATTTGTGATAAATTAACCTGCCCGTCTACGATAATACTTCCCACTCCACATTGACAATCGGCGACTACGCACTCTGCAGATTGGTGTAATACTTCTAAAACGCCGTAGTTTACTTCCACTTCTTCTTCTAAAACGTAGTTAGAATTTCTTTGCCCTAGACTTATGGTGATTTCATCTTCACGTTGATCGCAAATTAGATTTTCGCCACCTACTAGATACTCTCTTTCAAGGCGACTTGTTATCTCGATTTCTTCTTGCAATCTACAACTAACTGTTAGTGATAACCCCGATAGGTCGGCATCGGTTTTTTCCACCGATACTTTTATTTTTAAGTCCACGCGCTCGGGCAACGTTAAGTCTAATATCTCGCCGTTAAACTCTTTTTCGCACTCGCATTTTTTGAGTTCGCCCTCTTGGTCTTCGAAACAAATAAAAAAACTTACCTTTCCAGAATAGTTTACGCTTTTTTCCGTGCTCTCTTGCCTTAATAGATAAGGATAAGCCGTCACGAATATTATCTTTTTAACGCTGTCGGT
Source organism: Christensenellaceae bacterium (assembly GCA_045655215.1). Classification (GTDB taxonomy): domain Bacteria; phylum Bacillota; class Clostridia; order Christensenellales; family Borkfalkiaceae; genus UBA1259. The sequence continues at coordinate 7,216 of JAZOOV010000143.1, read as the reverse complement.
GGGAATACTCGTTTTGCACTCCACCTTTTGCTCTTTCTTAAATTCCCCTGCCCTTTCACTTATTAAAATCTTTTCATTATTAGATTCTATGGTCATTTTTTCTCCCCCTATATATGCTATCAATAAAGTATATAGGAGATTTTTTTATTTTATGACTAAAAAATTAAACCCCGAAATTTCGGGGTTTAGTCTTTGAAAGTTGTTCTAAAGCAAATCTAATTCTTGTAGAGTTTCTTTTATTGCGTTTGAGGCAAAGTCCATTTGCTCTTCGGTGTGGGTTGCCGTATAACTCGTTCTTAGTAAACTTTGTCCTACGGGAACGGCTGGCGATACTACCGGGTTAACGTATACGCCCTTTTGTTGAAGTAGTACGCACGCTTTAAACGTCTTTTCGTCTTCATAAGTAAAGATTGGAATTATAGGCGTAATGCTTTCTATAATTTTAATTCCGTTTGCCTTTAGAGAGTTTCTCATATAGTTGCTAATGGTCATTAGCCTTTTAACGCGTTCTGGCTCTTCTTTTATTATCTTAAGCGATTGACGTGCGCACGCAACGCTTGCAGGGGTTATGCTTGCACTAAAAATAAATGGACGGGAAGAGTGCTTAACGTATTCACACACTTCTTTACTTGACGCAAGATATCCACCTAGACTTGCAAGAGATTTTGAGAAAGTGCCCATATAAATATCAACTTCTTTTTCTAAGCCGAAGTATTCTGCAGTTCCTCTGCCGTGCTCTCCAATTACGCCTAGACTATGCGCGTCGTCTACCATTACTCTCGCACCGTACTTTTTGGCAAGTCTTACAATCTCTGGAAGATTACAAATTTCGCCACTCATACTGAAAATTCCGTCCGTGACAATTAAAATTCCACCATTTTTGGTGTCGATAGACTTTAGTTTTTCTTCTAAGTCTTGCATGTCCGAGTGGTTGTAGCGTAGCATTTTGCCATAACTTAGTTTGCACGCGTCGTATATGCTGGCGTGGTTTTCTTTATCACACACAACGTAGTCGCATCTTCCAACTAGCGCGCTTATTATTGCTAAATTACTTTGGAAACCCGTGCCGAAAGTGACTACTGCCTCTTTGTTTAGAAACTCTGCGAGTTCTTCTTCTAACTTAACGTGAATATCAAGGTTTCCATTAAGAAATCTAGAGCCCGAACACCCAGAGCCATACTTTTTAAGCGCTTCTACGCCTGCCTCTATTACTCTCTTGTCCGAAGTTAAACCTAGATAGTTATTTGAACCTATCATTATGGTTTTTTTGCCGTTCATCATTACTTCGGTGTCTTGCCCTGAAGTTAGTTGGGAAAAGTAAGTGTAAAGGTTATTCGCCTTTGCGTATTCTACTTTCTCTAGTCTTTTACATTTCTCGAATAAATCCACTTTGTTTTCTCCTTTTATATTAAATTTAGAGTTTTTATTTAATTTTAGTCGTTTGATATATCTCTTAGTACGAATATTTCGGTCGATTCTGCAGGAACGTTTTCTGGATTCCACGCGTTTCCGTTATAGGTGTTGCCACTAAAGGTTATCGAGCCGAAAGAACCAACTTCGTCTATATACGCCATATCTAAACTTTGTACGTTAGAAATGGTGTTGTTTCTAATAATCATAGCCCCCATAACGCTAACAAATCTAAACGCTCTACTTCTCGTTCCGTCGATAACGTTGTTTTCTATTAAAACGGTTGCTGTCATTACCCCACCGAGTTGAATTGCGTTAAATCTACAATTTATAAAGGTGTTGCCAACTATCTCTACTTCTTCAACTAGTCTTGGAACGTAGATTGGCGAAAATTGCCCTTGATTGTTGTAGTCTGCTTGATGGAAATATGAGTTTTTAACGAAGAGTGAAGAAATATTTCCCTCGTCTCCCCTAATGCACGATTCCACTAAAAATTCACAATTTTCCACCGTTAGTTCGCCCATTTCTACCATAACTCTAACGCCGTCATATCCGTTAGAAATTCCATCAAAACTAAAGCCTTTAATCGACACGTTAGAAAATAGCGAGTCTCTTAGGGTAATTCTTCTAATAAGCACTCCTTCTGTGCCGATTAAGGTTATATCGCCAAACTCTTCTCCGTAAACACCTAAAGACGTCATAATGCCGTAATCTCCGTCAGCAAACACGAACACCCCTTCTTTTGCGCTATTTATAACGTCGTTTGCGTTGCTTGGATTTACTAGGGTGTAGCCCGAGAACTCTTGCTTTTGCTCTGCTCCACAATGGCAAGAAGTAATTTTATAGATTTTGTTGTCTTCTTGTCTATAACTTTCCTTATTATATTCGTGTTCGCCCGTTGCAGGAATTTCCCACGATTTATTTGCTATTTCGTTTTGCGCGTTTTCATCGCTATAAAACTTTCCACAAGGGCAAGCATAGTACTCAGTATTTCCAACGGCACAACTTGGCTCTTTTGCCTCTACCTTAATAGGCTCGTGCTTTGCTAAAATTACCCAAGAATCCTTTTCAATTTTAGTAGTTGCGCTCTCGTCTAAAAAATACTCGCCACAAGAACAAGTATAATATTCGGTGTTGCCGTTTTCATAACACGCCTTGTCCTTTGCCTCTACTTTAGTAGTCGCATGCTCGTGACCACAGCCTACTAAACTAACGGCAAGCAAGCAAACTAAAATGCTAGCAATTATTATTGATATAATTTTTTTCATAATTTTCCTTCCTATATTTTCGTAATAATAATTGTATCACAATATCTTCTCTTTTGCAACAAATAGCAAAAAAAAAGGAACGACCTATAAGACCGTTCCTTAATTTTTTTAAGATAAATATTATCTCTTTGAGAATTGTGGTGCTCTTCTTGCTTTCTTTAAGCCGTACTTCTTTCTTTCCTTCATTCTTGAATCTCTGGTTAAGAAGCCTGCTTTCTTTAATGCACCGCGAAGTTCTGGTTCTGCAAGGATAAGCGCTCTTGCAATACCGTGTCTAACTGCACCTGCTTGACCGGTGTATCCACCACCACATACGTTAACGATAACGTCGTACTTTGCAGAAGTTTCAGTTAATTCTAATGGTTGACGAACAATAAACTTTAAAGTTTCTAAGCAGAAATATTCGTCAAGAGTTTTCTTGTTAACGGTGATAGTGCCGTCGCCTGCTGGAATTAAACGAACGCGTGCGATTGCTTTCTTTCTTCTACCCGTTCCCCAATATTGAACTTTTTTCTTACTAGTTGCTTTTGCCATACTTCCACCTCCTAAATAAGTTTAAGAACTTCAGGTTTTTGAGCCTGATGGTTGTGTTCAGGTCCTTTATATACCTTTAATTTGGTAAGCATTTTGCGACCTAAACTGTTCTTTGGAAGCATGCCTTTAACTGCTTCGTACACTGCTAAGTCCGACTTGGTTGCCATTAAAGTTTTATATTGAATTTCCTTTAAGTGACCAATGTAGCCGGTGTGATATCTGTAATATTTCTTTTCTAATTTTTTACCAGTTAATACGACTTTATCAGTATTAATGATTATAACGAAATCGCCCGTGTCAACGTTAGGGGTGAAAGTAGGTTTGTTCTTTCCACGAAGAATTGCCGCTACTCTTGATGCAAGTCTACCCATTGGAATACCTTCAGCATCAACAACGTACCACTTTCTAACTACGTCTTCTGCGTGAGCCATATAAGTTTTCATGTTTTTTCTCCTTTTAACTTTTGGGTTGCTAGTTTTGCTTTTCGCTCGGGCAAACTTTTACACGATTGTTGCCAAGAAAGAGGGCTAATCTTTCTAAAACGAACTATTCCACATTAAACAGCCTATTTATAATAAGAAATTTTGCCTATTTTGTCAAGCGTTTTTCAGCGTTTTATGAGATTTTTTACACCTTTTCTCCACCAAAAATAAAAGTGACACAATATCTTGTGCCACTTACTTTTCCTTGCCACTATTTTTAATATTCTACTTGTTTGAGGGTGAGGGCTTTGGCGGGGAGAGTTTTAGAAAGGTGTTCTCTCTTGCCGTCCTTTAGGGCTAAAAGTATATCTTCTTTTGTCTTTTTTTCATAGCCAACGTCTAAGAGTGTGCCTGCGATAATTCTAACCATATTATATAAAAAGCCGTTGCCCGTGACTTTTATACTAAAGCCGTCCGTTTTTTCTTCTATTTTAATAGAATAAATTGTTCTCGTTGTGCTTTTTACCGAACTTTTAGTTGCACAAAAAGCCTTAAAATCGTGCTCGCCCTCTAAAAGTTTTGCGCACTCTTTCATTAATTCAAAGTTGGGCTTTCTATCTAGGTGCAAGGCATATCTATCCTTTAGTGGAAGTTCCACTCCCGAATAGTAAAAAGAGTAGGAATAGGTCTTCCTTTTTGCACTTTTTCTAGCGTTAAAATCGTCTTTTTCTAAGCAAGAATCTACTGCCTTTATATCTTCTGGCAAAAGGGGATTTAACGCAAGGTAAAATCTCTCTGGGGGAATACTTCCCTCGTAAGAAAAACTAACTACTTGCCCCTCGGCGTGAACGCCTGCGTCCGTTCTGCCACTAGCCGTAGTGGTTATTTTTTTGCCCGTTGCATTTTCAATTGCCTTTTCTAAAACTTCTTGAACGGAAACGCCGTTTTTTTGTTTTTGATAGCCACAATAATTTGTTCCGTCGTACGAAATAGTTAACTTAATAATCATAAAATTACCACTCCGTTAAGCATTACTACTCCAGCGACCAAAACGCCTACTATTATAAAGGCAATCGCATCTCTAAACGAAATGCCCATTTTCTTATATTTCGTTCTATTTTTACTGCCCGAATAACACCTTGAATCCATTGCGTCGGCAAGTTCGTCTGCCCTTCTAAAAGAGCCGATTAAAAGGGGTATTAGCACGGGTATCATTGCTTTGGCTTTTTTGAATATTCCACCCTCGAACTCTGCCCCCCTTGCTTGTTGGGCCTTGATTATTCTATCCGTTTCTTCTAGTAGAGTTGGAATAAATCTTAAGGCTATACTCATTATTAGCGCAAACTCGTGCACGGGGAATTTTATTAGTTTTAACGGGGCTAATAAAACTTCCGTTCCGTCTGCAATCTCTACGGGCGAAGTGGTTAGCGTTAGTAGCGACGCGCCAAGCACAACTAAAATTATTCTAAGCGCTATAAATCCACTCGCTATTAGCGCCTTGTCGGTGATAAAGCCGTTCTCCCACAACGGCGTGCCCTCTTTATTAAAAAATATTTGCAATATCACCGATAATAGCACGAAAACTATTATGGCTTTTATACTCTTTAGCACTCTAAAAATTGGAACTCTTGCAGTTATCGTCGCTATTAACACAAATACTATACACGCTAAAAACCCTGCATAGTAGTTATCCCCCGACACTAAGAACACGCCCACGATATACGCTATCGTAAGTAATATTTTTATTGCCGAATTCATTTTATGCACGAAAGAGTGGGAAGGATAATATTGACCAAAAGTGACGTCTTTCATTACTTTTCGCCCCCTTTCGCTCTTATATATCCATCTATAAAGCCCTTTATTGTTAAATCGCTATCTATTTCTATGCCCTTTTCTCTTAGTTTTTCGGTGAGATATGCAGTAGACGGCAATTCTAGCCCCCACTCTTCCACCTTATCCTTGTCCATAAAAACTTCTTTTGGCGTGCCGACTTTTACTAGGTTGCCCTTGTTTAGAACGGCTACCCTATCGCAATTCTCGGCTATTAAATTCATATCGTGAGATACGATTATTATAGTTTTCACAAAATCATTATGAAGAGAGTGCAAAAGTGAAACAAACTCTCTCTTTCCCGTTGGATCTAGCCCTGCAACGGGCTCGTCCAAAACTAGCACTTCTGGGCGTGATACGATTACTCCCGCAATCGCAACTCTTCGCTTTTGTCCCCCAGAAAGTTCAAAAGGTGATTTTTCTTTGATTTTCTCGTAGTCTAGCCCTACCGTTTGTATTGCCGATTTTATGCGCTCTTCCATCTCTTCTTCACTTAGATTTGGATAGAAGTTTTTAAGCCCAAACTTTACGTCTTCATACACCGTTTCGGCAAAGAGTTGATACTCAGGATATTGGAAAACCATACCAACTTTGGCTCTAAGCCCCTTAAAATCGCATTTTTTGTCGGTCAAATCATATTCGCCGACTATAACTTTTCCACTATCTTTTTGAACTTTTATAAGCCCGTTAAGGTGCTGAATTAGGGTGGATTTTCCACTTCCCGTATGACCTACGACACCGAAAAATTCCCCCTCCTTTATCTCCAAAGAAACGTCGTTAACGGCTTTTACCTTTAGTTTTTTACTGCCGTAAGAGTATGAAAGATTTTCTATTTTTACTTGCATAGTCCCTCCAATAACTCTTCTTCAGTTAGATATTCGCCCTTTTCTAGCAAGCCTTTTTCTACTAATTTGCTTGCAATATAAGACGCTGTGGGAAGTTCTAACCCAATGCTCTTAATATATTCTTTTTCTCTAAATATCTCTCTCGGCGTGCCGGTTAGAGCAATTTTTCCGTCGTCTAAAACAAACACTCTATCGGCGCTGATTACTTCTTCCATATAGTGAGTTATGGCAATAACCGTCACCCCTTGCTCTTTGTTTAATTTTTCTATTACGCTTAAAATTTCCTTTCTTCCAATAGGATCGAGCATGGCAGTAGATTCGTCTAAAATTAAAATTTTAGGCTTTAATGCCAGAACGCCTGCTATGGCTATTCTTTGCTTTTGACCACCGGAAAGGCGAGTTGGCGAACTCTTTCTAAATTCTTCCATATTAACGGCTTTTAGGGCAAAATCTATCCTTTCGCCTATTTCTTTTCTTTTTACTCCTAGATTTTCTGGGCCGAAAGCCACGTCGTCTTCCACAATAGACGCTACTAGTTGGTTGTCGGGATTTTGGAATACTACCCCTACCTTTTTTCTTATTTCAAATAAGGACTTTTTGTCGGTTGCCTCAAGTCCGTCTACTATAATTTTGCCAGAATCGGGCTTTAGTATGCCGTTAAAGAGTTTTGCGAGAGTGGACTTTCCACTTCCGTTATGGCCGATTACGGCAATATATTCGCCCTCTTCAACGGACATAGATATTCCGTTTAGGGCAACGCTCTTTTTGTCGTACGAATAATATAAATTTTCCGCCGTCAAGATAGCCATTACTTTCTCTCCTTAAATTTCTTAGCAAAATCCTTGCCAAATATCATTATAACAAAATTATTCTCTTTTTACAAGCAATCTAACCACCTATACTTTTT
>JAZOOV010000142.1:0-2540 GCA_045655215.1 Christensenellaceae bacterium | reverse complement strand
AATAATTATGGCAAAGTATTGGAGAAAACGATATATGAAAAGAAAAATTACGTCGATAGTAGGATTTATTATGGCAGTGCTTATGAGCATGGCTTGTTTTTCAGGCTGTAGGTTAATCACTACTAACAACGACAGGGATATGGATCAAGTCGTAGCAACCATCAACCTAAACGAAAAGGAAGAAAAGATTTATAAAAGAGATATGGTTATGCAATATCTCAATTATGGCTACATGTACGTTCAAAGTTATGGCTACACCTTAGAGCAAACTTACGAACTTATTTTCGACGGACTAATCACTTCGAGAATTATGGCTCAAGGCGCCATGAAAGTTTTTGAAGAAGAAAATAAGGTGCTTGACGCAAGTGAAACCGACAAAAACAATCCCGAAAGATATTTAGACGAACCGGCAATAGTAGATGCGCTCTATAATACTCGTCACTCTATTAATGATTTGATTGATTCTATGCTAGAGACAGAAGAAGAAAAATATCAAGACGCTTATATTGGAGACGTTCGTGCCGTTCCAACCAACGCTACTAACAAGACGGTTGAATTGTCACTTGAAGAAAAGAAAGAATATAACAAAGAAAAATTCGATATTTCTTCGGATGCAGAACATAGAGACGCTTTCAACGATATCGTTGAACTTCTCAAGGTAAACAGCCTTTTAGAAGACGCTTCTACTAAGTTTGACGGAACTTTAGAAAGTACACTTTATTATCAAAACACTTATAAGTCTAACCTTGAATCAGCTCTTTTAACTAGACTTGAAGAAGATCGTTCACTTTCAGTTAGATCGGCTCTAACCTTTGAAGAATTAGAAAACGAATATTTAGAGGCTCTAGAAAATCAAAAGAATTGGAATAACGCAGACTTCGTTTCTGCTTTAGGAAGTGCAAGCGTAGGTTCTCCAATGTTATACTCTTCGTTTGGAAGTTATGGATACGTTTACAACCTATTGCTCGGTGCAACTAACGAACAAACTTCTGCAATCAACGCTATTAAGACTGATAATCCTAATATCTCAAATGAAGACTTCGCTAAAGAAAGAAGAGAAATTCTAAACGCAACTTTAGTTAAAGACCTTCGTTCAGGTTGGGTAATTTCAGGATACGACGCTGAAATGAGAGGGGAAGATTTCATCTTTACCGGCGATTATACCTTTGCTAAAGATAAGGCAAACGCACTTGCTTTCCAAGGCAAAGTAAACAAGATTAAAGATGCAGACGCTGAAAAACATCAATCTGCTAAATATACCGTCACTGATACCACCGTTTACGAATTAGATGCGTTCATTGATTTTATGAACGGATATCTAGGTGGCACGGCAACTGATAATATGACGGCTTATGCAAGTTTAGGCGATTCTATTTACGGCGCTAAAAATCTTGCAGGGGTTAGCGAATACTCGGCAAAAATCAACGATATGTTATTTGCTTTCTCAACCGATAGCGGTTCGCTCAACACCTATAAAGGCTACGTAATTAAGCCTGCAGTTGACGGCACTAATACCGAAGAATACGTTGCTACTTTTGGAGAGGCTGGTAGAATTCTACTTGAACAAGGCGAAGGATACGTTATCGTTGCATCTGATTACGGCTATCACGTAATGTTCTACTCAGAACAATTTAACGTTGATTATAGCGTAGGCAGTTTAGTTGAATATCTAAATAAAGAAGCAGGCGAAACTAAGACTAGAGATCAATGGATTGAATACTATAATTCAATGGTAGAAAAATGGGAAGATTTTGCTAAAGAAAACAACTATCTATATAACACTGCAAATTCTTTGACCAATGCTAAAGTTAACAACGCACTCGCTACTATCGAAAGAGAATTGATTAACGCTAACCGTTATGACGTTTCTGACAAAGTAGTTCTTTATAAAGATAGATTCCAAGACCTTTATAAATAAAAATTAACTAAAAAGGAAAGGACAAAACGTAGCGTTTTGTCCTTTATAATATCAAATGATAATTTACTTAGATACCGAAACCACCGGGCTTAGACCGGGTAATATTTGTCAACTTTCATACTTAATTCAGTCGGGAAACAAAATTAGAGAAAAGAATTTCTTTTTTAGTGTAGATTACGTTGAGCCGGGCGCTCTTGCCGTTCACGGCTTTTCCGTGCCTAGACTTAAGGTCTTATCTAAGGGGAAAAAGTTTTGCGATTTTATAGACGAGATTGAAAGAGATTTTAACGACGCCGATTTAATAGTTTCTCACAACACTTCCTTTGACTTTATGTTTTTAGATAAAGAGTTTAGTGATTGTGGTGGAATTTTTCCAAGAGAAAAAGGCTTTTGCTCTATGAAAAATTCGGTGACCGTTTGTAAACTTTCAAGGACTAATCATAAGGGCTATAAATACCCTAAACTAAGCGAACTTTGTGGTTTTATTGGGGTTAGCGACGATTATTTGCTAAGTAAAACCGAAGAGTTTTTTGAAGAAAAATGTGGTTATCACGACGCGAGATTCGATACTACTGCAGTTTGTATTGCCTGCAATCTTTTAATGAATTCTTGCGAGCAGTTT
>JAZOOV010000141.1:0-1630 GCA_045655215.1 Christensenellaceae bacterium | reverse complement strand
TGATAAATATTATTCAATTTTTACTCCTTATAAAACGTGGGAATCCACAAAAATTTGAATTTACAAAATATTAACTTTTGTAATTTAGAAAAAACTTTAACCCGATTTTATTTGATTAAATCTAGAAGGTCACTTGGGCTATAAGCAAATACTTTTGCCCCGAAAGATTGTAAAAATTCTTTATCTCTATAACCCCACAACACTGAAATTGACTTAACTCCTGCATTTTTAGCCGTCAAGCAGTCGGTTTCTCCATCACCTATAAAATAGGTTTCATCTATCGTGGAATTTAATTTGTTTATTATATTTAACGTTTCCGTTTTATCTGGTTTGCGCTTTCTACCTTCGCTATAGCCAACCACCATATCAAACTCCACGTCGCCAAAATAGTTTTGCATAACGTTATCGGTAGTTTCTTGCGGTTTATTGGTTAAAACTGCTATCTTAAAGCCCTTTTCCTTTAGACTATATAGAAGTTCTTTCACTCCGTCGTATACTTTTGTTCTTGGACTACCTGAACTAGTGTAGACTCTATTATAATAAGCAAGTCTCTCGTCTAAAAGTTCACTTGAAATTTCTTCGCCAATACAATCTTTTACAAGATTTCTCGCACCGTTTCCAATAAACTTTCTAACGTCCGTATAACTTCTTCTTTGATAGCCGAATTTTTCTAACGTTTGATTGACGTAATACTCAATATCTGGAAGCGAATCGATAAGCGTTCCATCTAAGTCGAATATAGCAAGTTTACCCATTACATTTCCTCTACGGTTTCAATGCCTAAAAGATTTAACGCGTTAGTCAAGGTGATTTTAACACACTTAGTTAGCGCTAGTCTTAAGTTTTTAAGTTTTTCGTCTTCACAAGCAATCTTGCAATTCATATAGAATTTATTAAACACGCCAGCAAGTTCTAGTGCATATCTAGTAATCAAAGAAGGCTCGTAGTTTTTAGATGCTGATTGAACGATTTCGCCAAACTTAGATAAGGTTGATACTACGTCGTACTCTTCTTCAGTAAGTTCGCCTATCGTATACGCTTTTGGCTCGCCAACTTTATTTAGCACACTATTACAACGAGCAACCGTATATTGAACGTAAGGGCAGGTTTCACCCTCAAAACTCAATACTCTATCATAACTAAACACGATATCTTTAATTTTATTGTTGCAAAGAGCACCGAAAATTACTGCGCCCGTTCCAACTGCCCTTGCCGTGTGGTCTTTATCTTTTATGTTAGGATTTTTTTCTTCGATAACTTTATAAGCCTTTTCAATAGTCTTATTGATTACGTCTTCTAAAAGAACTACGTTTCCAGACCTAGTACTCATTGAGCCCGACTCTAGTGAAACCATGCCGTATGCTACGTGAACTAAGTCTTTTGCCCACTCTCTACCCATTAATTCCACAACCTTAAAGAATTGCTTAAAGTGTAGATTTTGTTGATAAGCAACTACGTACAAGCACTTATCGAAATCGTAGGTTTTCTTTCTATACATTGCAGCGGCAATATCACGAGTTGCATACAACGTTGAGCCGTCTGACTTTAAGATTAGACAAGGTGGCATTCCGTACTCTTCTAAATCTACGATAGACGCTCCGTCCGAAATTTTGATTAATCCCTTTTCTTT
>JAZOOV010000140.1:0-10935 GCA_045655215.1 Christensenellaceae bacterium | reverse complement strand
CTAAATAATATGCAAAAGCAAATAAAATATGAATAAAAATTATTTTATTTTTATAAAATTGTGCAAAAAAGGTTGACCAATTGAAGAAAATCTATTAAACTATGTATATCTTAAAAAAAGGAAATGAAAGAAGTGGACTTAAAAGGCAGAGATTTTTTAAAACTACTAGATTACACGGAAGAAGAGATTATCTATTTAATAGAACTCGCTGAAAAATTCAAAAAGGAAAAAAAGGCTGGGATAGAACATAAACTTCACAAGGGCAAAAATATAGTTCTCTTGTTTGAAAAGACTAGTACGAGAACTCGTTGTGCTTTTGAAGTAGCAGGGCACGATTTAGGAATAGACGTCACTTACTTAGATCCAAGCAGTTCACAAATGGGCAACAAGGAAAGCATTGCCGACACGGCTAGGGTTTTGGCAGGTATGTACGACGGAATTGAATATCGTGGCTACGGACAAAGCATAGTTGAAGAACTTGCTAAATATTCTAAAGTTCCTGTATGGAACGGCTTGACTAACGAATTCCACCCCACGCAAATTTTAGCAGACTTTTTAACAATGAAAGAGCATTTTGGTTTTCTTAAAGGGCTAAACTTTACCTATATGGGTGACGCTGGATTTAATATGGGCAACTCGCTTATGGTTGGTTGTGCAAAACTTGGAATTAACTTTACGGCTTGTGCTCCTAAAGACTACTATCCTAACGAAGAACTTATTAAGACTTGCCAAGAAATTGCAAAGAAAACGGGGGCAAAACTCACCTTTACTGCAGACGTAAACGAGGGAACTAAAAACGCCGACGTTATTTATACGGACGTTTGGGTTTCTATGGGTGAGGCAGAAGAAGTTTGGAATTATAGAATTAAAGATTTAATGCCATACCAAGTTAACTCTAAGGTTATGAAAAACGCAAAGGAAAGCGCTATATTTATGCATTGCTTGCCTGCTTTTCACGATTTAAAAACAAAAATCGGCAAGCAAATTCACGAAAAGTACGGCATAGAGGAAATGGAAGTGACCGACGAAGTATTTGAAAGTGCTCAATCGGTGGTGTTTGAAGAAGCCGAAAATCGTATGCACACCATAAAAGCCGTAATTGCGTCTACTCTATAACAATTCATAAAAAACTAAAAGCCCGAGATTTTCTCGGGCTTTTTTACGTTTAATTTTTAATTATTTTTTTCTTCAACAACTTTCTTTTTTTGTTCTCTTTGGTCGTATAAAATACAAGATACGCTAGCGACTATTAAACCACAAAGAAGACTAATTCCAAAAGAAGTAATCATACTAAAGTTGTTCTCTACGGTCACGATAGCAGGATCATAGAAAGAAATTGAAGACAACTTATCGTAAACGGAATTTACGTTCTTTGCGTAGTTTTTTGTAAATTCATCTAACTTTTCGTAATATTTATTTAGGTTTTGCTTAAAGGCCTTGTAAGACTCGGTGTCTTCACTAGGAACGTTTCCTTCTGTGTAGGCAATCTTTTTATTAAGACTAGTTATTTCTTGGTCAATTTTAGCGTTTCTCGTCACTAAAGAAGCAATGTGTTCGTAAATGTCGTTAAATAACGTTTCAGAGCTAAGATTTGGATAGGTTTGGTGGAAGTCTGCAAGCTCTTTTTTCAAATCGTTAATGGCTTTCGTGTTAAGAGCCTTTTCTTCGGTTAATTTTTGCACTTCCATTTTATATTCCTGAGAAAGAACTGCGTCCTTTTCAGCGTAGCCTTTTATCGACAACTCGCTAATCAACGCGTCGATTGAGTTAATGGTAAAGTAGTTTACTATTTCTTGATTATAGTTTTGAAGAGTTTTTCCGTCAATCAAAACGTCACCAAATAGAGAAACGCTTTGGTCGTAAGCGCCTAGAATATAACTTTTTTGTGCGTTTAGAAAGTTAATTTTATCATCGTAATCGGCACTATCTGTAAAGGCATTTAAGTAAACGTCGTGCTTTTTAGAATTTACCATTTCCTTAACGTTTTCTATAGTAAGGTTAGCAAGTTCAGTGAAAAACACTTTGGCTTGTTTTTTATCTTGAAAATAAGTTGCCTTAATTTCAACCTTATAATAAGTTTCGGTTTTGTCGTTAATTTTCGCCGTGTTGAAAGAAATAGCAACGTCGTTAGATTCAATCATCTTATCAACGTTAAGAGAATCGAACGCGGGACTGCATTTTTTTGCTTTCTTAAGAGCAGAACTAGAAATTATTTCGGTATACTTAAACTTAGTTCCGTCCGGCAAAGTTTGTGTTTGGCTGTTTGGATATTCGATAGAGAAAATCGAAGTATAATATTTTTGATTTCCCATTAAGGCACTAAAAAGAATAGTTCCCATAATAGCGATAACTAAAGTCACTATTATAAGAATCTTTTTATGGCGGAAAATCATTTTGAACAAATCGCCAAAAGTTAAATCTTTAGATTGTTTCTCACTCATTTTTTAACTCCTAGTACGGTTTAGTTAAAACCATTATACATATTATAAAGCATAATCAACGTTTAGTCAAGAATTATTAAAAAGTAATTTTGATATGCAAAACGGCTTATTTAATCATAAAATTGTCTTAAAAAGCATATTGTTTTGTATGGAATTGACGTATAATCAACTAAAAAAACGAGACGTTATCAACGTAGTTGACGGAAAATGCTTGGGAAGAATTATAGATATGACCTTTCGGTTTCCCCAAGGGGTGATTACGGGGATTACGGTGGAAGGGCGAAAGACCTTTTGCCTTTTTAGAGCGTTTAATAAAAGCACCCTATTTATTCCCGATAGAAACGTAGTTAAAATTGGTGGGGACGTGATTTTAGTAAACATTAAGTGCGGGGAAGTTTGCTCGGATAATCAAGGAATTAGACCACCAGGAAAGCCTGACTGCAAGCCAAAGCACGATTGTCCACCGCCTATCAATTTTAGTGCGCAAACCTTTACTGAAGAGGGAGAAAGCGAGCAAATAAATTTTGATCAATACTAAAAAAAGAGATAGGAATTTTTAAAACCCCCTTGAAAAATGAAAGTTTATGTTTTATAATAAAAACGATATATTAAGGGCGAACGATAGTTCGCGCCGGGCTTAAATTAAGGGGGATAAAAAATTATGGCCAAAATACTATCGGAAAATATTAGGAATATTGCAATCATAGGGCATAGTGGAGAGGGAAAAACTTCACTTGCAGAAGCAATGCTTTTCAACGGAAAGAGCATAGATAGACTAGGTTCTACCGTGGAAAAAAACTCGGTTATGGATTACGACGAGCAAGAATTAAGTAGGGGAATATCTATTTCTCTTGCGTGTGCGTATACATATTGGCAAGATACCAAAATAAATATAATCGACGTTCCCGGATTTTTTGATTTCCAAGGTGAGTTTGAACAAGCAATGCGTGCCGTTGGCTCGGCTATTTTAGTTGCAGAAGCGAACGGACAAGTTTCAGTAGGTGCTGAAAAAGCCGTTGAATACTGCTTAAAGAATCACCTCCCATTGATTATATTTATTAATGGAATTGATAAAGAAAATTCAAACTACGTTGCAACGGTTGAAGCGTTTAGACAAAAGTATGGCAGAAAAATCGCTACTATGCACGCGCCTATTCTAGAAGGAAATAAAATGAAAGGCTACGTTTCGGTTATTTCTGGAAAGGCTTACGAGTTCGTTAAAGGTGGAAGAAACGAAATTCCCGTTCCTGCCGACATGAAAGACGAACTAGAAATATTAAAGGGCACTCTTATCGAGGCTGCCGCTGAAACTAGCGAAGAATACCTAAATAAATATATAGAATTAGGTTGGCTCTCTAACGACGAAATTATCGTAGGCATAAAGAGTGGTCTATTTGCCGGCGATACTATCCCAGTTATGGGTGGTTCTGCAACGCAAAATATGGGCGTTATCAACCTAATGAACGAGATAATTGACATTATGCCTTCGCCAAAGGAGAGAAAGCCAAGCCATTGCGTTAACTTAACTAGTGGTGGGGAAGAAGAACTTTCTTGCGACGTTTGGAAACCAGTGACAGCGCAAGTATTTAAGACGCTTGCCGATCCGTTCGTTGGTAAACTTTCAATGATTAGAGTTTTCACGGGCACGTTAAAGACGGGCACTACCTTGTATAACGCAACTACGGGTGAAGAAGAGAGAATCAGTTCTCTATACCTTATGAAAGGTAAAAAACAAGAGCCTACCGACGAACTCGTTGCGGGTGATATCGGCGCTATAAATAAACTCGTTAAGACGGGTACGGGCGACACCTTGTGCGATGCTAGTTATAAGATTAAGTTCGATGCTATTCCGTTTGAAAAACCCGTTCTCACTATGGCTATAAAAGCGGCTAAGAGTGGTGAAGAAGATAAGGTTTTCCAAGGCTTAAATAGGCTTGCAGAAGAAGACTTGACCTTTAAGGTAGAAAAGGATAAAGATACGGGCGAAACGGTTATTCGTGGTCAAGGGGAAACTCAACTTGACGTTTTATGTAAGAAATTAAAGAGTAAATTTGGTTGTGAAGCCGTATTATTTGAACCAAGAGTTGCGTTTAAGGAAACTATTACTGCCGTAGCAGAAGCAGAAGGCAAACACAAAAAGCAATCTGGTGGCGCAGGACAATTCGGTGTAGTTAATATTCGTTTTGAACCGGGCGCAGCAGACGGCGAATTTGAATTTGTAAACGCAATAGTAGGCGGCGCAGTTTCTAAGCCGTTTGCTCAAGCGGCTGAAAAAGGCTTGAGAGAAGCAATGCAAAAGGGCGTTTTAGCAGGTTATCCAATGACCAATCTAAAGTGTACGTTATTCGACGGAAAAGAACACCCCGTTGATTCAAAGGAAGTTGCGTTCATATCGGCTGCTAAACTTGCGTACGACGACGCGTGCAGAAGAGCAAAACCGGTTATTTTAGAGCCTGTTTATATGTATACTATAACAGTTCCCGATAACTACACGGGCGATATCTTAGGCGATTTAAATAAGCGTAGAGGTAGAATTTTAGGTATGGAAATGATAAACGGAAAACAAGTTATTTCTGCCGAAGCACCACTTGCCGAAATGCTTAAGTATGCAACCGACCTTCGCAGTATGACTCAAGGTAGGGGAAGTTTTGAAGGAGAGTTCGTTCAATACGAAGAAGTTCCTTACTCTGCGCAAGAAAAAATTATTGCAGATGCAAAGAAGAATTAAAAGTAATAAAATTTAGGAGTATTTAGATGATATTGACAGTTTGCCCTAACCCAAGTATAGACTGCACTATTGAACTTGACAGTCTTAACGTAGGACACCTTAATAGAATAGATAGCAAGGTGGAAACCTATTCAGGCAAAGCCTTAAACGTTGCAATCGGCGTTGCTAGGCTTGGGGAAGAGTGCTTAGCCACGGGTTTTATGTTTGAAAATCATAGAAGGATGTTTGAACATACGTTGGAAAAAGAGGGAGTTTCACACCATTTCATATTAAATCCAGGCTCGGCAAGGGTAAATTACAAGATTATAGATAAGCGTTCCATGCTAACTGAAATTAACGATAGGGGTGAACAAATCTCTAGAGAAAAGCAGTTAGAATTACTAGAAACTATTAAAGAAAAGTCAATCGGGGCAGAAATCGTGGTGATTTCTGGAAGTTTACCTAAGGGCGTGGAGCACTCTTTTTACGGAGAGATGGTGGCTAGCGTTTGGGAAGGTGCTAAAATTATTATCGACACCGAAAGGGAAAATATGATTGAGGCGTTAAAGAAAAGGTGTGTGTTTATGGTTAAGCCCAATATTCACGAACTCGAAGACTTTTCTAATATGATAGTTCACTCTAATAAGGATATAGTTTTAGCCGCACAAAGTTATATTGAAGCAGGCGCTCAAAACGTGCTAGTTTCTATGGGTGCTGAGGGGGCAGTATTAACTGACGGAGATGAGAGTTTCTTTTGTAAATCTGCCTCGGTTGCCGTTAATTCAACGGTTGGCGCAGGGGATAGTATGGTGGCGGCAACTTGCGTGGGCTTGTCGCTTGGCGTTCCACCTACCGAGATTTTAAGAAGGGCAGTCGCTGCGGGGACGGCGGCAGTCACCACTAGTGGAACTAACCTTTTTTATAAGGATAAATACAACGAAATTTATACTAAAATCAAAACGGAAAAAATATAAAGAAAAGCGACTATTCGTAGTCGCTTTTCTATTTGCATAAAAACTTAAGGTTTACACAAACTTTTTTTATGAAAAAAGTAAAAGAAAATAAAGATAAAAAGGAAAAAAAGAGCGTTAGAGTTAAAAAGGAGCGCCCCTTTATAACTCTATTTAAGGAAAAACGCGTTATGACCATTACTGGGAGTTGGGTTTTTTATTTTATAATGTCTATAATCCCACTATGTTTTTTACTAATAACGGCGTTTTCATTTTTCGGCGTGGACTTATCGCTTGAACTTGCGGGCAAACTTCCTAGAGAGTTTAGAGACGTAGGTGAGTTAATCGTTGGAACGGCTTCTAACGTTTCAAACGGAGTCACCGTCTTTTTCGTGGTCACGATAGTTTTATCTTGCTCTAGTTTGCTTTCGCAAATGAGTAAGGACGGCGATTTTATTTACGGCGCAACCCACAAGAGAAAGAGTGGTTTTTTAGGTAAACTTTGGGTGTTTATGATGATTTTCGTGTTGTTTTTAATATTTACCTTGTTTGCCTTTTTGTTTTCCTTTAGAAACGCTCTGTTAATGCGACTAGGCACGGGAGTAAAAAACTTTTTAACCACCTTTTTCTTTATACTAGTAATTCTATCGGGCTACGCTTTGATTTTAATACTAAATAGATTTATAAGCCCTGTAAAACTAAAGGCTTCCTCTCTTGCACTAAGCAGTTTCATTTCCCTATGTATAATCGTTTTAGGCACGATAGGGTTAATTTTATATATTAGATTTTTTTCCAATTTCAACGCTTTCTACGGAAGTTTAACAAGCATAATCGTATTCTTTTCGTGGGCGTACGTACTGATGTTTGGGTTAGCCTTTGGTGCACTTATATGTATGAATATGAATAAGAAAGGTCAAAAAATAGAGCAAAAATCGTCATAAAAGGTCGAAAAAAATCATACCTTTTACTATCTAGTTTTAGAGGGGTAAAGGTATGAAAGATTATTTAGACAAAAGGTGTCTTGAAGAAGCAGAGTATATAATAAAAACGGGGGCTACGGTTAGAAAAACGGCAAAAGAGTTTAATCTTTCTAAGTCCACCGTACATAAAGACGTCACCGAAAGGCTATATTTAATAGACAAAAGCCAATATAAAAAGGTGAAGAAAGTTCTTCAAGTCAACCTGAGCGAAAGACACGTTAGGGGTGGAGAAGCAACAAGGCAAAAGTATTTGACGCTCAGTAAGGGTAAAAAGAAGAAATAGAGAGCATAGCAAATTACTTGACAAACCTTTTTTTGTGTATTAAAATTTAATTATAAGAAACCTAAACTAAAAGGTTCGCCTGATAGCAAAGGGGTAAAAATGAAGTTATACAGGGCGCAAAGCGTCTTGTTTAATCACTTATCCCCTTATGCCCACGGCGTAGGGGGTTTCTTTTACCGAAAATACTTAATTAAAGGAGCAATTATGAAAAAACTACTCGCACTTTTACTAACCTTTATTTTAGCAATAACGCAGTTATCACTCGTTGCGTGCAACGACGAAGGAGACGTTAAACTTTCTCTCTACGCGCCTGACGGAGCGCCTGCTCTATCTGTTGCAAGGCTAATTGACGACAAGTCGGCAGTTTCTAACGTAGAAGTTAAAATAGTTTTGGCAAACACCATTAGCACTTTCGTCACGGGGGAAGAGAAAAAAGCAGATTTTGCAATACTTCCCGTTAACGCGGCAAGCAAAATGCTAGGCAACGCATCTAGTTATAAAATGCTCGGCGTTGTCACCAACGGAAACCTATTTATTATGGGCAAGGCATCTGCAGAAAATATAGATAAAACCAATCTTTCCACTCTTGTTGGTAAAAAGGTTGGAGTTATTAACCTTGCAAACGTGCCGGGATTAACCTTTAAGGCAATCTTAAGCGAAAATGAAATTCCATTTGCTAACCTTGTAGAAGGTGGAGAAGTGGATGCAAACAAGGTAAACCTAGTTGGTCTTACCGACGGAACGGCAGTCACTCCAAGTAGTGAGTGTGACTATTTCGTAGTTCCAGAGCCTGCTGCGACCACCAAGCAAACTATGACTAGTGGAAAACTTAAGATTTGTGGCTCACTTCAAGCCCTTTACGGAGAGGGAGAAGGCTATCCACAAGCCGTTCTAGTTGCTAAAAATAGCGTAATTGAAGAAAATTCATCTATAGTAAAAGCACTAGTAAATTCATTTAACGAAAACCAAGAGTGGTTAAAGAGCGAATCTACTACTCCAACTCAAATAGTAAACGCAGTTAAGGGTGGCTTTTTAGATAGCGAAATGGCACCTACTTTCAACGCAAACAACCTAAATAAAACGGTTATTGAAAACTGCGCTATTTCATTTACCAAAGCAAGTGAAATTAAAGGGGACGTTTTAGAATATTTGCAAAAAATTAACGGCGTATCTAATAACGCTTGGGGAACGCCTGCAGAAGACTTTTTTTATAACGTAAAATAAAAATGAAAAGCACAAGGGAAAAACTAAAGGAAATAGCAATAGGTTTATCATCTCTAGTCTTTATGTGGCTAGTTTGGTTTATTGCTCATAAAACGGTTAAAAACGAATATCTAATTCCATCTCTAGAAGAAACGCTTTCTTCAATGGTTTATCTATTTAAAGAAGCCTTTTTCTATAGGGCGTTAGGAAAGACCTTATTAAAGGTTTTATATTCATTTTTAATCTCGTTTGTCAACGCTAGTGTGTTCTCGTTTACAGGAAAGGTTTTTAAGCCTTTAAGAGCCTTTTTAAAGCCTATAATTTCGGTTATTAGAACTCTTCCAACAATGGCAATTTTGGTGCTTATTTTAATATACACCAATTCTTCAACTGCGCCTATTATCGTGGCTACTTTAGTTCTTTTTCCTATGATTTACGCTCAAATGAACGTGGCGCTAGATTCTATAGACCAAAACATAATCGACGCTACAAAAGTTCAAAAAATAGGCAAAAAAGACTGGATTATGAAAGTTTATTTTCCTATGATTTTACCTAGTGTTTTATCACATACGGGCTCGAACTTGTCATTTAGCGTAAAACTTGTGATTTCTGCTGAAGTTATGGCTTACACTTTCACTAGTTTAGGTGGGCTTATGCAGTCTGCAAACGCCCTTATGGATATCCCAAGGCTTATGGCACTCACTCTAGTTGCAATAGTTATCGGGCTACTTATTGAACTTGTTTTCGCTTTAATAAATCGCTTTACTTTTAAGTGGGCAAAAAACAAAGAATAAACTTAATAAGCAAAATAAAAATCGCTCTCTTTTAACGCAAAAAGAGAGCGATTTGTTATTTTAATTTTTAACCTAATAGAAAGTCTAAAACGAGCATTACGCAAAAGCCTATTAAAAAGGAAAAGGTGATGCCTCGTCTACTTTGATTGGGGTAGTTTTCAAGTAGTATTTCGTCGCTTACAACGTAGAGCATTGTTCCACCTGCAAAGGCAAGGGCAAACGGCAATATCACGGTTGCAATCTTTATTGCAAAGTATCCTAGGAAAGTTCCAACTACTTCAATTAGACCGGTGATAGAAGCGATTAAAAAAGTTTTCTTTTTAGAAACGCCAGCAGCAATCATTGGAGCGATAATAACCATGCCTTCAGGGATATTTTGAAGTGCTATGCCAAGCGCAATTAAGAGACCTTGCGTTTGACTTTCCGAGCCAAAGCCCACTCCTGCAGCGATACCTTCTGGAAGATTGTGAATAGCGATAGCAATAACGAAAAGCAAAACTCTATTTAAGTTTGTCGCCCTATGCTCTTCAATATCCTTTCCCATCATTTTGTGTAGGTGAGGGGTGATTTTATCTATAAGGTTAAGGCAAAGCGCCCCCACGAATATTCCCAATATGGTTATCAAAAGTTTTAACTCGCCACCATACTCTAGTGATGGGAGAATAAGCCCTAATACTGCGGCGGAAAGCATAATTCCACCGGCAAAAGCCATTAAAATATTGGAAAATTTTTCGGATGCGTTCTTAAATAAAAAGCCCAAAAGAGCGCCGATAACGGTTGCTCCACCGACGCCTAGCGCCGTCAAAATAACTATGGTCATAACTTAATCCTTTTATATATTTACTATTGAAAAAGACTGGTCTAAAAGCGAAAAGTCTTTATTTATTTGTTCATTTGTTATAATTTCTTTAACGCCGTCACGTTCGTAGATTGCGTAAACGCTAGCGCCTGGGTACTTTTCTAAGATTTTCTTTATTAGATAGGTTAGTTCGCAATTATTTATATCGTTAGGGTTATAATTTGAAAGGCAAAGGGCAGTAGTAAGTGCGTCTGCAAAAGCGCCGTCACTACAAATAACCGTTGCGCTCTTTATTCCCGTATCGTATGGCTTGCCAATACTAGCGTCTATAATATGCGAATATCTTTTTCCATCGTAATCGTAATATTTTTCGTAATCTCCACTAGTGGAAACCGAAACGTTTTGCTTTTCACTAGTGTCGAGAGTTAAAATCAATTTACTCTTATCAAGGGGGTGGCGAAGGGCTAGCCTTTCGGCGTTTAGCAAACAAATACTGCTACTTCCCATACTCACGTAGCCGGAAGTATACCCGTTTTTTAATAATAAGCCCATAACTAAATCGGTGGCGTAGCCCTTTAACATACCGCCTAAATCGATTTTTTGATTGGGAGTTTTTATCACTTGATTATTTTCAAGGTTAAAAGTGGAAAAATCCAAGACGCCACTATCTAAAATTTCGTTGATTTTGTCTTGCGTTGGTGGAATAAAATCTTTGTTTTCAACTTGATTATTAGCCCCAAAACACCATAACTCGTTAAGGGGGTAAACGGCAGGGTTA
>JAZOOV010000139.1:0-5037 GCA_045655215.1 Christensenellaceae bacterium | reverse complement strand
ACCGAACTCTACGAGTTCGCCTATCCTTGCAGGATAGCAAAAAGAAAAACACCCATCGTTTGATGAGTGTTTTCTTTTTGGTGACCCCTACGAGATTCGAACTCGTGTTACCGCCGTGAAAGGGCGATGTCTTAACCGCTTGACCAAGGGGCCACAATATATTAAGTTTACGGGTAGTTTGTTTTGGTAGCGGCGGTCAGATTCGAACCAACGACCTGCCGGGTATGAACCGGCCGCTATAACCAACTAAGCTACGCCGCCATATATTAACTTTTCGTTAAATGCTAATGTATTATAACGAAAATTGCAAAGATTGTCAATTATATTTTGGCAAAAACTAAAAAAATTTTTTTTCTTTAATAATATTTTTGCAAAAGACAAGCATTTTACTATAAAAGCGATAGTAAAAAGCAAGTATTACTCTTGGCAAAAGCAAATTTTAATGATATAATACGACTATGAAGTTATTATCCCCTGTGGGAAATCCCGAAAGTTTAAGGGCAGCCGTATATAACGGCGCAGACGAAGTGTATTTAGGCGTTAACGAGTTTAACGCGAGAAACAATATCGACTCTTTTACTATTGCCACGCTTAGCGAGGCAGTAGACTTTTGCCATATCTTCGGGGTGAAAGTGAGCCTTGCCGTTAACATACTTTTTGCAAAAGAAGAACTTCTACAAGCACTAAACGTGGTGATAAGCGCCTACAATATAGGCGTGGACTATTTTATCGTTCAAGATTTAGCCTTAGCGCACCTAATAAAAACTCGACTTCCAGAAGCCAAGATACACGCAAGTACACAAATGGCTATTCATAACCTAGAAGGCGTAAAAGCCATACTCCCCTACGGCTTTTCAAGGGTAGTTTTGGCAAGAGAAACACCACTAGAAGAAATCAAAAGAATAAAAGAAAACGTAGACGTCGAGATAGAATACTTTGTTCACGGAGCGCTATGCGTTAGTTTTTCTGGAAACTGCTACCTAAGTTCTTATTTGCAAGACGCAAGTGGAAATCGTGGAAAGTGCAAGCAACTATGCAGACTTCCCTACACCCTAAATAAAGACGGCAAAACGTTAAAAACCGGCTACCTATTAAGCGCCAAAGACTTTGATATGAGCGCTCGCCTAACCGATTTAAAAGAAGCAGGCGTTGACGTATTAAAGATTGAAGGCAGAGCAAGGCGACCTTTTTACGTTGCCACCTCCACCAATCACTACAGAAGCCTACTCGACGGACAAGCGACTAGCAAAACCAATCTAGAGTTGGCTTTTAATAGGGGTTATACGGACGGATATTTTAGTGGAAACGGCAAGATAATCTCTAGCCAAAATAACCACACGGGCATATTCATTGGCAAAATCACTAAAGTTGTAGAAAAGAAAACGTATAATGAAGTTTACTTTACTTCTAGTAGAGAATTAAACAGAAAATCAACGTTTAAGACCTACTATTGCGGACAAGAAAGAGCCGTTGTGACGGCGTTTGACCTTAACAAAGTTTCTAAAACCGAATACTACCTAACTACTACGGCAAAGATAACAAAGGGCGAAGATATTCACCTAATCGTAGACTACGCCCTAGAAAAACAAACGGAAGAAAAAACCAAAAAAGTTAACGTGCCGATTAGCGTATATCTTAAAGAATGGGAAAAAATTAGAGCAGAATTTAAGATAAACGGCAAAACGCAAAAAGTAGAGGGCGACGTACTTGAGCCATCAAAAAGCGCCCCACTCACGACAGAAGAAATTAGTAAAAACCTAAAAAAGAGCGAGATATTTGACCTATTCCCCACCGTTTATATAGACGGAAACGTGTTTTTAGCAAAGAGTAGACTAAACGATTTTAGAAGAGAAATACTATCTGCCATAAAAGAGCAACTCATAGCCCCGTATAAGCACAATGAACGCTTGGCAACCAAAACGGATATAGAAAAAGCATTTGGTCAAGCTGGCGCTGATTTTAGCCTTCCCTTTGCCGATTTCGACACGGTTGAAGAAGTTGACGAGATTAGCAAAACAACTGCTAAAAACGTCATATATTCGCCCGAATTTTATGAGATTAAAGATATTGAAAGGGCAAAAAACACGGCAATAAGTTTAGGAAAAAAACTCTATCTAGACTTGCCGAACTTCGCCTTAAGTGAGGACGTGGAAAAGTTAAAAAACATTGTGGAAAAACTAGAAGTTCCCTTTGTAGCAAACAACTACTACTCGCTAGAGTTTAAGGGCGAAAAGATAATAGGTGCAGGCTTAAATATTTATAACGAATACACGGCAAAACTTTTTGACGTGCCTTATATTACTGCAGAAATGATGGGAAAAAGCAAGATAGATTTTGCTTATATGACCTTAAGGCATTGTCCATACAAAAGCCACCTAAACGGCGACTGCAAGAAGTGCCCACACCAAAAAGGGTATTATCTAAAAATGCAAAGTGGGGAAAAACTACAAATTAAAAGAAAAAAACTCTCCACTTGCACCTTTTATTTAACAAAATAAGAAAAAACAAGCAAAAAACGGCGAAAATTCGCCGTTTTTTTTATTATTCAACTGAAATTTTAATTGGTTTTTTTGTAAAGGGGTGAGTAAATTCAATGTAGTTAGCGACAAGATAATAACTTTCACCATCAACCTTTTCTCCATACAAAGCATCTGCATAAAGTGGCAAGCCGACGTGGGATAGGTGAACCCTAATTTGATGCGTTCTACCCGTATGAAGTAGGATTTTTAATTTGCTCTTTTCCCCTAGCCTTTCTTCTAGAAAACACTCTGTTTTGGCAGGTTTTCCGTCTAGTGAAACAATTCTTTTCATACCATTTGGACTTTCTCTTTTAATGGGCGCGTCGATAATAAAATGCTCTTTTTTTGGCTCGCCGACCACTAATGCCGAATAAAACTTTTTTACTCGCCCCTCTATAATCTCTCTACTCATTAAAGAAGCCGAATACTCGTCTTTAGCAATTAGCACCACACCTTCGGTATCTCTATCAAGGCGATTTACTGCCCTAAAGGTAAACTCTTCAGGCAAAAAATACCCACAAACCAACTCTTCTAAAGAGATAGCCGAATTCCCCCTTGAAGAGTGAGTTATGAGCCCTCGCTTTTTATTGACAGCCAAAAAATACTCGTCTTCAAAAAGAACTTGAAGGTCGCCCTTAACGGCTTTTATATAGGGGTTTACACTATCTTTTGGCAAAACCATTTTGATTTTGTCCCCAATTTTTACCTCGTCGTTAATGTTTAGTAGTGGCTTTTGGTTAATAAATAGCCCCTTTTTTAATTTAACTAAAATCTCTTTAGAAACGCCCATAGATTTTAGAAAATCTCTTAGAGAATAGCCACAATATTTTTCATTAACGATAAATTCAAACTCTTTCATAGTTTTATTATAGCAAATTTAAGTAAAATACACAAATAATAAAAATCCCACCAACTAAAAATGGTGGGGTTTTATTTTATTCTTTAGATTGCTCTTTTGCTTTTTTTCTTGAGCCATGTTGCTTAACTTCGTTAACCACAACTTTAGATAAACAAAGCAGTGCCAATGCGTTAGGAAGAACCATTAAGTAGTTAAAAAAGTCTGTTAATTCCCAAACTAAATCACTCTTAAAGACAGAGCCTAAGAAAGTAAATACAATAGCCAAAATCATATAAACTATAGTTGCCTTTTTGCCGAAAAGATAGGTAAAGTTGATTTTTCCAAACAAGTTCCAAGATAAAATGGTGGAAAAAGCAAAGAAGAATAAGCAAACGGCAACGAATATTGCGCCGATTTTAACGCCGACGTTAGAGCCGTTAAAAATACTTGCAACTGCCGTAGCAACAAGGTTTGAATTACTAATATTTTCAGGAATAACACCAGAACTTAAAATGCCGTTGCCAGCATAAAGAGTGACGATAACTACAATTGCCGTCATTGTTAAAACGACGAAGGTATCCATAAATACGCCAATCATAGCCACCGTTCCTTGCTCGTGAGGAGTTTTTACGTTTGCTTGAGCGTGAGCGTGAGGGGTTGAACCCATACCTGCTTCGTTAGAGAAAAGCCCACGTTTAGCACCTTGCGAAATTGCCGTTTTAAGCGCAGCGCCCACACCACCACCGATAATAGCGTTTGGAGTAAAAGCGTACTTAAATATCAAAGCAAAGGCTTCTGGAATAAAGGTAATTTTAGCAAAAATAACAATAAGTCCACCAACGATATAAATAATAGCCATTACGGGAACTAATTTTTCAGTCACGCTAGCGAGTCTTGAAACGCCGCCAATAAAAACTATGCCTGCTAAAACTGCAACGATTAACCCAATAATCCAAGTAGAAACACCGGTTGCTCCGTTAACTGCACCTGCAATAGAGTTTGATTGCACCATTGAGCCGATAAATCCTAATGCTATAATCGCAGCAACAGCAAAAAAGCCTGCTAAAAACTTACCGAACTTGCCCTTGAAGGCTTGTTTAATATAATAAACGGGGCCACCTTGAACGTTTCCGTCTTTATCAATAAGGCGAGTTTTTTGTGCCAAAACGGCTTCTGAATAAATTGTAGACATACCTAAAAAGGCAATTATCCACATCCAAAATATTGCGCCCGGACCACCGGTTAAAATCGCACCACTTGCACCGACGATATTGCCCGTTCCAACTTGGGCAGCAACTGCCGCAGTAAAGGCTTGGAAGGAACTCATACCACCTTTTTCTTTTTTTCCGTTAATACTAAACTTGCCGAAAACGTTTTTCATTCCTTCGCCAAAGCATCTAACTTGAACGAATTTGGTTCTAATAGTGTAAAATAGACCTACACCGATAAGCAGAATAACCAATACGTAGTCGGCAAGAAAGCCGTTTACCGTTTGAACGGCAGAAAGTAGCCAGTCTAAAAATTGTTCCATAACTTTTCTCCTTAAAATAAAAAAATTGTTCTTTCGAAAAAGAACAACTCCAAAAATAAAAAACTAAACAGTATTAAATCTGCCCTGTCCTTTTGCCTGAGAGATTAGGGATTAAAAATCCTTTTCACCTTCGGCACCCTTAAAAAAGA
>JAZOOV010000138.1:0-5794 GCA_045655215.1 Christensenellaceae bacterium | reverse complement strand
ATGAGTATGATTTAAAATACTATAAAGGAGTTATTTAATGATTTCTTATAGTCCATTTTACGAAACACTTAAGCGAAAGGGTATATCAACTTATAAATTAATTAATACTTATGGTCTAAGCCGAAGCTTAATTGATAGACTTAGACATAACAAACCCATTTCAACCGTGACAATAAATGACTTGTGTAAAATTTTAGAGTGTCCAGTTGAAGATATTTTAGTTTATCAAAAAGATATCTAATTTCTCACTACTAAGCATGCAACAAATTGTTTAAAAAGCGTTTAGGGGTTTAAGGGGGAATCGCAACCCCCTTTGTCTTTTTGTTTCTTTTTCTAGCCTAGAAAAAGAAAGCATAGTTAAATATAAAACAAAATCTAAAAAACAATAAAAAATACTCACCCAATAACTAATAAAAAAAGCACGCCTTTTTAAGCGTGCTTTTTAGTTTTGCTTTAAGTGATTAATCGATAATATTCTATTTAGCGATTAATACATTCCCCCCATTCCACCTTGTGGCATTTGAGCAGGCATTTCTTCTTTAATATCTGCAACTACTGCTTCGGTGGTTAGGAATACACCTGCAACAGACGCTGCGTTTTCTAGAGCAGATCTGGTCACTTTAGTTGGGTCGATAATACCACTTTCAACCATATCAACGTATTCGTTAGTGAGCGCGTTGAAACCGAAGTTTACTTTATCAGCCTTTAACACTTCGTTTAAGATGATAGAGCCGTCGAGCCCTGCGTTGTTTGCAATTTGTTTTAACGGTGCAGAAAGAGAATTTAGAACGATTTGAGCGCCCGTCTTTTCATCTCCAGTCAAAGTATCTGCGTAAGCCTTAACCGTTTTAATAGTAGAGATAAGAGCAATTCCACCACCAGGAACAATACCTTCTTGAACGGCTGCCTTGGTTGCATTAAGAGCGTCTTCAATACGAAGTTTCTTTTCTTTCATTTCGATTTCGGTTGCAGCGCCAACGTTAATTACGGCAACTCCACCAGCGAGTTTTGCAAGGCGTTCTTGTAGTTTTTCTCTATCGTACTCTGAAGTAGTCACTTCGATTTGAGCCTTTATTGCTTGTTTTCTTGCTTCTATTTGACTAGGATCGCCTGCGCCGTTAATAATAGTGGTGTTGTCCTTATCTACCTTAACTGATGCCGCTCTACCTAGCATATCTAATCTTACGTCCTTAAATTCGTAGCCAACTTCAGAAGATATAACCGTACCACCGGTTAGGATAGCGATATCTTCAAGCATTGCCTTTCTTCTATCGCCAAATCCCGGCGCTTTAACTGCAACGCAGTTGAATACGCCCTTTAATTTATTTACTACTAGTGCTGCAAGAGCGTCGCCCTCAACTTCTTCTGCGATAATTAAAAGTCTCATACCTTGTTGAGCAATAGGTTCAACGATAGGTAAAATTTCTTGAATTGCAGAAATCTTTTTGTCGGTAATTAAAATTACAGGGTTATCTAAGACTGCTTCCATCTTATCGGTGTTGGTCACCATATAAGCAGATGCGTAGCCCCTATCGAATTGCATACCTTCAACGGTGGTGAGTTCGGTTTTCATCGTTTTGCTTTCTTCTATGGTAATAACGCCGTCCTTACCAACCTTTTCCATAGCGTCTGAAATAAGCGCTCCAACGTTTTCGTCCCCTGCTGAGATAGACGCAACTTGTTTAATTGCGTTTTTATCCTTTACAGGCTTAGAAATGTTCTTAAGTTGGTCTACTGCAACTTCAACTGCGCCTGCAATACCCTTTTTAAGAATTATAGGATTTGCACCTGCTGCAATATTCTTTAAGCCCTCGCCAATCATTGCTTGAGCAAGAATAACTGCCGTAGTAGTTCCGTCACCAGCAACGTCGTTAGTCTTGGTTGAAACTTCCTTTACTAGTTGAGCACCCATATTTTCAAATGGATCTTTAAACTCTATTTCTTTTGCTATTGAAACTCCGTCGTTTGTAATAAGTGGCGCACCGAATTGTCTTGCTAAAACTACGTTTCTTCCCTTAGGTCCTAAGGTAATTTTAACGGTGTCTGCAAGTGCGTTTACGCCCTTTTGAAGGGCTTTTCTCGCTTCTTCACCATGCTTTAATTCTTTTGCCATTATTTATATCCTCCCTTTAGATTAGTCCTTATTCAACGATAGCCAAAATATCGCTTTGACGGATTATGATTAATTCCTTTCCGTCTACCTTAAATTCGTTGCCTGCATACTTTGAATAGAGCACCTTATCGCCTACTTTTACTTGCATAACGATTTCTTTTCCGTCAACGATTCCACCAGGGCCAACGGCTACTACTTCAGCCATTTGTTGCTTTTCTTGTGATGCCGATGGAAGTATAAATCCACTGCCCGTTCTCTCTTCAGTATCTAGTGCTTTTACGACTACTTTGTCAAATAAAGGTTTAACTTTCATTTTTTGTTCTCCATTATCTAGATTTTAGCACTCTCAATCTTTAAGTGCTAATTATTATTATATTCAACAATTTACTTTTGTCAACAGAAATCATACGATTTTAAGTTAAAAAAGGAAAATTATTTTAACGAACAATTCCTTTGCAACTTAGCAAAGGAATTTAGCGTTTTTTTGTTTTAGTTTTATGAATTTAGTTTTCACTTGCCGACTTAACCTGATTCTCTAGGTCTTCAAAACTGCCGATAATAAGTTTTTCTTCTTTTATCTCTTCTTTAACTTCTACTTTCTCTTCTATTTTAACTTCTTTTTTTAGTGGAACAACGGGTTCTTCATAGGAAACTTCCATCTCTTCTCCGTTTTCCTTTTTTTGATTGAAAAACTCGGGTTTTCTATTGAAAAATCCCGTATATTTTACTACTAAATACACCACTAATAAAAGGGCGAAAAAGGCATCCGTCGCCAAAAGAATTTTTAGAGTTAAACTCATAATATAAACTCCTTAGTCTACCATTTGGTAGAGATTAATCTTTTTTTCTCTTTGGTTCGCAAGTGACGTTAACGCCCAAAGTTTTAAGCGTTTTCTTGTCTACGTGCGACAATATTACCGAAGAGTGAAATTGCGAGCCCTTAAGTTTAGATAATTGGTCTAACGCTAGTTTTGCAGTAGGGTTAGTGACTGCACTCATTGCTAAAAGCAACAAAATTTCGTCGGTATGTAATCTTGGGTTTTTACTGCCCATATGGTTAACTTTTAACTCTTGAATAGGCTCTATAACAGACGCTGAAATTATATCAATCTTATCGTCGATATTAGCGAGCTCCTTTAACGAGTTAAGTAGTGTCGCCGAAGATGCTCCCATCAAATTTCTCGTCTTGCCGGTTATTATTCTTCCGTCTGGAAGTTCTAGCGCGCAACAAGGCGTTCCCGTTAAAAGTTCTTTTTCTAGCGCGTATTTAACTACCACTCTATCGTTTATGCTGATATTTAATTTTTGCATTAAAATATCAAACTTATTTAATACTTCCTTACCAAGATTGCCCTTTAACACTTCTATTTGCGTGTTGTAATAACGGCAAATGATTTCTTGCTTGCTTGCTTTTTCTACAATCTCTTGGTCGATTATGCAGTATCCTGCCATATTTACGCCCATTTCAGTTGGCGATTTGTATGGACATTCTCCCATAATCTTACTCATTATTGCAGAAAGCACCGGAAATATCTCTATATCTCTATTATAGTTTACTGCCCTCTCTCCGTTTGCTTCTAAGTGGAACGGATCTATCATATTCATATCGTCAAGGTCTGCAGTTGCCGCCTCGTACGCTACGTTAACGGGGTGAGTTAAGGATAAATTCCAAACGGGGAAAGTTTCGTATTTAGCGTATCCCGCCTTTACTCCCCTTTTATTTTCGTGATAAAGTTGTGATAAGCAGGTTGCCATCTTTCCACTTCCTGGACCTGGCGCCGTCACAACAACTAAAGGCCTAGTCGTCACGATATATTCGTTTTTGCCGTAGCCTTCTTCACTAACGATTTTCTTTACGTCTGAAGGATAGCCCTCGATTGGATAGTGGCAATACACCTTTATACCCATAATTTCAAGGCGTTTTTTGAAAGCAACTGCCGCAGGTTGCTCTGCAAAGCAGTTTAAAACCACGCTACTTACGTAGAAAGAATTACTTCTAAATAAATCTATCAATCTTAAAGTTTCCACGTCATACGTTATGCCGTAGTCACTTCTCGTTTTATTCTTTTCTATGTCTCCTGCGTTGATAACGATTAAAATTTCTGCCTTTTCCTTTAGTTCGGCAAGCATTTTTATCTTACTATCAGGCTCAAAGCCCGGCAAAACTCTAGACGCGTGAAAATCATCGAAAATCTTTCCGCCAAACTCCAAGTATAGTTTGTCGCCGAACGCTTGTATACGCTCTAGTATTTTCTCCGATTGCATCGCTACGTATTTAGCATTATCAAATCCAACTCTTTCCATATCATTTACGCTAAACCTAGTCTAGTAGGTTTGCCTCCCTAAGCCTTTGTAAAAATCCCAAAATATCTTTTTTTGCAGTTTCCCTATCAATTTCGTACTCTTCTAAAAGTTTATCGACTAACTCTTCTTCGGTCACTTCCTTTTCTAGTTGTTTCCATAGAAAAGCACCCGTAGAATTAAGGTTTATAGCCTTGTTAAAATCTTTAACTGCATCTCCAACGGCAACTACTAAAAAAGTGCCTGCAACTTCACGCAAGATAAAATTTTTCTTTAATTTCATAGTCACTCTCCTTTGGACATAGCCCCGTACGAAACCAAAACCGCCTCTTCACTTATATTGCAAAACAACTCGTAAAGAGAAACGCTATCTAAAAGTTCACCTAAAAGAGTAAAGGTTTTATCCACTTGCTCTTCTTTTTTTGGGCGAAGGGTTTGATTTAGTAAAACTAGTAGCATTTGCTTTTTAGAAATCTTATTTATGCTGTTTTGCTCTCCCCTTTTAAGAGCACAAATTGCCTTTATCTTGAATTTAGCATTTGTAGATAGCCTATGTTTGCCGTTCCAAGGCGTGCCGTAAACGAAAAACTCGCCATTAACTTTTCTAACTACCGGCTTATCGTCGTTAATAGTGGTCACTCTATCTTTAAAAACTTGTCTATAGAGTTTTGCGTGAGTAGATTTACCCGTTCCACTAGGCGCTGTAAATAAAAAAGCATCGCCGTCTACTGCTAAGGCTGATGAGTGCAAGATTATCGTGTCGTGAAAGAGTGCGTATTCTAAAAATTTACGATAAAGCGCTAGACTTTCAAAATACTCGTCGGGAAAGGTGAGTTTACTTAAAGACTTTTCGTACTCCACGTCTTTAGTAGTGACGTTTAACTCGGTTTCAGCAGGCTCGTCTTTCTCGCAAAGATAATCCTTACAAACTTTTTGAACGTAGGGAAACAAATGCTTTGCGCTAAATACTATATCTGCTATTTTGTATTTTGGCATTTTATCTCCCCTTCTTTAATTTTATACCTTAATATTTTATCAAAATAGCATAATTTTGTCAATATAAATTTGATTTTTAAACTACTTTTATATATAATAAAATTATGAAAAAATTTTGCACTCTATTTTTCGCTTTTTTACTTTCAATATTAAGTTTAAGTGCAGGGGCTTGTACTACTAAGGGTGATTCTTATTCTCTCTCTTCTTTCGGCTCGCCCGTCTATATTGAAGTTTATGATAAAACATTAACCGAACAAGTTAAAGGGGAAATTTCTAGCCTATTATTTTCTTTAGAAAACGAATTTTCAGTAAGTAATGAAAATTCTGTGGTTTACAAAATAAATAATAATATTCCTTATACCCTATCACAAAGAGCCGTAGAAG
>JAZOOV010000137.1:0-6628 GCA_045655215.1 Christensenellaceae bacterium | reverse complement strand
AAATAAAGGCTACATTCAACGCCTTCGTCCTTGCCATAGCCGTGTCTTCCGTAAGGCGCGCGAATACGATTAAATCCGTAAAAGTCAATTAAAACGGCAAGTCTAAACTCTTCCGCTTCAATTGCGCCTTGTTTATTCTTAATAAAATCTACACAATCTTCAACTCTGTCTAGACTGCAGTTTAGCCATTGAATTTTGTTGTATCCAACTAATCTAAACAATTGGTCGCTATCAAACGTTTTGTTTTCAGACGTGTTTATTACGTAAGTTACCATGCTTTTCCCTTTATTTTATCGATTGTTTTTCTATAATTATATATTATATCATTACTATTTAATTAAGTCAATACCATTTCTTAAATCAAATAGGTGTGGATTCCACATTTGAGTAGAATATTTTTCTATGTTTGCTATCGACTTTTCGTATTCGTTTTTATAAACTGAAACGAATTTTTCTCCATTCGCCTTGCTTATACTTTCAAATGTTATTCCGTTCTTTTCCGAAACGACGTACGCTTTTCTATCCGAAAGCCCTTCCATAAACTCAATTTCCGTTTCATATTCGCCAAGACTAACGATAAATTCGTCGAGAGCATCTTTACTCTCTGTTGCCCTAACGAATAATTCCTTTTTGTGCTCTAGAATATATTCGGCAATTTTTGGCGAAACGAACAAGGTTTTTCTTTGGGTTTGTTCTTGTGGATTTTCGGTTAAGAAATTATCCTTTAGCATCAATGCAGTTTTTAGATAATTTTTCTCAGGCTTTTTATCGAAAGGCTCGATTACTGCAGAGAAAACGTTTTTAGCACTAATTTTAGCGTAGTATTCACTTGC
This sequence comes from Christensenellaceae bacterium, assembly GCA_045655215.1. Taxonomy (GTDB): domain Bacteria; phylum Bacillota; class Clostridia; order Christensenellales; family Borkfalkiaceae; genus UBA1259. Next base: position 5,795 of record JAZOOV010000137.1, on the reverse strand, counting down.
TTTGATTTTATTTAAAGTTTCGCTAACCAATGAGTTTATAAAGTTTTCTATTGGCTTTAACGAGTCGGTGTATGGCGTTTTCGATTGATCTAGCGAATACTCAAAGGCAAGTTTACCCATAAAGTTATCTTCGTAGTTAAATCCACCTAGCCTTGCTTCAGCAAAATACTCTTTTACGGCGTTTTCTCTATCTTTTTTAGAAGTGTTCACTCCGTAATAAACGCCTTGTGAAATTCTTTCTTTTTCTGCCGCCTCTACTTCGCAACCAAATTGATAAAAGTATAGCGAAATATCTTTTATCGTCTTTTTATATGAATTTATTAGCGTTTCAACTAGTGAGATAAGTTTTTTAACGTATAAACCCCTAAAGTTAAGCACTATTTCTTCTAAAATAGAGTTGAAATCTGCCAAAACAAACTTTTCGTCTACGCTAGGATTTTTAAGTGCATATCTCTTTTTATCTTTTAGATACGCTCTCTTTTCAAAGAATTTTAAGGTTTTTACGTCTACTTTCTTTTCGATTTTCGCAACTATTCTCTTAAATCTATCTTCCTTTAGACTTCCGTAGCCTTTATGTCCCCTAATTGGAGCAGATAAAAGCAAGAGTTTTTCAGGAAGTTTATTTTCTTTTAGACTTTTTTCTAGTTCCTCTTCAGTAAGCGAACAATATCTTTTTGCTCTCTTAACTAGTTTAACGTAAAGACTAGATAGTCTAACTAACGCTAACGTTGGGTGAATAAATTCAGTTCCGTCTTTTAACGCGTGAGTAATTAGCGAGAATAAATCTTTTTCTTTTGATAAAAACAAACTCTCGTCGTCAAACGAGTAGGTTTTTTGTAATGTTTCTAGATAAAAGTTAGTTAGGTCTATATAAAGTGAATCAACTTTTTCGCTGAAATCTGCAAGCGTAATTTTTTCTTTTTTATCTTCTTCGTTATACTTAAACTTTTGGCTTAAATCTAAATAACTTTCATCTTGAAGTTTTTCGATTATTCCGTTAGATAAGTCTATTAAATATTTATCTAGCCAAGACTCGTCGTCTATAGTTGATTCAAGTTCTGCTGAGTCTAGTCTATCTAAAGCGTACGCAGTCTTTTCTCCCCTACCAATTTCTAGAGTTTCAAAGAAACTTTGAATCTTATTTGCATACTCTTCTATTTCTCTTGAAGCGACTTTTGATTTTGGACTCAAACTCTTGGTCGTTTGATAATTCTCAACTTCGTTATAGAACTTTAACCACTCTTTTTTTAGAAAGTTATTGACTCTATATTTAGCAATATAATCAATAATGTTATCAACCGAATAGTCTAGTTCTGCCACGGAATAGGACTTAAATATTCCTTGACTATTAAACTTTTCCTTTTCTTCTTTTACCGTCAATCCTTGCGAATAGAATTTTATGTAATCGGCAAGTAAATTCAAGTGGAAATCGGTGGAAAAAATGCCTGGCATTCTATCAAACATAACCACTTTTTCAAACGGCAAATACTTTTTAGAGTGGCACTCAGGGTTTTCGCCGTCAAATAAAATACCGAAGGCTTTATCTTCGTCAAATCCAATCTTAAAACTCGACTTTCCCCTTCTTAAAGCAACGGTGTTTACCGTGTTTAATTCAAGTAAAGATGCGTACGCGTTGGCGTATGATTTAGATTTTAATTCTGCGTTCATACCTTCAACGAATACGTCAGGACAAACCGAGAAATATATAAATTTGGTTTTTTCTAGACCTTTTTCTCTCAAATACTTTTTGATATATAAGGTTATTGGAAGGGTTAGAGCACTACCCGTTCCACCTGCTAGCGAACTCATTACGTAAAACACGTGTTCACTATCGAGTTCCAAGGCTATTTCGTCTAAAATTTTATCGAAAGTTTCCTTGTTCTCTCTGTCGCTCATATAGGCAATAAAGGATACCATTGCCTTTATGCGCCACAAATTTGCGCCTTTATCCATTGGAAGTGTTAATACGTATCCCAAATCGGAAATCTCTTCATTAGAAAATATCCTTATTCCCTTTTCATTTAGACAATCTAAAATACTGCCTAACTTATCGGGATATGACATATCAACGATATGATTACAATCTACTTCTTTTAACTCAAAGTGATCGGTATCAATGGCAAGCGAAATAACAGAAGACTTTCCATCTCTCATTTTTCGAGAAGTTTCTTCTGCTAATTTTATACCAAATCCACCTATTCCTATCGTATAAAAATTGCGTTTCATATCTTTTCCCTTTTTTTAAGTTCTCTTCCCCCTTGCCGATTAAGGCAAGGGGTTGAACTTAATTATTTTTTAATCAATACTTTATTTATCGATTAAGCCTTTTTAGGTCTGCCTCTACCCTTTTTAACTTCTTGAGCAGGTTCTTCACCTTCTTGAACTTCTTCACTAGCGTCTTCAGTTGCCGCTACTTCTTCAACTAGAGCAGTTTCTTCAGTAGCAACAGGAGTTGCAACTTCAGGTGCTACAGCAGTAGTAGGTGCTTTTACAGGAGCCAACTTATTAATGATTGACATAACGTTTTGCGCGTCTTCATAGTTAAATTTATCGCTAATATTTAACGTTCCATCTTCGTTTAAAGGTTTAGCGTCTGAAATGTCTTGGAACACCTTAGAGCTATTGAACCATGAAGCGAATTGATCAACATATGCCTTGCAACCTGCTGGATCGGTTAGAACCATCTTAGTAGTTAAAATGCCTTCGAATACTTTGCTTAATTCCCATCTGTAAATCTTGATAAATCTATCTAAGAATAGTTCAGGATTTGCACGGAAGGTACAAATTTCTAGGAAGATATCGTATGCCACAGAGATAATTCTTTCTGCATCATCACAGTCACGGAGAGATTCTTCACTCGTCTTAACGAGATATGCAAACTCTATAATGCTTGGGCCTTTCTTCTTTGCAGGAACGTTAGCCATCTTGCCTTCGGCAATATAGGTGTCTTCCTTGAATAAGGTCATATTGAGTAAATCCATAAATTCGCAAGCAGTAATCTTTTGTTCAAGTTTGCCGTATTGTGAATCACTTGGAATATTTGGAAGTGCATTCTTTAACGCGTTGATTTCGTCGTCGAATTTAGCGCTCCATTCACTAATTAAATCGTCTTGGTTTCTTAGCCATTTGATAAGTTGAGCGGCGTTTTCAAGATTGATATCCATTCCGTCTGGAGTCTTGATTGCGTTTCTTCTGCCCTCGCCGTCAATGTGATAGAATACGTTCTTAGTGGTATTTCTACCAATTCTCTTTGATGCTACGATTTGGTTGAACCAGAATCCGTAGAACAATGCCTTAACCATCTTATCGTCTTCGATTTTTTCCATCTTTTCGTTCATATATGGTAAGAATCCGCGTAAGTGGAAGTTGTTGCCAAGGTGTGGGTTCCACATTTCAGTTTCATAATGCTTCCAATTGTAGATAGCCTTTTGATAGTGAGTGAAGTATAGATTGTCTTCGCCAAGTTCGTTGAATTTAGCAACTCTTAGTGGTGAAATATCCATTATTTCGCCCGTGCAGTACAATACGTTGTCAGGCATTGAAGAAACAACTGCTACTCTTGCGGTATCGTCGCCAGAATATGCTCTAATGAATTGCTCTGCGCATGCTTCGATAATCTTGCCTTCTTTGCTTTGATCAGCAGGAAGAGTAATGTCGAATACGTCTGCGTGTCTCTTAATGTATCTACCGGTGTTTGCACTCATCATGAATACGGTCACGTTTGATGGAGCAACTACGTCGCCTAGATCTTCTCTATTGTCAATCTTGATTGAAGGTTTAGCAGTTTCACAAGCAGTTGCAAAGAAGTTCTTTAACTTATCAATAAGTTTTGCTTGATTGTCGCCACAAGATGCTTTGATTGCTTCTACTACGTTGTAGTTGCCGATTTCTGCAAAGCCATCGCTTGCTTTTACGCTTACTTTATAAGCCTTAATCATATTGTCGAACAACGAACGAATTGCGCTTGCATCTTTATCGTTGAATTCTTGTCCTTGATTTACTTCAGCACATGCTGATGCGAACACGTTTGCAAATACACCCTTACCTACTACGTCGTCGGTTTCTGCGATTTCCTTAGGAGTTGATGGACCAGATGCTTCTAATACTTCTTGTAAAATCTTATCCTTTTCTGCAGGAGTTGAGTAAATATTGATTACGCTATCAATTATTCCACTATCTCTACGTAAAACGTCTTTAGTGGTTTCTTCAAGATTTACTTTTTCCTTGCCGAATCTTACGAAGAATGCACGATATTTAGCAATTAAAATATCTAATACTCTTGACAAGTTGGTGTAAATCATGAATTTTAATTGTTTTACTGCTTCTCTCTTAATGTTGTCGAGAATAGTGAGTGCGTCCGTTCTCAATGCGTAGCAGTCTGCTGCAGTATCGGTCTTCTTGCTTGCCTTGTATGCTTCAGAATCGGTGGTGATTTTGATAAATCTCTCATCCTTTTCTTCTACGTTGTTAACGTATGCACTCTTCTTTAGGTTAATCTTCTTCTTGCCTTTTTCTGCTTGACCTGCGCCAATCTTAGCGTCTACTTTTAAGAATGAGTCTGGCACGTCAACGATTTCACGAGCCTTAACCATTCTAGCAAACTCTTCGTTTTCTTTCTTGATTGCGCCTGCAACTCTTATCTTTAATCTACAAAGTTGTGCAATTGCTGCTACTGGGTGGATATATTTACCCTTATCCATTAGAATAGCACTTACCATTGACATTTCTTTGTTTGCAGTAAAGTCTTTTCTTCTATCTAAACTAATGATTGAATCGCTTAAAGAAGTTTTCATTCTCTTAATTGATTCTGCACATTCGATAAAGTATTCAAGAATTTGTGCTCTAGTTTCTGATGCACACTCGATTACCGTGTCAGCCGTTGCTTTTGAACCTGCTTTTTCATTGATAGAAGTGATAATGGTTTCTTGCTTTTGGCTATTTGAAGGTATTTTTTTAGCAAGAATTTTATCAATCTTGTCAAAATAAGTTTCTGCAGTATTGGTTGAAGTATCTTTTACGCCTTCTTCGTCGTAAATACTAGTTCCTCTGTCTACGATATCGTTAATCTTGCTATCGTTGTTTTCAACGTCGTTTTCAAGTTCTTCCATAACGATTTTTGCGTAGCCGGTATCACCCATTACGTATGCTCTACCCATTTCTCTTGCTTGGATTTCGTTTTGCTTAATCTTATCTTCAACTGCGTTATGTAAGGTTAACCATTCGCCGTCGCAAGCCATAAGGGTTTTCTTATGAGCAATATATTCTAATACGGTTTCTTTAGGGAATCTAATTTCAGAGGTTGAAATACCTGCGTAGATTGCTCCACTACCATTGTTTTGTGAGTGTAATAATTCGTGGTTGGAAATTTCACTATCGAACTTATCGCCGATATCAGTACAAATTAAACTATATAATGAGTTAGCAAGTACGATATTGTGAGCAGTGACTGAAGTCACGCCTGGGATTTTGTCAAGTACGAATACTTGGGTGAAAGGTGCTGCTTCTGGAGTCCAGAAAGACTTATCCATTGAATCAAATAATACGCCAACGTTTGGTTCGTCGTTATTGCCGATTTTTAGTTTAATTGGACTCTTTTTCTTTAATTGTTCGCCCTTGTTATATCCACGAGAAACGAGGTTGATTGCGTTTAATTCTCTAAAAATTGCATATGCGTTTGCATAGATTTTAGTGTTATTTTCAGGGGTTTGGCTCTCAGAATAGATGTCAGGAAGAGCGATCATTGCGTTGATTATTGGGCTCTTGCCTAAGTTTTTACGTAAATATCTCTTTGCAAA
>JAZOOV010000136.1:0-2321 GCA_045655215.1 Christensenellaceae bacterium | reverse complement strand
AATTATCGTTTTAATTATCAAAAACGTTAGGTCTAGAAGAAAGGCTAATAAAAACGACGCTATCTCTCACTACAAAGTGACTAGCCGTATTTCTAAGAAACCTGCTAAGGTTAAAGAAGTAGTTGAAGAAGAAACAGTTGAGCCTATCGAAGAAACCGAAGAAGTGGCAGAAGAAGTGGTGGAAGAAACTACTGAAGAAGCCGAAGAATACGTTTACGGCGAAGTTGAAAGTTTTGATACGGACCTTGTTGAAGCACAAGAGCAACCTACTGAAGAAACCGAAGAAAAAACTGACAACGAATAATTAAACCAATAAAAATTAAAACGGAACTTAAGATTTTTAAGTTCCGTTTTTTATTTTGCTTTGAATACCATTTATATAAAGTACGCATATATATAATGTATGGCAACTATAGTTTTGACGGGTGGAGGCACGGCTGGACATTGTATTCCACACCTAGCACTTCTCCCCTACTTATCAAACGACTTTGACAAAATATATTATATCGGTAGTCCCGACGGGCTAGAAAAGAATATTGTTGAAAAGGCTAACATAGAATACTTTTCCGTGCCTTGCGTTAAACTTAAAAGAAGTTTTTCTCTTCAAAATTTTTCTATTCCTTTTAAGTTAACTTCTTCTATAATTAAGGCGGGAAAAATTTTAGACAAGTTAAAACCGGACGTTATATTTTCTAAAGGCGGATACGTTTCGCTCCCCACGGTAATTGCGGGCTCAAGGCGAAAAATACCCGTTATTTCACACGAAAGTGATTTATCTATGGGCTTAGCCAATAAAATTAGCAGTAGGTATTCTAAAAGGATTTTGACTTCCTTTCCAGACACAGCGATTGGTGATAAAAGATTTTTATACGTTGGCTCGCCTATTAGAAAGGAACTCTTTTATCCAGACGATAGAGATAGCGTGTTAAAGAGTTTTAATTTCGATGGCAAAAAACCCATACTACTCGTTATGGGCGGAAGTCTTGGTGCAAAGAAAATTAATGAGGTTGTTAGACTTTCCTTAAATGAAATAACTAAGACCTTTGACGTTATTCACGCTTGTGGAAAAGGAAATCTCGACGATAGCATTTCTTTACCCGGCTATTTCCAAACGGAATTTATAAATAAAATGCAACACGCTTTTTCCGTTTGCTCGGCCGCTGTGACTAGGGCAGGTGCAAATTCGCTTTTCGAACTTTTAAGCCTTAATATCCCTAGCCTCGTTATTCCTTTGCCTAAAGGGGCTTCGCGTGGCGATCAAATTGAAAACGCCGATTACTTCCTTAAAAAAGGCGTAATCAGCGTTCTAAACCAAGAAAATTTAACTGAAAAATCTTTCGTTCTAAATATTTTATCTACCTACAACAATAGAAAGGTGATTGAAAAAAATCTTTCCATTTATCCCATTAAAGACGCAAGCAGAAAAATTTCTAGAATTATTGCTGACTATAAACGGTAAACATTTGCTCGTAAAACATTTCTCTTTCTCTAAAACTTCCGTATACGCCACTACTTTCACGTGGCGTTTTTTTAATTGTTTCTCTTCTAATCTCTCTTTGCTCTCTTGATAGCACGGTCATTTTACTTTGCTCTTTCTTTTCAAAAAATAAGGCTATAAGTTTATCTAACATTTTTTGTTTCCTCCCTTTTACACCCTTATTCTACTACGGCTTTGTGACACACGCTTGTCATATTTGAATATTTTTTTATAATTGATTGACTTTTTTTTGCGTTTACTTTACAATATGAATAAAGGAAGGAAATAATTATGAAATTTGAAATCATGCTTGGCATTTTATTCGAACTTTTGTCGAAAAAATGCGTGACTGCTAAATACTTATCTCAAAAATACGAAGTTAGCGTTAGAACTATTTATAGATACATATCGTCCTTAGAAATGGCAGGAGTGCCCATTTACACTATTCGTGGAAACATGGGTGGGTTTTCTATAGTAGACACTTATAAATTATCTTCTACTTTTATGACCGTTTCAGAGTTTGAACACACTATCGCAACTCTTACTGCAATAAATAGTGGCGTTCCCGATAAAATTTTGTCTGCAGTTATCCTTAAACTTAAGGCAAGCGTTAAAAACGAATACTCGGGCTTTGACGTTAAGGGTGGAAATCTTATAATTGACGGTGGCCCTTGGGGCGACACTTTAGGATATAAAAGTAAACTCGCACTTATTTCTCAAAGTATTGAAAGTAATTTAAGCCTAAACATTTGCTATCACGATAGAAACGGCGAAATCTCCGAAAGAATTATCGAGCCACACTTTATCGTGTTTAAACAAGGGCTTTGGTACGTGTACGCTTACT
>JAZOOV010000135.1:0-2781 GCA_045655215.1 Christensenellaceae bacterium | reverse complement strand
TGGCTTGGAAGATGCCGCTAACTCAAATATTATTGTAGATAATCTTGCCTCAAATCAACCTGCAAAACAAATTCAAGTATTAAAGATTGCAGACAGCAAAGTTTATAGAAGCATGGTTGCTTACGATAAAGACGGAAAAGAGATGGGAACTCTTCTAGAACAAACTTTTGAAGGCGCAGAAGCAGCGGAACAAAAGAAATTGTTTACCGATATGTTTATTGCCGCAATCGAAGACTATTCAAAATACACGTTCGATGCTGAAACTGCATTATACGTAAATGCCGGCCCTGTTATTACCTCTAGCAACCCCGCTGTAACCGAAACGATGACCGACTTAAAAGTTAAATTTGACAGTGAAGCAAAACTTGCATATTTTGCTAACCACCACATAGAAGTTGTTGACTATTCTAAATATCCTGATGGGAATATGCCTCCCATTCAAATTACATTAGAATGCGATATCGTTTGGACTTATTCTGACTACGGCACAACCGTTATTGACTAATTATAAAAAAAATAAAATTAAAGCCGTGTGGCGATTGCCACACGGCTTTTTATCTTTTGTTTTTCTTTTGTATGCCTATATTATCTTTTGTAATTATAATAAAGAAATAGAGAAGTCTATTCTATTTAAGGTTTCTTCTTTACCTAAAAGTTCAGCAATTTCGGTTGCACCACCTGCAGTTGCTTCCTTTGCGGTAATTGCTATACGGCAAATCCATAAAAGTGCTTGTTTTTTAACTTCTAACGTAGCAGAAAGGTTTACAAGCGTTTCAAATAAAACTGAATTGTTCCAATCGGTTACGTTTTCTAATGCTTTTCTAATTTCAGGAAGAACGGCTTTAGCAACTTCTGCACTTGCCTTTTGTTTTTGGTTTTCAAAAAGGGCAAGGTCATATTTGCCGAAATCAGATAAGAAATCAAGTTTTTCAGCAATATCGCTAAAGATTTGAATTCTGCCTTTAACAAGCGTTAAAAGTTTATCGGTATCATATTTTCCGTAAACTGCAGTTTCCTTTAAGAACGGAAGTGCTAACTCCTTAAAGGTATCGTAATCCATTTCCTTAATGTATTCGCCAGAAAGCCATCTCATTTTGGTTTCGTCAAAAATTGACGGAGATTTACTAATACCATCTAAAGAGAAGTTTTCAATAAGTTCGCTTAAACTCATCTTTTCGGTATTGTTCTTCGGGTTCCAGCCAAGGAGTGCTATATAGTTTACAATAGATTGCTTTACGAAACCTTTTTTAACAAAGTCTTCATAACTTGCATCGCCATTACGTTTAGAAAGTTTATGTCTTTCATCTTTCATAATGGGGGGAAGGTGAATATAAACAGGTCTTTCCCAGCCAAATCCGTCATACATAAGGTTATATTTAGGGGTTGAAGAAAGATATTCCGTGCCACGAATAACGTGGGTAATGCCCATAAGGTGGTCATCTACAACGTTTGCAAAGTTATAAGTGGGTAGTCCGTCGCTCTTAATTAAAATACCATCTTCGATATCTTTATAATCTACTGAAATATCTCCGTAAACTAAATCGTGATACGTGCCCGTGCCTACAAGGGGTACGTTTTGGCGGATAACGTAAGGTTTACCTTCGGCTAAATTCTTTTCAATTTCTTCTTTAGAAAGATTTAAACAATGCTTATCATATCTAACGTTACCTTCTTCATCACGAAGACTTTCAACACGGTCTTGAGAACAGAAGCAGTAATAAGCACCACCAAGTTCTACAAGTTTTTTAGCGTATTCAAGATATAAACTCTTTCTTTCGCTTTGGATATAAGGGCCGTAATCGCCACCAACGTCTGGGCCTTCATCATACATAATACCTGAATCACGCATGGTGTCGTAAATAATTTGAACAGAACCTTCAACGTATCTTGCAGCGTCAGTATCTTCAATTCTTAAAACGAAATCTCCGCCGTATTTTTTAGAATACAAAAATCCGTATAATGCCGTGCGAAGCCCGCCAATGTGAAGATAGCCCGTGGGGCTAGGTGCAAAACGTGTTCTTACCTTACTCATTTATATCTCCTTCTTCTAAATCGTTTAGAATATTATCTAAATTTACGTTTTCTCTAATTTTATGAAGCCTACGAGAACAGAAATAACTATACCCACCGTCAGGCGAAACTATAATATGGTCTAGTAGTCTTATTCCGTGAATATTACATAAAACGTGGCACTTAGCCGTTGTTAAATCGTCTTCACTACTCGGCTCGTATTCTCCGCTAGGGTGATTATGTGCAATAAGTGCTGCCGTTGCACCCGTTGCCTTAATGGCGCACACCAAGTCGTTGTTAAGAGAATCTATAATGATTCCGTTTCCGCCAATATCCACGTCACTAAGTAGTCGTTTTTCATCATCGACTAATCTTACAATCAAGCGTTCTCTATCGCAGTCCGAAAAAAGTTCGACAAGTTCGGGATAGGCTTCAAAAAAAGAAATGCCTATCTTTTTACCGATTAAATCGGACTCGGTATTATTTAAGATACTTAAAAACCTTTTAGCAAGCACAATATTAATCGCCGTCTTTTCCCCAACACCATCTACCGATAAAAGTTGTTCAGGCTCGGCGTTAAACACGCCTTTAAGACTACCAAAAACGTTGATGAGCCTATGCGCGATAGGGTTGGTATCACACCTTTTGTTAGTGTTATATAAAAAGATTTCAAGCAATTCGTGTTCGGATAAAAGTTCGGGCGAGGAGAGAAATTTTTCATACATTCTTCCCCTATGGCCTTGGTGTAAATTTTCGTCCTTCATACCTTTT
>JAZOOV010000134.1:0-7024 GCA_045655215.1 Christensenellaceae bacterium | reverse complement strand
AATATTTACGGTGATAGTTAGCGTCGTTTTAGTAATGTTTTCGGCAAACGATTTTATTCTAAACGTATTTTCGCCCCTTTGCTACGTGCTGGCAGTAGTTTGCGTGTTCATTTTTAATAGAAAACTTTTCGATAGCAAAATTAGTTTTTTCAAGAGTGAAAAGTCTTCTTTAAAATACTATATTTTGGCCATACTTTTAGCAGTTGAAATGCTATTTTCTCTAGGCTCGGTTAACTCAATTTTTACCAACTATTTATCTAAATTTGGGGTGCAAGTTCCGTCTATTAGTTTAGACCTTTCTTCACCTATAAAGTATATAATATCCATAGTTTCGCTAGCCCTTTTGCCTGCTTTTTTTGAAGAACTTTTCTTTAGAAAAATCTTGATAAATGGCCTTAAAATCGACAGTATAGAACTATCGATTTTAGTAGGGCTTTTGTTTTCACTTTATCACGTTTCGCTATCTCAATTTATCTATCAATTCGTATACGGATTTTTGCTAACTCTTTTAGCCTTAAAGGGAAAAAGTATTTACCCTTGCGTATTGGCGCATTTTATAAACAACTTTTTAGTTTTATCACTAGAGTATTTTAAGATAAATATAAACTTTTACTCTTGGCAAGTAATTGTTGTGGGCTTTGTGCTTTTATTCGGCTTTATAATTGGAATATTTTTTAAGGGCAATGGGGAAGAAGAGAAAAAAGACAGTCTTTTAGACCTTGCTTTTTACTCTTTAATTGGAATTGCCATTTGTATACTTTTAATAATTTCGGGGGTTAAGGCGTGCTAAAAATCAACGTTATTGCAGTTGGAAAGGTTAAGGAAAAATATTTTTTAGACGGGATTGAAGAATATTCAAAAAGGCTTTCAAAATACTGCCAATTTAAGATTATAGAAGTTGCCGAGAAAAACTATAAACAAGTAGACGACGCGTTTATTAAAGATATAATAAAAAGCGAAGGGGATAAGATTTTAGAACTTAGTGAGTTTAAGGGTAAAATTTTCGCCCTAGCAATCGAAGGGGAAAAATTCTCTAGCAAAAAATTTGCTAGCACCATTAAAACCATGCAAGACCAAGGTGAGAATATAACCTTCGTTATAGGTGGCTCTTACGGGCTAGACCAAAGGGTAAAGGATAGGGCTAACTCTCTAATTTCCTTTTCGGATATGACCTTTCCACACACCCTTTTTAGACTGATGCTAGTAGAGCAAATTTATAGGGCTTTTTCAATAAATCAAGGAACGGCTTATCATAAATAATTCATACTATAAAAGTATGGATATTATAGAAAAAGTTTACGGATTTTATAACGCCTATAAAGGCGAAAAAGGGTTTATAGGCTACACCGAATTAGGCAAGCCTATTCCTTATATTTTGGTGGAAAAATCAAGTTTTCCAACAATTTTAGTTCAATACTCAATTCACGCTAGAGAATATATTACTTCTTATCTTGCCCTTTGCCAAATAGATGATTTTATTAATCGTGGAAAAAAGGGGAGGGTTTACTTTATCCCAGCAGTTAATCTCGACGGAATAGAGATAGTAATAAATGATAACCCACTTTATAAAGCCAATGCCAACGGTGTAGACTTAAACGTTAATTTCGACGCTAGATGGGGGAAGGGAAAAGAAAACGTGTTTAGTAAGTCTAGCGAGAATTTTATTGGCGAATTCCCATTTTCCGAGAGTGAAAGTAGGGCGCTAAGAGATTTTACCTTAAAGGTAAAACCACAAATAACCATAAGTTATCACGCAAAAGGCGAAGAGATTTATTGGCATTTTTTTCAAGATGAAACAAGAGAAAAAAGAGATTACGAGATAGCAAAAAAACTAGGGGAAGTCACCGGCTACACGCTTAAAAAAACGCCTGATTCTTGTGGTGGATACAAGGATTGGTGTATAGAGAAACTAAAAATTCCAGCATTTACTATAGAAGTTGGAAAAGATAGTTTATCTCACCCCGTTTGCACTAGAAATTTAATGGATATTTACTTAAAAAATAAGGAAGTTTTAAGGACGTTAACTGATGGATAAATCAATTAAAAAATTTATGAATTCTGCAATTAAAGAGGCAAAGAAAGCATACATAAAAGACGAAGTGCCAATCGGAGCAGTTTTGGTTATGGATGGAAAGATAATTGCTAGGGCGCATAACTTAGTTGAAAAACTTCAAAAAGCCACGGCTCACGCAGAGATTTTGGCTATTGAAAAGGCTAGTAAAAAACTAAACAGTTGGCGTTTAGACGGCGCAGAACTTTTCGTCACGGTAGAGCCGTGTTCAATGTGCGCGGGGGCTATTGCCAACGCTAGAATAAAAAAGGTGTATTTTGGAGCGTACGAAGGGAAAAGTGGGTGCGCATTAAGTAAATACCCAGTTTTAACGGATAACGGATTAAATCATAGCGTAGAGTTTGAGGGGGGAGTTGAAGAAGAAAAATGTTCCACCCTATTAAAAGATTATTTTAGAGAAAAGAGAACTCAAAAAAGCAAAAAATAGAAAAATCAAGACCTAAATAAAATTATATATAATATATAATAATAAAAAGAATTTTGATTTATAACTTGCATAAAGGGAATATATGTGTTATAATACTTGAAGACTATTATGGAAAGGTGTAAAAGTGGCTAAAAAAACAAGCCGAAAGACTAGCCGTAATATCGGGAGTATAGATTACGATGAAGCAAAAGAAAATTTCAAGCGACCTCAAGGGATACAAGTTAAAATTTTCTCAAAAAATATATCGCTTTTTTAAGGCTTTTATAGATTTTTTAACGGCTCTAGTTGCAATAATTATTACTTCGCCAATCTTTCTAATTACGGCGATTGCAATAAAAATAGAGTCAAAAGGTCCGGTTTTTTTCTGCCAAGAGAGAATCGGCTATAAGGGGAAGATATTTAAGTGCATAAAATTTAGGAGTATGACAGAGGACGCCAACCACCACGTAGCAGGCTACGAGTATGGAGAAGCAAAAAGTTATATAACTAAAGTGGGAGCGTTTATTAGAAAAACTTCTATCGACGAACTTCCACAACTCTATAACATTTTAACCTTTAAGATGAGTTTGATAGGTTATAGACCTTCGCAAGAAAACGAAGTGGAGTTAAACGTGCCGAGAAGCGAGTACAATATGTATCAAATTAGGCCGGGTATTACCGGTTGGGCGCAAATAAATGGAAGGGACGTTTTGGCTGCTCAACCTGCAAAAAAAGCGCAATTTGACAACTATTATCTTCAAAAGTTCTCAATTTGGCTAGATATAAAGATTTTCTTTTTAACCATCTTTAAGGTGTTTAGTAAAGAAGACGTTGCCGAGGGAATAATTGAAGAAAACCTAAGTATAGAAGCAAGTGAAGAAAAAGCAGTCACCGTTGATAGTAGCGTGGCTGATTCTATAAAGAAGGTCGCCGGCGAAAATAGCGAACAAGCCGTATAACCTAAAACGAAAGGAAAAAGCAAAGAGAAAGTAAAAAACAGGCGAAAAAATGGATAACCAACTAGTTTCAGTAATAATGCCGTCGTATAACACGGCGCACCTAATAAAAGAATCGATAGATTCCGTTCTCAATCAAACGTATGCTAACTTTGAGTTGATTATCATCGACGATTGTTCTACCGATAATACCGACGAGGTGGTGGCAGAATATAAGGACGAGAGAATAGTTTATCTAAAAAATGAAGAGCATGGCGGTGCTGCCGTTTCTAGAAATCACGGCTTGAGAGAAGCAAAGGGCAAGTGGGTGGCTTTTTTAGATAGCGACGACTTGTGGGAAAAGGACAAACTCAGTAAGCAAGTTGCCTTTATGCAAGAGAACGGCTACAACTTTTCTTATACCAATTACGAAAAGATTGACGAGCAAGGAAATTCACTAAACTGCGTGGTTTCAGGTCCAAAAAAGATTTCCAAGCGCAAAATGAGAAAATATTGCTGGATAGGTTGCTTGACGGTTATGTACGATAGAGAACACGTTGGGCTTATTCAAATTGAAAATATTCAAAAGAACAACGACTACGCAATGTGGCTTAAAGTTTGCAAGAAGGCAGATTGTTATTTGCTAAACGAAACCCTTGCAAAATATAGAAAGGGTAGAACGGGCAGTATTAGAACAATTAAAACTTCTCGCCTAATCACGTGGTACTACAAAATGTATAGACTTTGTGAGAAAAAGTGCGTTATTCCAGCATGGTACTGCACATTTAGAAACGTGTTCTTTGGAGTGTTAAAGAAGATTGTTTACGAAAAAAGGAAATAATTATATGAGAATTCAGGTTTTAATAGCCACGATGAATCAAGAGGATTATTCCCTACTAGAAAAAATGAATATTAATAGTGATGCAGTCGTAGTAAATCAATGCGACAAGGAAGGAGTTTGTCAATTTGAGTATAAAGGCTTTAGCATTACTTGGGTAGATTCTAAAGAGAGAGGTTTGTCGCGCAGTAGAAATATGGCGATAGTAAACGCAACGGGCGATATTTTACTCTTGTGTGACGACGACGAGATTTTAGAATCAAATTACGTAGAAACAATTAGTAAGGCGTATTTAGAGTGTAAAGACGCTGATATGATTGTTTTTAATTTAAATTTATTAGATTGCACTTTTAAAGAAAGTCTTTTCGATAAGCCGAGAAGAATAAAAAAACGCAAGACCTATGGTAGCGTTCACCTATCGTTTAAGAGAGAATCGGTTATAAAAAATCAAATTTTATTCGACGTTAGGTTTGGAACGGGTTCTAAAACGTATCTATCTTGTGAAGATAATCTTTTTGGCTTAGAGTTTAGCAAAAAACGCTTAGTTCGCTATACCTATCCAGGTATTATCGGTAGCGTTTCCTATGCTAATTCTTCGTGGTTTACTGGGTACGACGAAAGATTTTTCTTCGATAAAGGTGCTTTTTTAGTTGCAGGATATTCTTGGAAAAGGCATTTTTATAAGTGGTATTACGTTTTAAAGTTTACAAAACTTTCATCACTATCTTCTTGTCAAATTCTAAAAAACTTGAATCGTGGCATGAAAGGGTTCAAAAAAGGGCTTAATTTTATAGAATATACGGAAAAATTTACTAAGTCTAAAAAGTAAGGAATATGGAAGTAAAAAAAATTCACTATTGCTGGTTTGGAAATAACCCTAAGCCTGAGATAGTTAAAAACTGCATAGAGAGTTGGAAAAAATTTGCTCCAGAATATGAGATTATCGAGTGGAACGAAACTAATTTCGACGTTAATTGTTGTAAATACGTAAAGGAAGCGTTTGAGAGCAAAAAGTTTGCCTTTGTTTCCGACTACGCAAGGTTTAAGATTTTATACGAAATCGGTGGGATTTACGTAGATACAGACGTAGAGTTTATTAAAAGTATAGATGATTTGCCGGACACCTTCGTTGGCTTTGAGAATAAAAAGAATATTGCAAGTGGGCTAATTAGAGGCGCAAAAAAGGGAGATAGCGTTTCAAAAGAAATGCTAGATAGTTATCAAAACGACTCTTTTATATTAGAAGACGGCTCGTTTAACCTTAAAACCATTTGCCAAAGAGAAACGGAAATTTTATCAAAGTGCGGCTTAAAGTTAAACGGCGAAAATCAGCAAGCAGGGGAAACTTTAGTATTTTCACCCGAATATTTTTGCCCAAAAGATTATATTACGGGCAAACTAAACATAACTAAAAACACCTACTCAATTCACCACTACGCGTCGAGTTGGTATGATGAAGAGCAAAAACTTCAGTTAAAACTAAAAGCAAAATACAGAAAAATTATGCCTAAAAAAATAGCAGACGTTTTGGCAACCTTTAGGGCAAAGAGAAAGACTAAGGGATTAAGGATAGCGCTAAAATGGCTCTTTAAGAAAAGGCGTAAGGGATAGAATATGGTTAGTATCGTCACGCCAACTTTTAATAGGGCGTATATTTTAGATAAAGCGTACAAGTCGCTTAAAAGACAAACCTTAAAAAATTTCGAGTGGATAATTATTGACGACGGCTCTATTGATAACACCGAAGAATTAGTTAAGGGCTGGATAAATGAGAAAAACTCCTTTAACATAACCTATTTTCACCAAGAAAACGGTGGAAAACATCGAGCACTTAAAAAGGCGTTTAGTATGGTTAGATACGACTACGTTTTGATTTTAGATAGCGACGATTTTTTAACCGACGACGCTGTGGAATTTATTTGCGATTGCATAGAAAAAATGAAAGATGAGAGTGGTTTTGCGGGCTTTTCGGGGCTAAAAAACTTAGGTGGCAAAACCGTTTCTAGTAGTTTTAAGGGAGAGTATATAGACTGCACCAACTTAGAGAGAATTAAGTACGGACTTAACGTAGATATGGCAGAAGTCTATAAAACTGAAATTTTAAGACAATATCCTTTCCCTGAATTTGAGGGGGAAAAATTTTGTAGCGAATCTTCCGTTTGGGATAAAATCGCTATGGATGGATATAAAATTCGCTGGTATAATAAGGTGATTTACAACGCCGAATATATTGAAGACGGATTAACTAGAAATTTAAGCGAAGAATTTCTTGCTAAAAACTTTTTAGGATTTTGCCATTGCACAGAACTTTTTCTAAAGACGAGAAAGGGTTGGCAAAAACTAAATAGATACGGGCTATTTTATAAGGTGGCAAAACTCAAGGGGTATACTCTAAGGGAATCGGCAAAACTTATAAAAACGCCTACCTTTAAAATGTGGGTAGGGGTAAACTATTTTAGGCTTAGAAAATTTGCTAAAAGATTATTAAAAGGCAAAAAATAAGTAAAAATATGAAACTAAAGGATAAAAAACTAACTAGCGTTATAAGTACTATTTTATTAGTGCTTGCCTTAATTTCGCTACTAGGCGTAAACGGAATAAAAAGTCTTGTTGGAGAGGACGTTGAGAAGGCGCTTATAATTATGGGCGTTATAATCTTAGCGTGCTTTTTTTTCACGTTTGCAAAAGATATTAAGGTTGACCTTCTTAGCGTTTTATTTATAGTTTATCAACTGATTATTTTGTTTAGCACCTTGTTTTCGGGGGAATTTACT
>JAZOOV010000133.1:0-4276 GCA_045655215.1 Christensenellaceae bacterium | reverse complement strand
ATAACGACGTAAAAGTTAAGGTTGCAATAAAAATCGAGAGTCAAGAAAGTGAAAGGGAATTTACCGATAAACTTTTAGACGTTTTTAAGGGGAAAGACCTTGTAAAATCTAAAGAATACGGATATTTTGCGTTTAAGGTGTAAAATGGCAAAAATCACTAAAATAGAAGTTCAAAAAAAAGATAAAAATCGCTCTAATTTATATCTAGACGGCGAGTTTTTTGCAGGCGTTTCACTTGAAACGGTTATAAAAGAAGGTCTTAAAGAAGGCAAGGAACTAGATAAAAATAAATTAGGCGAAATAATCTTTACTAGTGAAAAGGAAAAAGCACTTAAAAAAGCGATAGATTATATATCTAAAGCGCTTAAAACCAAAAGGCAAGTAATAGAGTATTTAGAGAGAAAAGAATACTCTAAGGAAGTTATAAATATCACAATATCAAAAATGCTAGAATATGGGCTTATTGACGACGTGGAGTTTTCAAGAAGATATATAGAAAGCACTTCTAAAAAGCAAGGCAAAAAACTAATTGAGTTTAAACTTATGTCTAAGGGCGTGAAAAAACAAGATATAGAAAAAGCCTACGAAAGCGTGGAAGAAACTGATGAAGACGGCATTTATAATCTTGCCATAAAGCATTTAAAAAACAAGGAAAGAACGAGAGAAAACCTAGGCAAAACCTACAAATACCTAGTGGGAAAAGGCTTTTTGTTTGAAGAGATTGATAGGGCTATGTCGAGAATTAAAGAAGAGGAAGATTAATGGAAAGGCTTTTAACTTCAAGTCAAATGCGCTCGGCAGACGAGTATACGATAAATACCCTAAAAATTCCCGAAGAAGAGTTAGTTCATAGGGCGGGAATTGCCGTTGCCAAAGAAATTTCCAAGAAATTTATGGGTGGCAGAGTTTTAGTATGTATCGGCAAGGGCAACAACGGAGAAGACGGCAAGATAATAGCCAAATACTTGTCGGAAATTCACGGGTTTAACGTGGCAAAGTTGGTGGTGTCTAACGGCATATTAAAACTTTTTGAAAGAAAGTTTGATATTATAGTAGACTGCATTTTTGGAACGGGATTAAATAAGGAAGTTAAAGGCACTTATGCCGAAGTTATCGAAAAAATCAATAAGAGTGGCGCTTACGTAGTTTCTTGTGATATTCCAAGTGGAATTAATGCAGATAACGGAAAAGTTATGGGCGTCGCAGTTAAAGCTGATATGACCGTGGCTATTCAAGAATTAAAGTTGGGGCACTTTCTAAACGAAGGGGTGGACTATTCTGGTCAAGTAATAGTAAAGGATATCGGCATAAGCATTTGGGGCGAAGATTACGCTAAAAGATTAAACGAGAAATCTATTCAGCCACTTTTTCCAAAATTAGAAAGAAACGTAAATAAAGGCAATTTTAAGAAAGCATGCGTGTTTGGTGGAAGCAAAAACTACCCTGGTAGCGTGACCTTAGCGTATAATGCCTTATCGGCTTTTAAGATGGGGCTAGGCTACGTGTATTTAGCAGTTCCCGAAAGCCTATATGATGTAGCGCTAAAGGTTTGTCCAGAGTGCGTGTTAGTTAAGATAGGTGACGACGGCGAAAACTTTATTTTCGATAAGGGAAATATAGATAAATTATTAAATTTAGATAGCATAGCCTTTGGAATGGGTGTGGGCGTTAACGAGCAAATTTATAAAATAATCGAGTACCTACTACAAAATTATAAGGGAAAGTTAGTTATAGATGCCGACGGAATAAACGCCATATCAAAATATGGCAAGGAGATTCTAAAAAATAAAACTTGCCAAGTGGTTTTAACTCCACATGTAAAAGAATTTAGTAGGCTTATAGGTGTAGATAAGGATATTATTTTAGATAATCAAGTTGAGTACGCCAAAAAATTCGCTAGAGAATATAATATTACGCTAGTGCTAAAAAATGCCGTAAGCATTATAACGGACGGCACGGAAACGTATATAAATACAACGGGAAATAGTGGAATGGCTAAAGCAGGTAGTGGCGACGTTCTTTCTGGTATAACGGCGGGAGTGCTAGCAAAAGACGTTGAAGTTGCGTTCGGCTCGGCAGTGTCGGCATATTTGTTTGGAAGAGCAGGGGACATAGCGCTAGAAGAGGGCAATCAATATTCACTAACAGCAAGCGACGTAGTAAAAAACGTTGGAAAAGCAATAAATTCATTATTTTAATAAAACTTATAAGATAAAGGAGAAAACGTATGAAATGTATGTACTGTGGTTGCCTTGATAGTAAGGTAATCGACTCAAGGTCTGCAGAAGACGGCACTATTATTAGAAGAAGACGTGAATGTATTCAATGTGGAAAACGTTTCACCACGTATGAAACGGTGGAAAATACGCCAATCTTCGTAATAAAAAGCAACGGAGCAAGACAAGTTTTTGATGCGAATAAGTTAAAGACTGGCATTATTAAGGCTTGCGAAAAACGTCCCGTTTCGGTGCAAGATATCGAGAAATTAGTGGATTCTATTCAAAAGAAGGTTTATAATTCATTAGCCCAAGAAATCACTAGTAAAGAACTAGGAGAAATGGTTTGCGAAGGGTTAAAGGATATCGACGAAGTTGCATACGTTCGCTTTGCTTCTGTGTATCGTTCGTTTACGGATACTACTTCGTTTATGAAGGAACTAGAAAAAATGGTAAAAAAAGATAAAAAATAAGGGGAAGAACTATGGATAAATGGGATAAAAGGTTTATGGATTTAGCGGAGACCGTTGCCGAGTGGTCTAGTTGCTATCAACAAAATAGACACGTTGGAGCAGTTGTAGTAAAGGATAAGAGAATTTTAACTACAGGATATAACGGCGCGCCAAGTGGAATAGAGAGTTGCGCAGAGCGTGGGGAGTGCTTAAGAAGAGTTAAAAATATTGCAAGTGGAACTATGCAAGAAGTATGCTATGCCGTTCACGCAGAGCAAAACGCAATAATTCAAGCAGCAAAACTAGGCATTAGTTTAGAGGGCGCAACAATGTACGTGACGCACCAACCTTGCGTAATTTGTACGAGAATGATTTTAAATTCTGGCGTTAAAAAAGTAATATATAAAAACGGATATCCCGATGATTTTGCGCTAGAACTCTTCCGTCAATCAGATGTAAAATTAATAAAATTTGAAGAATTAGAAAAAGAGCAATAAAAACACTTGATTTTTTTTTAGAAATAGGTTAAAATAAGTAGGCTTGAAAAATTAATAGGTCGCAAAAACTTGCGACCAAGTGGAGAGTTATCGAAGTGGTCATAACGAGGCGGTCTTGAAAACCGTTTGGGTGAAAGCCCCCGGGGGTCCGAATCCCTCACCCTCCGCCACGATCAAGGACACCAAAGGTGTCCTTTTTTCGTGGCGGAGAGTGAGTATTGATTGGGTTCTCTGGTTCGCCCGTCATTTGATGGACAAGTAAAACGGGCAAGGGCTCGGTAGTGCAAAGCACGGACGAGTATCCCGAACGATAAAGACATATTAAATAATACATAAAAAAGGGTTAAAAGTAATTTGCTTTGCAAAATACAAGAGCGAATCCCTCACAATAAAAAATTGCTCGGTAGTGCAAAGCACGGACGAGTATCTAGAGCGATAAAGACATATTAAATAATACACAAAAAAGGGTTAATAGTAATTTGCTTTGCAAAAGATAAGAGTTAAGTACATTTTTTTGCCTAGACCAAAAGTTTAGGCGTTTTTTCATGCTAAAAAATTTAAAAACTCTTTATTTTTATAAAATGATATGTTATACTTAAAATGTAATAGATTTACGTGGAGATAAGTAATGGGTTATCAAGTTTTTATATCATTTAAAAACACCGAAAACAATGAGTTCACTCAAGATAGAAAGGTGAGTGAAGAGTTATATAATTACCTAGAATCCAGGGGGATAAAGACCTTTTATAGCAACGTCACGTTGTTAGATTATGGCGAGGCGCAATATAAAGAAGTAATCGACGACGTTTTAGACGAAGTAAAGGTGATGGTTGTTGTAGGTAGTAAGAAGGAATATATAACTTCAAAATGGTGTAAATACGAGTGGCACACTTATCAACAAAATATACTCTCTAACATTGTAGAAGGCTCGATCGTCACCTATCTTGGTGATATGGAATTGTTTGAAGTTCCAACGGGATTAAGGCATTATCAGTCTTTTAAACTTAATCAGTCGCCCATAGAAGTTGTAGGTGAGTTCGTTATTAGAGCAGTAAATGGCAAAGGGCAAAAGACCGAAGAGAGTGCTCAAATACAAAGTAAAGCGCCAACG
>JAZOOV010000132.1:0-4058 GCA_045655215.1 Christensenellaceae bacterium | reverse complement strand
TTAGAATTAAATTGATAACTTATAATAAGTAATGCCACGGCTATAAAGCCTATAACATTACCTATTATTTGCATTGTTGTCATTATTTCACCCTTGTTATTATTTTACAAAGTCCATAAGTTTAGCGCAATCTAGTTTATCGTAGTTTTTAATAAATTCTGCTAGTTCTTTAGCAATTTTCTTTGCTCCACCCTTTTCATTGCTCTCAATATTTAACGGCAATAATGGGTCGTGCAAGGATAATCTTAATAAAAACCAACCATTTCCGTGTTCTCTATCAAGATTTACTCTAACGCCCTCGTAATTTTCTTTTTCTAAGGTGAATCCATTTTTAGTCTTTGCGTATTCGGTTAACTCGTCAATCACCTTTTGTCCGTATTCCTTGAAGTCTTCGAGCATTATGTTCATTCTAAACTCTACGCTCTCTATTGGCTCAGCAAGAGTATCAATTAACGACTCTAAAGTGTAGCCCTCTTTTTTGCCACGAGCAAGTTCTATAAGTAGTTTGGTCACTAGATATGCGCCGTCGTCTAAGAAATAGTTTTCTTTTAGCGCGCCGTGACCTGAAGTTTCGATTGCAAGTTGACTATCTTGCCCTAAACTATTTAGACGAATTGATTCGTTAATAACGTTTCTATAACCTCTTTTGAATCTATGGTGAACGCCACCCTTTTCCTTAATAAAATCTGCAAGTCCCGTTGAAGTGATTGAGTCGGTGACAATGGTCGTTCCAGGGTGTTCTCTAAGTAAAATTGCAGAAAGCATTGCAATAATTCTATTTCTATTGAGTTCGCTTCCGTCCTTTAATACTGCACCTGCTCTATCTACGTCGGTATCAAATATAATTCCTAAATCTGCGTTATTTTCTTTAACTGCTAGGGTTATACTTTCCATCGCCGTCTTATCTTCTGGATTTGGAATATGGTTAGGGAAACTTCCGTCAGGTTCAAGATATTTACTACCCGTAGTATCTGCACCTAAAGGTTTAAGCACCTTATCAACGTAAAATCCACCTGCTCCGTTGCCTGCGTCAACAACTATCTTAAAGCCCTTTAGTGGCTCTTCTTCCCTCGTTGCTTTTCTAATTTTATCTGCGAGAATTTTTGAATACGTGTCCATAAATTCTCCACTCTTTAACTCTCCCCTTTTGGAAGAGAGAATCTCTTCACTTTCAGCGTATTCTAAAATCTTTTTAATATCGCCTTTTTCTAGGCCTCCCTCTGCCGTGAAAAACTTAAAGCCGTTTCTATTAAAAGGCAAGTGACTTGCCGTGACCATAATAGTTCCGTCAAAATTAAAGCCTTCAGTTATAGTTGCCATAAACATTGCAGGGGTGCTTGCCATCTTAAAATCAGTCACTTCTAGCCCTTGATTTACCATCTCTTGGCAAATCCACTCGGTTAACTTTTCGCCCGATAATCTTGAATCTCTACCGATAGCAACTCTTAAGTTCTCTTTCTTGCCCTTTTTTTCTGCAAGCCACAAGGCAAATCCTCTACCTATATCCCTACAAACTTTTTGGGTTAAATTTACGCTTTGTCCTTCAATTCCTTCTAACGCAACTCCACGAATATCGCTTCCGTTTTGCAACTTCTTATAGTCCATACATACTCTCCTTTATATATTACCATTAAATTGTAGCACAACTTTTTATTTTTTTCAACACAAAAGCCACCCTTTGTGAGTGGCTTTTTATAATTTTTTTATCTAACGTTCTTATACATTGGTCCGTACGCTGCGCAAGCCCTATAATCTTGTCCTTCCTTATCAGAGCCGAAGGCGTTAAAACTTGCAGGGCGATAAATATCTTTATCGTCAATATTGTGAAGTGATACGGGGATTCTAAGCATTGAACACAAGGTAATAATATCTGCGCCGATATGCCCAAATGAAATTGCGCCGTGATTTGCGCCCCAATTATTCATAAGTTCGTATGCCGAAGTAAACGCACCTTTTCCAGTAATTCTCGGCGTAAACCAAGTACACGGCCAAGTGTAGTCTGTTCTCTTCCAAAGAGTATCAGTCACTTGGTCGGGAAG
The DNA here is from genome assembly GCA_045655215.1 of Christensenellaceae bacterium. Lineage (GTDB taxonomy): Bacteria > Bacillota > Clostridia > Christensenellales > Borkfalkiaceae > UBA1259. Next base: position 2,019 of record JAZOOV010000132.1, on the reverse strand, counting down.
TTTAACCGTCCACCCCTCTGCAATTTGCATTGTAGGTCCTAGCCCTTTTACAAGGTTTAATCTCATCATTGTGACAGGCATCTCAGCCTTTGTGATAAATCTACTTGAATATCCACCACCACGGAAATATCCTAGGTCGGCGTAAGGCCAAGTGGTTGCTTTCATCATAACGTCTATATCTTTATCAGTCACTTCCCACCACTTTTTCATAACGGCGTTTCCACTTTCATCCTTAACTTCACCACAAGCGTCCACACAACAAGCACCCGAATTTATTAAGTGAATAAACCCGTCTGCCTCTAGAGCCTTGCCTTCAATATCGTAGCCTGTCACTCTCTTTACTGCATCTTTTGACCAATAAGTTCTAACGTCGGCAAAAATTTGCGCTCTTCCCGTCAAAAGTTTGCCAAAAAGCATAGTTATTCCGTTTAGCACGTCGTTTTCAGTCGCCAGAACGTATGGCTCTCTCGCTCCGTTCCAGTCAAAAGAAGAATTTAATATACTCTCTGGGAAATCGCAATTAGGATAAAAGTCCGTCCATTGACGTTGCCCTTGAAATCCACCAACTATTGCATTATGCCCTACAGACTCTTCTTCTGCTCCTTTTGGCAAGTTTGGGTTTCCGTTAAACAAGTCTTTTATTATGCACGCCATTTTTGCCGTAAATTCCCAATCTTTCTCCTTTTCTTCCTTAGTTCTTTGAAGTTCTACAGGGTTTTTATCAAAGTCTTGGTTGCATTTTTCCTTTATCCACTTTAATGCTTTTTGATATTCTTTTTCGTCGTAAATTCCCTCGGTCATTCTTCTAATTATTTCCACTTCGTCCACAGATTCAATTCTCATGCCAAGATATTCTTCTATAAACTCGGGGCTAATAATCGATCCGCCAATACCCATACATACTGAGCCTATTTGTAAATATGATTTTCCCCTCATAGTTGCAACGGCAACGGCACACCTAGCGAATCTTAATATTTTATTAGAAACGTCGCTTGGAATAAAAGTGTCGTCCATGTCTTGAACTTCGTGTCCGTAAATTCCAAATGCTGGCAAGCCTTTTTGAGCGTGAGTTGCTAATACTGAAGCAAGATATACTGCACCTGGTCTTTCCGTTCCGTTGAAGCCCCATACACCCTTAATGGTCATAGGATCCATATCCATAGTTTCGGCGCCGTAGCACCAACAAGGCGTGACGGTTAAAGTAATATCTACCCCTTCTTTTTTAAACTTATCGGCACACGCAGCAGATTCTGCAACTCTACCGATAGTGGTATCGGCAATTATTACCTTTACTTTTTCTCCGTTTGAATAAAAAACGTTATCTTCTATTAGTTTTTTAGCTGACTTTGCCATGTTCATAGTTTGAACTTCTAGTGATTCTCTAACCTTTAACGGGCCTCTTCTTCCGTCGATAGTAGGTCTAATTCCAATTACGGGATAATCCCCAATCAATATTGATTTTGCCATAATTTTCTCCTTTATTCTTCTATTTTATTACGCCTTTTTTTATTATAACGTTAGCGTATATTGCTTCTTCACCCGTTGCTATTACCGCATAGGCAGTTTTTGCCCTTTCATAAAAGGCAAATCTTTCTAAATGCCCCAATCTAACGTTATCGTCTAGTTTAGTTGCAGTATTAGTATACTCCTTCCAAATTTCTGGATTAACTTTACCGACGTCTGTATCTACTAGTTGCATCAAGATTAAATTTTCACTAGCGTAGGTATCTAGTGGAATAAGTTTTAGCACGGCATCTAGAAGTTGATTGCCAGAAAGCCCGTCTGCCCTAATAACTCTTTTCCCAAAAGTTTCTGCAGGAAAGTTTGCATCTGCAATTACTATTTCGTCACCATGCCCCATTTCACATAAAATCTTTAGTAGTTCTGGGCTACATATTTTAGGAACACCTTTTAGCATGTTATCTCCTTTTAAAATTACCTTGATTTTTTATTGTAAATAAATTATAATATATTAAATATTACAAATGAATACATAAAATTATTAAAAAGGTTAAGATT
>JAZOOV010000131.1:0-4198 GCA_045655215.1 Christensenellaceae bacterium | reverse complement strand
ATTTTTGTATGATTATTGATAGGGCTATACTTAGTATTGAAATAGCGGTCACCGTTAGTAAATGTGGCCAATAATTTTTTAGTGGCAACATTGGAATGTAGATGAAGAAATTATTCAAAAATGGAATTATGTTGCACGCTGTGGAAATAATGATAAACGCTACTATCAAAGTTGCTAAACTAAATAAAATTATTTTATATAAGTTAAAAGGTCTACAAACGAAGAATAAGTTAATTATACCAACTAGCATAATAACGTAAAGTTGCATATTAAGATATATTTCTTGGTTGTTTAGACCAATAGTCATTTTAAGTATTTCAACGATTAATACCCCAAAAACCATAAGTATGGCGCTTGGCACTGATTTTTTTATCACAAAACTAATAAAATCGCCTTCTACTCTTGAATCGTTTGGTTGAAGCGATAAAAAGAATGCTGGTATTCCAATTATAAAAAATTCTAAAGGAATCATTTGCGACGCTACGAAAGGGTAGGTGTGCATATAGGGGAGTAGTAGTGAAATGATTGCCATAATCATTGTAAATATGGTTTTCATTAAGAATAGCGAAGCCGAACTTTGTACGTTATTTATAACTCTTCTTCCTTCAAAGACTACTTTTGGTAGGGAGTTAAAGTTGTCGTCAAGTAATACGAGGTGGGCAACGTTTCTTGCCGCCTCGCTACCCGAAGCAACCGAAATTGCGCAGTCGGCTTCTTTTAGGGCGAGAATATCGTTAACTCCGTCACCGGTCATCGCTGTCACGTGATTGTTGTCTTTAAGCGCTTTAACTAAAGTTGCCTTTTGTTCGGGAGAAACTCTGCCAAAAACAGTGTATTTGTTTGCCGAATCGTAAACTTCCTTTTCGGTTAAACCCTCTAAACTAATGTATTTGTCTGCATTTTCAACGCCAACTCTTTTAGAAACTTCGGCAACCGTAATAGGATTATCGCCTGATATAATTTTAATAGCAACGCCATTATCTTTGAACCACTTAATTGTGTCAACTGCATCTTCTCTAACGTTATCACAAAGTAAAATATAAGCAATAGGTGAAAAGTCGTTTGGAACTTTGTCGTCTTCTATTTGTGAGCTTGAAAAGGCTAAAATTAAAACTCTTAAGCCTTGGAAGGCGTATTTTTCCACTTCATTTGCTATCTTGTCGTATTCTTCTTTTGATAATACGAATTCCGGTGCTCCAAATGAATAGGTTTTTCCGTCATCAAAGGTGACTGCCGATAACTTTCTAGATGAGTTAAAAGGCAAGGTCTTTATTGGTTTAAGAGAGCCGTTTTCACCAAATTTTTCACAAAGAGCAAGTGCCGTTTGATTGTTGTCTTTTAATGCTTTTAACATTGAAGATATAATCGTTTCAATGGGGAAGTCAGGCTTGTTTATTTCAACAACGTCACTAACCGTCATTTTGCCATCAGTTATAGTGCCCGTTTTGTCAAAGCAAACAGTATCTACTCTAGCGAGCATTTCAAGTGAATAAAAGTCTTGAACTAGAGTGTTGTGTCTTGCTAGTTTTAGTATGCCAACTGCTAAGGTGACACTCGTTAATAAAATCATACCTGCGGGAATCATGCCGATTACAACGGTTGCAGCCCCTAAAACTGATTCAGGGAAAGTGCCTAGATGATGTAGTAGTGATTTAATTATTAGAGCAGTAGCAATAGGAACGATAATAAAACCAACCGACTTAATAATTAACTTTAATGAGTTCATTATTTCGGAATTTGGTTTTTTGTACGCTTTTGCCTTTGCTGAAAGGGTTTCAATGTAATTATCTTTGCCAACCTTGTCTGCTCTTGCTATGCAAATGCCGGAAGTTATAAAACTTCCTGCTAATAGTGTGTCGCCTGACTTTTTCTTTACGGGAACGGATTCTCCCGTTAAAAGAGATTCGTTTACTTCAACTATGCCTTCTAATATTATGCTATCTGTTGGAATTTGATTGCCAAGTCCTAGTTTTATAACGTCATCGAGTACGATTTGTTCGGTTGGGATTTCAACTTCCTTGCCATCTCTTATTACCTTAATGCCTTTATTTGCTACGATGGAAAGTTTATCAACGCATCTTTTTGCTCTAATTTCTTGTATTATACCGATAGTGATATTTGCAATGTAAAAGAAAACAAAAACAAATTGGCTTAACTCGGCTTTAGTCACTAAAAGAGCAACAAAGCAAATTAAACCTAATAGGTTAAAGAAAGTGCAAACGTTGTTGGTGAAAATATTAAAATAACTTTTAGAATACTTTTTGTTTATGTTATTTAGTAGTCCGTCATTTTTTCTTTCTTCAACCTGAATAATTGAAAGCCCATCCGTAATAGATGGGGTATATCTTTCAATATTTGTCGTAGTAGTAATTTCTTTCATTTATTTTCTTATAAAATCAGTCGATTATAATTAGATGATAATGTTAACTAGTCTATTAGGAATAATAATAAACTTTTTAATTTCCTTGTCTTTTAATTCTTCGTTTAGTTTTTCGTCACTAAATACTAATTCTTTTATTTCGTCTTGGGTAGCGCCATTTGGTATCATAAGTTTTGCTTTGATTTTACTATTGATTTGAACTGCTACTTCAACTTCGTCTTTAACTAACGCTTTTTGATCGCAAACAGGGAAGTCTGTTGTGAAGATTGATGGTTTTCCACCGAGCATTTCCCAAATTTCTTCTGCAAAGTGTGGTGCGCAAGGTGCAAGTAGTTGAATATATTGCTTAAAGCAATTTTTTAATAGTACTACGTTTTTGTTTTCTAACGCGTCGTATTTAGTTAGGGCGTTAAGAAGTTCCATAAGTCTAGCAACAGCAGTGTTAAACGAGAAGTTTTCCATATCGTTATCTACACATTTGATTGCATAGTTAAGAGCGTATAGTAATTCCTTATCTTCTTTAGTCACTTCATTAGATTTTTTGCCCGAATATCCGTTAATTTTAATTGCTAATCTTTCAATTCTATCTAAGAATTTAGTGATTGCTTTAATACCTTCGTCATTCCAAGGACCACCTTCAATATAAGAGAAGCCAAACATTAAGTATAGTCTTAAGGTGTCGGATCCATATTGTTGAACGTATGGGTCAGGGTTAATAATATTACCTCTAGATTTACTCATACGAAGTCCGTCTGGTCCTAAAATAATGCCTTGGTGTACGAGTGATTTAAATGGCTCGTCAAAATCAAGATAACCCATATCTCTTAGTGCTTTTGTAAAGAATCTTGCGTATAGTAAGTGCATGCAAGCGTGTTCTGCGCCGCCAACGTACTTATCTACAGGCAACATTTTATTTATTATTTTGCTATTAAACGCTTCTTTTGGGTTTTTAGCGTCTGGGTATCTTAAATAATACCAACTTGAACATACGAAAGTATCTAGAGTGTCAGGGTCTCTATGAGCTTTTCCACCACAAATAGGGCAGGTGGTTTCCATAAAGCCTTGATGCTTTTTAAGTGGAGATTCTCCGTCTGGCTTAAACTCAACGTCATATGGGAGTTTAACCGGTAAATCTTCTTCTGGAACTGGTACGCAACCACATTTATCGCAGTAAACTACTGGAATTGGAGCGCCCCAATAACGTTGACGAGAAACCAGCCAATCCCTTAAACGATAGTTGGTTTTGTGTTCGCCTTGTCCGGTTTTTACTAATTGGTTTATGATAGCTTTTCTTGCTTCTTCACTAGTTAATCCGTCAAATCCAGGGCTATTCATAACGATTCCGTCTTCGGTAAATGGAAGAGAATCGTCGCAGTTAACGCCTTTAACAACGCGAATAATAGGAATATCGTGCTTTTGAGCGAATACGTAGTCTCTATCGTCGTGCGAAGGAACGCCCATAACTGCGCCTGTTCCGTAAGAGTATAAAACGTAATCTGCAGCGTAAATAGGAACACTTTTTCCGTTAATTGGGTTAATGGCGTTGTGCCCAATATAAACGCCCGTCTTTTCTCTTGCAGTAGATAATCTATCAATTTCAGTCGTTTTTGAAGTTTGAAGAATGTATTCGTCAACGGCTTTCTTTTGTTTTTTAGAAGTTAATTTTTTAACAAGTGGGTGTTCTGGCGCTAACACTACGTAAGAAACGCCGAATAGGGTGTCGGCACGAGTGGTGAACACCTTGAATTTATCACCGCTTTCGCAAGTGAATTCAATTTCTCCACCGGTAGATTTGCCAATCCAGTTCTTTTGCATGAG
>JAZOOV010000130.1:0-2187 GCA_045655215.1 Christensenellaceae bacterium | reverse complement strand
CTTTTGTAGACTTAAAGAGTGAGTATTACGATTTATCTTTAGTTAATCGTGAAAAGACCGAAGATAAGGTCACTTTTGACTCGGCTTACGCAACAAAAAAGTATGGTGTAGCAGTTAAGTGTGCCACCATAACCCCAAACAAGCAAAGGGTGGAAGAATATAATCTTTCAAAGATGTGGAAGAGTCCTAACGGCACTATTAGGGCCATATTAGACGGAACTGTTTTCCGTGCGCCTATTCTAATTGATAGCATTTTGCCTGCAGTTAGAAATTGGCAAAAACCAATAACTATAGCAAGACACGCATATGGCGACGTGTATAAATCAACCGAATATAGAGTGCCAGGCAAAGGCAAAGCAGAACTTGTTTTTAGTGGGGAAGACGGCAGTTCGTTTAGAGAAACTATCTACGACTTTGAGTGTGCTGGCGTACTTCAAGGACAATATAATAAGGATAGTTCCATCCGTTCTTTTGCATACTCTTGTTTTAACTATGCGCTTGCAACTAAGCAAGATTTATGGTTTTCAACCAAGGATACTATATCAAAACAATACGACCAAACCTTTAAACTAATCTTTGAAGAAATTTATGAAAATGAATATAAAGACAAGTTCGAAGAGGCTGGAATAGAGTATTTCTATACCCTAATTGACGACGCTGTTGCAAGGGTAATTAGAAGTAAAGGTGGTTTCGTTTGGGCGCTTAAAAACTACGACGGAGACGTTATGAGCGACATGGTTTCAACGGCATTTGGCTCGCTTGCAATGATGACTTCGGTGCTTGTTTCACCCGACGGAAATTATGAATTTGAGGCGGCTCACGGCACTGTGACAAGACACTACTATAAGTATTTAAAGGGCGAACAAACTTCAACAAACCCAATGGCGACCATCTACGCATGGAGTGGCGCGCTCAAAAAGAGGGGTGAGTTTGATAAATTAAGTGACCTTGTAGACTTTGGAAATAAGTTAGAAAAGGCTTGTATAGACACCTTAAATAGTGGGGTAATGACCAAGGATTTAGTTGGCTTAGTTAAGGAAGGAACTAAAACTACCACCGTAAACTCGCTAGAATTTATTAAAGAAATTAGGAAAAATTTAGAGGCTAGTTTGTAATTTTTATATGCTTAATAAGGAACTCTATATATTATATATAATAATGTATAGGAAAATTTTATAAAATAAGTAATCAAAAAAGAGGGTTAAATCAAACCTTCTTTTTGTTATTTTTCACAAAGTTTGCCCCCTTTTCATAGTATAAAAAGAAGGAGGACGATATGAGTAAAATTGCAGTTTATGCAGGGCACGGGGGAACTGACTTCGGTGCAATAGCTAATGGACTTTATGAAAAAGATATAAATTTGGAACTCGTTTTAGCGCTCACAAGTGAACTTAGAAGACGTGGTTATGAGGTTATAAATAACCGAGTAGAAGACGTAAATAGGAATCTTGGAGCTGACATTAGACAGGCAAATCTAGAGAACGTTGATGCTGTAGTAGAGGTTCACGTCAACTCTAATATGGGGATTCCAGGCTCTGGAACTGAGACCTATTATAGCGTGACGGGGAAGGGGATGGCGCTTGCAGAAGCCATACAAACTAACCTTGTAGCGCTTGGATTTAGGGATAGGGGAATCAAAGTTTTGCCCAATATTTTTGGTGGAGATTACCTTGGAATTATACGAGAAACAAAAGCGCCAGCCGTTTTAGTTGAAACTTTTTTTCTAAATAATCCACAAGATTTAAGCCTATATAATCCACAAAAAATAGCCCTTGCAATAGCCGACGCGATAGGGAAGTTGTATCCTGTGACGAGCATAAAAGACGACCAAATTGCCAAGATTCAAACCACTCTAAACACCCTTTATGGAGCAGGTTTAGTAGTGGATGGGATATACGGACCGAGAACAAAAAGAGCGTTAATCAAGGGCTTGCAAAGAGAGTTAAACACCCAATTTAACGCCGGTCTTTTGGTGGATGGAATCTTCGGACCAAAGACAAAAGGGGCACTTATAAACGTTAAAAAGGGAGCAAGGGGAAACCTAACTTACATAATACAATCGGCACTTTTTGTACTTGGATATAACGTTATTCCAGACAAGATTTTTGGGGTGAAAACCGAGAACGCCGTGAGAGAATTTCAGCAAGTAAACGGGCTAGCGGAGAGCGGAATTGCCACTAAAGAAAT
>JAZOOV010000129.1:0-5968 GCA_045655215.1 Christensenellaceae bacterium | reverse complement strand
CTTTTACCCATAAGGGCGAAAAAATCACCTTAACTCACGGAACGTACGGCGTTTTAATGCACGAACAAGATAGGGCGCTAAGAAAAAAGGCGTTTAACGAATATTATAAAGCATACTATTCGCTTATAAACACCATTTCTTCTACCTACTATGGTAGCGTAAAAAAGGACGTTTTCTATGCTAGAGCAAGAAAGTATTCATCAGCATTAGAAATGGCTCTTGCTAACGAAGACGTGGATAAAAAGGTGTACGAGAACTTAATTTCTTCAGTACACACGGCGCTTCCACTATTGCATAAATATATGCAAGTTAAAAAGAGCGAACTAGGATTACCTAAGATGCACATGTACGACGTTTACTGCCCGATTGTAGAAAACGCCGAAATTAAGTTAGAGTATGAACAAGCGTACGATTTAGTGGTTAAGGGCTTATCTGTTCTAGGTGAAGATTACGTCAACCTTTTAGAAAAGGCAAGACGTGAACGTTGGCTTGACGTTTACGAAAGCAAGGGAAAGAGAAGCGGGGCGTATAGCGTAGCCGTTTACGACACGCACCCATACGTTTTATTAAACTATCAAAAAACCACGCACGACGTGTTCACGATAGCGCACGAAATGGGGCATAGCATACACTCTTATTTTTCCAACAAGAATCAACCTTATGAGAAAGCCGACTATAAAATATTCGTTGCCGAAGTTGCTAGCACGGTAAACGAAGTGTTGCTTATAAAATATCTATTAAAGAACGCAAAGGACGATAAACTTAAAAAATATCTACTTTCATATTTACTTGAAATGATTAGGACTACTCTTTTCCGTCAAACGCAGTTTGCCGAGTTTGAAGTATTCTCGCACTCGTCGGTGGAAAAGGGAATTCCACTAACTAAGGATATGCTTAGCGACGAATATCTAAGATTAAATAGCGAATACTACGGACCTGCCGTTGAAAAAGACGAAAATATTAGGTACGAGTGGGCAAGAATTCCACATTTTTATAGAGCCTTTTACGTTTATAAATACGCTACGGGTATAATAAGCGCACTATCTATAGCAAATAGAATTACCACGCAAGGAAAGGAAGCAGTTGAAGATTACTTTAAGTTCTTGTCTTCGGGAAATTCGGATAGCCCAACCGAACTATTAAAGATAGCAGGTGTAGATTTAGAAGATAAAACCACTTATGAAAGGGCGTTTAACGAGTTTGAAAACGCGCTAAACGAATTTATTTTACTTTAAGGAGAAAAATTATGGCAGTAAAAAAGATTAGAGAAATGCCACATAGTTTAGAAGCAGAACAAGCCATTTTAGGTTGTTTGCTTATAGACGTAAAAATTCAGGTTGAGATTTCGGCGTTTTTAGAAAAGGAAGATTTTTACGCAGAATCTCACCAATACATATTCGGCGCAATGGAGCAAATAATTAAAGATAATAAGCCGGTAGACTTCGTCACCTTAACCGACTATTTAGAAAAGAACGCCGAATTAGAAAGAGCAGGTGGAATAGACTACATAACTTCGCTAACTTTCGTTATGCCTTCTACTGCCAACTATCAAATGTATCTCGACATAGTTAAAAGAGATAGTATGCTTAGGCGCATTATCAAGGGTGGAACGGACATTATTAGAGAGTGCGAAAACAGTTTAGATAGTGATAAGGCGCTTGCCTACGCAGAAAAAACTATATTTGATATTTCCAATACGGCTGACACTAGCGAAGTGGTAAAAATTAGCGCAGTTATTCCAGAAGTAATGGACAAACTCGACAAGTTGCAAAACGACAAGTCTGCATCACACGGAGTTAAAACTAAGTTTAAGGGGCTAGACTACTTGCTTAACGGACTTCACGGTAGCGATTTAATAATTTTAGCAGCCCGTCCTGCAGTTGGTAAAACTTCGTTTGCTATGAATATCGTAGAAGCCGTAGCAGAGCAAGACAAAACTTGTATGGTTTTCTCTCTCGAAATGGGCAGAGAACAACTAACGCAAAGAATGATTTGCTCGGTTGCAGGTGTAAGTATGGAAAACGCTCAAAAGGGCAAGTTAAATAGACAAGAATGGTTAAAGATTGCAAAGGCAAAGGAAATTTTAGCAAACCAAAAGATTTTTATCGACGATTCTGCTTTAATTACCCCAGAAGAAGCCCTTTCAAAGTGTAGAAGAATAAAGAAAAAACACGGGCTTGATTTAGTTATGGTCGACTATATTCAACTAATGAATTCGGGCAAGAAAAACGAAGAGAATAGACAACAAGAAATTTCTAAGATTTCAAGAAGTCTTAAAATTATGGCAAAGGAATTAAACGTTCCAGTCCTTGCGTTATCTCAATTATCTCGTGCCGTTGAATCTAGAAAAGGTAGACCTCAACTAGCCGACCTTAGAGAATCGGGTGCAATCGAGCAAGATGCAGATATAGTTATGTTTATTCACCGTCCCGACAAGAACGCAACGGACAAGGAAAGAGCCGAAGGCAAGATTCAAGAAAACGTTGCCGAAATTATCGTTGAAAAGCATAGAAACGGTCCACAAGGCATAGTTAAACTTTACTTTAGGGGCGAGTGCACTAGGTTTGAAAACCTTGCCGACGATACGGGAGAACCGGAAAAACTTGAAGAAAATTCTTCAAAGTCGGTGGATTTTAGCGATATGGACGTAGAAGAACTTCCAACAAAAGAGCCAGCACCAATAAGTAAGAGTATAGACGACGAGATTTTTGACTAACAGAAAGAGAAAAGTTATAAAATGGAAACCAAAGTACTAAAAATAAGCCAAGATAGTTTAGACCTAGCGAAAACTCTTCTAGAAGATGGTGAAGTTATCGGCATGCCCACCGAAACGGTTTACGGGCTTGCAGGTGACGGAAGAAATTCTAGCGCCGTAAGAAGAATTTTTGAAGTTAAGGGTAGACCAAGCGATAATCCACTCATAGCGCACGTGCATAAAGACTTTGATTTAGAGAGCTTATGCTACGTCGAAAGAGATTACGTGCCTTTGCTAATAAAAGAGTTTATGCCAGGGCCTTTGACCTTAGTTATGAAAAGCAAGGGAGTGATTTCAAAAGAGGCTATCTGTGGCGGGGAAACCCTAGCCGTTAGAATGCCTTCACATAAGGGTTGCCAAGAACTTCTAAAAAAGGTGAATATACCACTCGTTGCTCCGTCTGCTAACCTATCTAAGCACACTAGTCCCGTGACGGCGACGCACGTTTATAACGACCTAAATGGAAAAATCCCCTTGATTCTTGACGGCGGAAAATGTTTAGGTGGTATAGAGAGCACGGTTTTAGACGTGACGGGGGAATATCCTAGAATTTTGCGCGCAGGCTTAATCACCAAAGAAATGATTGAAAGGGTTGTTGGCAATTGTTTTATAAGTGAACATAAAGAGGGGGACAAGGTAAAGTCCCCAGGCGTAAAATACACGCACTATCGCCCTAAATGTCTAACTGCTTTATACGAAGTAGACAAAATAGAGCAAGTTATAACTAGATATAATGAAGAAGTTGCCAATGGCAAAACGCCTTATATTATGTGCGAAAACAAGTATAGAGAGAAATTTAAGGGTAAAAACCTTTTACTTCTAGGGGAATCGGGAGAAGAAGTTGCAAGTAATCTTTACGATAAACTTTTAGAAGGCGAAGAGAAAGCCGATATAATAATAGCAATATCAATGGGCAGAGAAGACGGCGTTTATATGGGAATAATGAACAGGCTAAAAAAGGCTTGTGGCTAAGTGGGGTAAAAGATGAGTAAAATCGTATTCGTATGCGCAGGGAACACCTGCAGAAGCCCAATGGCAGAAGTTATACTAAAGAAGAGATTAAGAGAGAAAAATATTCAAAACGTAGAAGTCGAAAGTGCAGGTGAATACGCAGACGACGGAAGTAGTATGAACGAAAATTCGGTGTACGCACTAAGGGAGTTAGGGTACGACGGATTTGAAGGGTTTAAGTCTAGAAGAATGTGTTTTGATATAAAGAAAAGCGCAGGCGTATTAATCTATATGGAAACTTTTGAGGCTTGGAGAAACGCGCATTGGAACGCTAAAAGCATGCACTATTTTACGGGCAAGGGAGATATAGAAGATCCGTATGGAAAAAGCAAGGAAGAATACTTAAAAACGGCAAGGCAAATAGAGTATGCTTGCGATAAAATAATGGAAGAAATATTAAACGGCGAAATATTCAAAGGAGATATATATAAATGAAAATAGCAATAGGATGCGACCATGGTGGAATAAACTTAAAGCCAATACTTATAAAGTATTTGGAGCAAAAAGAAATCGAGTATATTGATTTCGGCACATATAATACTGAGTCTACCGACTACAATGACTACGCAGTTAAAGTTTGCGATAGCGTTGTTAAAGGTGAGTGCGACTTGGGTATTCTAATTTGTGGAACGGGAATTGGCATGAGTATTATGGCAAACAAAATTAAGGGAATTAGATGTGGACATTGTCACGACGTGTTCTCGGCTAAAATGACTAGACTTCATAACGACGCAAACGTTTTGGCAGTTGGTGAAAGAGTAGTTGGACCGGGACTATTTATCGAAATAGTTAAGGCGTTTATTAAAACTAATTTTTCTAATGAAGAGCGCCATATAAATAGAGTTAACAAAATTAAAGCGCTTGAAGAAGAAAACTTTAAATAATATTTGATAAGGAAAAAGAAGTATCATATTTGGGGGTAAAAGATATGAAAAAAGTTAAAAAGGCAGTTATACCTGCCGCAGGATTAGGCACTAGATTTTTGCCTATAACAAAGGCTATTCCAAAGCCAATGCTTTCGGTGTTAGACAAGCCTACTATTCAATACATAGCAGAAGAACTAATTTCTGTTGGAATAGAAGATATTCTTATCGTAGTTTCGCCGGGCTCTGACGTGATTAAAAATCACTTTGGTCCTGCAGAAGATTTAGAGAGAAGACTTTTAGAAGACGGCAAGCAAAAACTATATGAAATTGAAAGACAAACTCAAAGATTTAACGTTAGTTTTGCCGTTCAACAAACGGCTAACGGTCTAGCAGGGGCTATGCTATGCGCTGAAGAGTTTATAGGTGGCGAGCCATTTGCATTGCTTCTTGGCGACGAACTAATTTATGCAGGCGAAAATCAAACGCCTTGTATGAAAAGGCTTGTGGATATTTTTGAAAGTACTGGAAAGAGCGTTATTGCCACTATGGAAGTGTTTGGCGACGACGTTAGTAAGTACGGCAATATCGGTATAAGAGAAGAAGTGGACGGAGTTATGGAAGTTTCTTCTATTATAGAAAAGCCGTCGCTAGCAGAAGCCCTTTCAAACAACGCCATTATCGGCAGATACGTTTTCGACGGCAAGATTATAGATATGCTTAAAGTCTTAAAGCCTAGAAACAACGAAATCTACTTGACCGACGCTATGGAGGAACTAGCCAAAAACGGCGAACTTTTAGCAAGCACTTTTGAGGGAACAAGATACGACGTGGGCGATAAGTTCGGCTATATTAAAGCCAACGTAGAGTACGCGCTTAGAAGCGAAGAAATTGGGGCAGATACCCTAGAATACGTAAAAGAATTAGCAAAGAGAATTTAGGAAAAATGTACGATAAAGTTTGCGAAAAATGTGGAACGAGATTATCTTCCTACTATCAAACGGGAATGCTTGGCTGTCCTGAGTGCTATAACGCATTTAGGGTGGAAATTTTGTCTACCTTAAAAGATATTCAAAATAGCACCGAGCATACGGGAAAGAAACTTTCTCACGGACTTGACAAGGAACTACTAGACGAGTATAAAAGATTGCTTAAAGAAAAGGAACTTGCCATTATGGAAGGTAGATTTTCCGATTTAAGAGAAATTTCGGCTAATTTATTCGACTTAACCGAAGAACTTAAGAATAGGGGGTTAATCTAATGATAGAGAACACCGAACTTTATCGTGGCAACGTGGTGATGACTAGGGTTAGGCTTGCAAGAAATCTAAGAGATTACC
>JAZOOV010000128.1:0-7269 GCA_045655215.1 Christensenellaceae bacterium | reverse complement strand
GATAATTAGTATGGCGATTAAAAAATGCATAGTAGCGTTATTTAAGGTAAAGCCAACTATAAGCGCGTCTATACTAGTTGCTAACGCTTGAATTAAAACTAGCGTTAAACTAAACTTTGCCACCTTATCCTTTTCGGCGTTTTTATCTAGGTTTTCCTTAATTGTATCGTATATAATTTTAAATGCTAAAACAAAAAAGATTGCGCTTGTAATATATTTAGCGTAAGGCGTTATGTAATTAAAAAATAACGAGCCGATTAAAAAGCCTATTAACGGCATAATCCCTTGAAAAAGGGAAAAGGATATCGGCATAGATAATTCTTCAAGTTTTTTAAGTTTGCCCTTATAGTTTATGCAGTTTGAAATGGTTATTGCAAAGGCATCCATTGAAAGACCGATTGCAATAATAACTATATCTAAGTAATTCATATGTTCACCAAAAAATAGTATACGAAATTATATTGATTTTGTCAAAATAAAATGATACAATATATAAAATGATTAAAATATCTAGTGAGTGGGATAAACTTTTAGAAGAAGAGTTCAGTTCCCCTACCTACCTAAAACTTAGAGAGTTTTTAAAAACTGAATATAGTAATCACACGATATATCCCCAAATGAACAATATCTTTAATAGTATGAAATTAACTTCATTTGAGAATATCAAAGTGGTTATTTTAGGACAAGATCCTTATCACGAACAAGGTCAAGCAATGGGGCTAGCCTTTTCCGTGCCTAAGGGCGAAAAAATTCCACCCTCACTTATCAATATATATAAAGAGATAAGTAGCGAATATGGAGTTCCATCAATAAATCACGGCGATTTAAGTGGATGGGCAAAACAAGGCGTTCTTTTATTAAACACCGTTTTAACCGTTAGAGAACACCTTGCTAATTCTCACAAAGGAAAGGGGTGGGAAGAGTTCACCGACGGAATTATTAAAAAAATCTCAAGTGAAAAAGACGGCGTAGCGTTCTTACTTTGGGGTGCTAACGCTAGAAGTAAAAAGGCGCTTATAGATAAGTCTAAGCATCTCGTTTTAGAGTCGGTGCATCCAAGCCCACTTTCAGCATACAACGGATTTTTTGGGTGTAATCATTTTAAAAAGGCAAACGAATATTTAATCTCAAAGGACAAAACGCCTATTGATTGGGAGAATTTATGAAATATATAGTAATTTTAGGGGACGGAATGGCAGATTACTGCCAAAAACGTCTTAACGATAAAACGCCGTTAGAAGTGGCGAATATAGAAACTATCGACTTTATGGCAAAAAATGGCCAAGTGGGTTTATGCAAGACTATTCCAGATGGCTTAAAGCCGGGCTCAGACGTTGCTAACCTTTCAGTTTTAGGATACGACGTAGAATATTGCTACACGGGTAGGTCGCCACTAGAGGCTGCAAGTATTGGCATTGAACTAAGTGATACCGACGTCACCTTAAGGGCGAACTTAGTCACCTTGTCGGGTGAAGAAAGCTACGCCGATAAAACTATGATAGACTATTCGGCAGGGGAAATCTCTACAGAAGAAGCGAGAGAACTTATCGAATATCTAGCAAAAGAGTTAAACGACCAAAAGGTTAAACTCTACGCCGGCATAAGTTATCGCCACTGCTTAGTGGTTAAAAACGGAAGTCTAGCAGGTGATTTTACTCCACCACACGATATTACAAATCAGCCAATTAAGGACTATTTGCCAACTAGTGAAGTGGGAAAAGAACACTTAGAATTAATGATTAAATCGTATGAATTACTTAAAAATCACCCTATAAACAAAAAGAGAATAAGTTTAGGCAAACGCCCTGCAAATTCACTTTGGTTTTGGGGGGAAGGCACCAAGCCACGTTTAGA
The DNA here is from genome assembly GCA_045655215.1 of Christensenellaceae bacterium. GTDB lineage: Bacteria > Bacillota > Clostridia > Christensenellales > Borkfalkiaceae > UBA1259. The sequence continues at coordinate 5,415 of JAZOOV010000128.1, read as the reverse complement.
AAAGTTTAAGGATAGATACGGAATAGACGGCGCAATGATTTCTGCAGTTGACCTACTTAAAGGCATAGGTAAACTTGCCGATATGAAAGTAATCGAAGTGGAAGGGGCGACGGGAAATTACGACACTAACTTTTCTGGAAAAGCAAAAGCGTGTGTCGACGCGCTTCTAGGTGGCGTGGATTTTTGTTATATTCATATGGAAGCGCCCGACGAGTGTGGACACCACGGCGATTTTGAGAATAAGATTTTCTCAATCGAACAAATTGATAAAAAGGTGGTTAAACATATTAAGGAAGAGTTAGAAAAAAGTGGAGAAGAGTATTCAATGCTAATTTGTCCAGACCATCCAACCCCGCTCTGCAAAATGACGCACGTTAGCGATCCAATTCCGTTTATAATTTATAGAAGTAATGAAGAAAAGGGGAACGGAGCAAACGCTTACACCGAAAAGGAAGCGTTAAATACGGGATTATTTATAGATAGTGGCGTTAGCCTTATGAAAAAATTCCTAGCAAAATAAAAAGATTAAAAAAAGATAAAAAACGACAGGAAATATTCTTGTCGTTTTTATTTTGGGGTAATAAAGGAAAATTTTTTCACATATATTTTTTATAGAAAATCAAAAGGAGAAATAAAAAATGAACGAAAAATTACAATACGCATCAATGCTCGAGATGCCAAATAGTTCGTCGACTATTACCTATAAGCCTATAAAAAAGAAAAGAACTAAAAAAGTAAAAGTGGCAGAGGACTCGGTTAAGCAAGAACTAGTAGACAAGGTGAACGCTCAAGTGGAAGAGCAAGATTTAGTAGTAGAAAGAGAAAACGCCTTGCCTATGGTTAGAGAAGAGAGTAGCCTAAGCCAAACTCCAAGCGTTAGCATTAGAGAAAAAAAGAAGTTTAAGTTTTCTTTAGTCACCCTTCAATCGTTAATAATAGTTGCGCTTATAGCAGTTATAGCAGTCACCAATCTAGTTAACGAAAATAGTGGAATAAACGTATTTATGAAAGGGCTTTTTCAAAGTGAAAAAGTGGTTGTTGACCAAAGGGAATTTAGCGAATTTTCGCCCGTGTTTAACGTAAACGACACCGAATTTACCATAAACGAAGGTGTGGCTAGCGTTTCTTATACGGGTAGCGTGTACGCGCCTTGCGACGCAGTAGTTGAGAGCGTGACTCAAGACGAGTCTGGACTATATTCTATCGTTTTATCACATAGCAAAAATTTCACTTCTAAGATAGACGGATTGAAGTTCGTTTATTCGGGAGTTGGCGAACAAGTTTTTAAAAATATTCCCGTTGGGTATGCAGAAAACGCTTTCTCCGCTTGCTTTTTCGATTCTCAAAGGGCGTTAATTACCGGCTATGAAATTATAGATAACGCGGTGGTATGGGCAGTATAAGGATTAAAATTCATCCGTTATTTATTCTTTTATTTATCTATTCAGCCTTTACTTCAAAAATATTAATATTTCTCGTTTGTACGTTAACTGCCGTTGCGCACGAATTGGGGCACTCCATAGTTGCCGAGATAAAAGGGTATAAGTTAAATAAGATTACGCTTATGCCCTTTGGGGCTATAGTACAGGGGAATTTCGATAAGCCCTGTATTAAAGACGACCTTATAATTTCCCTTGCAGGACCATTAACAAATTTGTTTATCGCAGTATTATTCGTTGCATCTTGGTGGGTTTATCCAATTTCTTATCCCTATACTCAATTAGTGGTGCAAGCAAACTTGAGTATGGCGCTAGTTAACCTTTTGCCAGCCCTTCCATTAGACGGTGGAAGAATTCTCTTTTCTATTTTACGCCTTAAGTTTGCCAAAAAAACAGCCAATATAATTTGTAAGATTTTAGGTGTTTTGCTATCTTGTATTCTTTTAACGCTATTTGTAATCTCTATTTTTTCCACTCTCAACGTTTCTTTGTTTTTTTTCTCGCTCTTTGTTTTATTCGGGGCGTTAAGTAGGGAAAAGGAAAATAATTACGTTAGGGTGTACGTAGGCGTTTCTAGAGAAAAACTACTAAAGGGAGTTAGAATTTCAAGATTTGCAATAGATAAAGAAGCAAGCGTAAAAAGGCTAGTAAATTTAATCGATGGCGACGCTCTCAACGAAGTTATTATAATGGACGGAAGTAAAAAGATTGCCACTCTTTCGGAAGAGAAGATAAGAAAAATAATTCTAACGGGAAAACTTAAGTCAAAAATTGTAGAATTTATATAAAAACAGCAAAAATAGGCGAAAAACAGGGGGTTTTTACCTAAGGAAAACGCAAGATATAGTGCTTTTAGTAATTGATAATTTCAATATGTTGAAAAGGCGAAAAAACTAGGAAAAATTAAGGTAAAATATTTAAAAAAGACCTAAAAAAACTTGACATAATGGGCGTTAAATAGTATAATACATTAGCATCTCGGATTCGGGGTGTTAATTTTTTCATGTTCGGAAGGTGCTAAAATGGCTGCAAAAGGCAACAGAAATAAGATTACTTTAACTTGCACGGAATGCAAACAAAGAAACTACGATACTTTCAAAAACAAGAAAAACGATACTGAAAGACTTGAAATGAAAAAGTATTGTAAATTCTGCAAAAAGCATACTACACATAAGGAAGCAAAATAATATATAATTGTTTCCTTATTTCCCATTGGGGAAAATCGAGAGGGCAAAGTTATGGCAAAGAAAGAAAGTGCTATGCTAGGTAAACTCGCTGATAACGGCGAAACTACCAAAGCGCAAGCAAACGTAAAAAAGAATAAAAAGAAAAGCGGAAAGCCAGGCTTTTTTAAGAGAATGGGTTCAAAGATTAAAGACGTGTTCTCGGAACTTAAGAAAGTTAGTTGGCCATCGTTTGGCAAGGTCTTAAAACAAACGGGCGTTGTCATCGTTGTCGTGCTTCTTTTCTTGGTGGTTATCACTGCGTTCGATTCAGGCTTAACTGAACTTATGAGATTATTCATTAACGGATTTAGAGGTTAATAATGGCAGTAGAACAAGCAAGATGGTACGTTATCCACACCTATTCGGGCTACGAAGCAATGGTAAAGGATAGCCTTGAAAAGTTGATAGAAAACAACAATTTACAAGAAAATATCTTTGAAATACAAATTCCTACCGAAGAAACCTTAGAAGAAAAGGCAAACGGAAAGAAGAAGATTGTAGAGAGAAAGAAATTTCCTTGCTACGTTTTTCTTAAGATGATATATTCAAACGACATATGGTATCTAGTCACCAACACTCGTGGGGTGACGGGATTCGTAGGTCCACAAGGAAGACCGCTTCCTTTAACTCCTGAAGAAGTTGAAAGAAACGGACTAGAAACCTTCAAGGGCGAAGTAGACTTTGCAGTAGGCGACACCGTGACAATACTAAACGGACCGCTAGAAGGATTTTCGGGCAAAGTATTATCTATAAACGACTCGGCAAATAAGGCAAAAGTTAACGTAGAAATGTTCGGCAGAAGCACCGAAGTAGAAGTTGACTTCGTACAAGTAAAAAAGATAATAGATAATACCGAAGAAAAAATAGACTAAACTACAATCGGCAAAAAGCCGAAGGTATAAAAAGTGGGAGTTGCGTTAAATTCATTACACTGGCGCGACGGTAATACCACTAATGGAGGATTTAATTATGGCTAAGAAAGTCACAGCAATCGTAAAACTTCAATTGCCAGCAGGCAAGGCAACCCCAGGTCCACCTGTAGGTTCAACGTTAGGTCCACACGGAATCAATATTCCGGGCTTTACAAAGGAATTCAACGCTAAAACACAAGACCAAGTAGGTCTAATTATTCCTGTTGTAATGACTATTTATCAAGACCGTTCTTTTACTTTTATTCTCAAAACTCCACCAGCACCTGTTCTAATTAAGAAGGCGTGTGGAATCGAGAGCGCAAGTGCAGCGCCTAACAAGACCAAAGTAGCAAAGATTACCAAGGCACAGGTAGAAGAAATTGCAAAGTTAAAGATGCCTGACCTTAATGCAAATACTTTAGAAAGTGCAATGAGCATGATTGCCGGCACTGCAAGAAGTATGGGTGTAGAAGTAATAGATTAGTATATAAGTGGGAGGGGTTTTCCCGCACGTACCACAGGAGGTAAATTATAATGAAACACGGAAAAAAATATATAGATAGCGCAAAAACTATTGAAAGAACTAAACTTTACGAAGTAGACGAAGCGGTTAGCACCGTTTTAGATACTGCAAAAGCAAAGTTTGACGAAACTATTGAACTTCACGTTCGTTTAGGCGTAGATCCAAAACAAGCAGACCAACAAGTTAGAGGCGTTTTGGTATTGCCACATGGAACTGGTAAAAACGTAAGAGTATTAGTTTTAGCAAAAGGTGAAAAGGCAGACCAAGCGAAAGAAGCAGGCGCAGATTTCGTAGGTGCAGAAGAAATGATTCAAAAGATTCAAACTGAAAACTGGTTTGATTACGACGTAATTATCACCACCCCAGATATGATGGGCTTGGTAGGTCGTATCGGTAAGGTTTTAGGTCCTAAGGGCTTAATGCCAAACCCAAAATCAGGTACCGTGACTATGGACGTTGCTAAGGCAATTAAAGATACCAAAGCAGGTAAGGTTGAATACAGACTTGATAAAACTGCAATTATTCACTGCCCAATCGGTAAAAAGAGTTTCGGCGTTGAAAAGATTAAAGAAAACTATCAAGCGCTTATCGAAGCAATCATCAAGGCAAAACCAGCAGCAGCAAAGGGAACTTATATTAAGAGCGTTTCACTTGCAAGCACAATGGGCCCTGGTGTAAAAATTAACGTTAAAATTTAGTTGACATATATCCCTAAGGGTGATATAATCAAGTAGATAAAAATTTAATAGCCCAAGACAGTAGGTGTTAATTTATCTTGTGATAAAACCAACCGAGGCGAAATTAAAAGGCTAAATTAGTTATAGTTATGCCCTTGTATTCCGTCTTGGTGTGCAAGGGCTTTCTTATTCTTAAAAGGAGGTAGCAAAATGTCAGCAAACCAAGAGGCAAAGAAAGTAGTTGTTGAAGAAATTAAACAAAAAATTCAAGATTCTAAGTCAGTAGTTTTGGTTAAATTCAGTGGCTTAACCGTTGCAGAAGATACCGAACTAAGAAGAGAATTTAGAAAAAACAACGTAGAATACAAAGTATTAAAGAACACTCTTATCAAAATCGCGTTCAACGATTTAGGAATTAAAGATTTTGACGACGATTTAAATGGTCCAACTTCAGTTGCTTTCGGTGCAGACGAAACTGGTGCATCAAAAGTTATTATCGAAGCGTGCAAAAAGTACGACAAGAAAGTTGAAGTTAAGAGTGCTTACGTAGACGGAGGCAAGGTAGACAAAGCGGGAGTTAAAGAACTTGCGTCAATGCCAAGCAAAGAAGAACTCGTTGCAAAGATGCTCGGTTCATTG
>JAZOOV010000127.1:0-11962 GCA_045655215.1 Christensenellaceae bacterium | reverse complement strand
AAATTTAACGAGGTGTCTACTTTCTTGTACATATTATCTTTCTCCCATAATACGCCTATTATAATTTTTACTTATATATTATAATTTAAATAGCAATATTTGTAAAGTTAATTTTAACTTTTTTTACTTTTTTAACGAAATAACTTGATTTAATATTTTATTTAGGCTAAAATAGTATCACCGTGCTATGCGGGGAGTTAGCGATGCCCTGTCGTCCACAATTCGCTTAGTGGAGCAGAATGCTTTTTGCGGACTATTTTGTGGAAGGCCGCGCATAATAAGGAACGTTGATATTAAGGTCTTATGCAACGAATCACTGCGAACCGTGTCAGAGTAGGAATACAGCAGCACTAAACAGACCGTTTCGTGTGCCATAAGGTAGCTTTAAAGGAGTCACCTGTTGTGCTACCGCTTCGGCAAAATTTTTCAATTAAAGATGCACGGTTTTTTGCATAATAAAACGACTTAAAAATTTAAGTCCTTTTTGTTTTTTATATTTTTTCCGGCTCTTCGTATAAAACTCCAAACGTTTCTACACTCACGTTTTCAATGACAACTGCGTCGAAAGGTCTATCGTAATAATCAGTTCTAGTAGTTGCAATCTCGTCAACAACTTCTATTCCCTCGATAACCTTACCAAATGACGCGTATTGTCCGTCTAAATGTGGGGATTTCTCGTGCATGATAAAAAATTGAGAGCCTGCTGAATCAGGATACATTGACCTTGCCATAGACAAAACGCCCTTGTCGTGCTTTAGGTCGTTTTTAAATCCGTTAGAAGTAAATTCACCCTTAATTGAATATCCAGGTCCACCCGTTCCGTTTCCTTTTGGACAACCACCTTGAATCATAAACCCTTCAATAATTCTATGAAAAGTTAATCCGTTATAAAAGCCTTTATTTATAAGCGAAATAAAGTTATTAACCGTGATAGGCGCTACGCTTGGATAAAGTTCTGCCTTAATAGTTTTTCCGTTTATTATAAACGTGACGATAGGATTTTTATTTTCCATTTGATTTCTCCTTACTTATATTTGCCATTAAAATTTTATCACATATTAGAAAGCAAGTCAATAATAAAAAATGCGAAAAAGGTTTTTAACGTTTTCCTTTTTCGCGTATCTTTTGGTGGAGATGCGGAGATTTGCACTCCGGTCTTGAACGCTTCAATAAAATCTTCTACATACTTATCTGACGATTAATCTTGATTATAGCACGGTCGTCAGCGACCAAAACCATAACCATGACAACTAAAATCCGTTAGAGAGTCGCTGTCAAAACTCAATAATAGTCCCCCGTCTAAAATGGCACTCTAACCTTTCCCAACGGGCGAGAAAAGGTAGAGCGTACGCTTAAATTAAGCAGCGTATGCTAATACTTGAGGTTTAGCATTTAAATTTAATTTTTCTTTTTAACGAAGCAGAATCTTCGGTATGCTTACATTTTATCTCGGTCGCCCAATCGAATCTAAAACACCCCCATATATTCACGACGACGTCGTGAATTATTTTATGTCTTCTATATCGTACGGCGTCAATTGGTAAACGTAGTGATTAAGCCAATTCATATAAATTAGGTTAGCCGTAGAAACCCAACTCATCTTTATCTCTCCACCATTGCCAGAAACGTAGTAATTCTCTGGTGGATCAATATCCAAGCCTTTATCTAAATCTCTCTTATACTCAAGCTCTAAAGTATTTCTATCATACTCTGCGTGACCTGTTATAAAAATAAATTTATTATCTTTACTTCTAATTATACTTGCTCCCGCCTCTTTAGATGCAGAAATAAGCACTAAATCAGGGCACTTTTTAATATCTTCTTCATAAACCGTGGTATGTCTTGAGTGTGGCATATAAAATCTATCATCCGTACCCTTAAGAAGTCTTTCATAGTCCACTAATTTTCTATGCTTATAAACGCCGAAAAGTTTCTTTGGAAGTGGATGTTTTTCTATTCCATAATAGTAGTATAATCCTGCTTGAGCGCCCCAACAAATAAATAGCGTACTGGTGACGTTCTTTCTAGCAAATTCAAAGATTTCCTTAAGCTCATCCCAATATTTTACTTCTTCAAATTCGATTTCTTCAACGGGTGCACCCGTGATAATCATACCGTCGAATTTCTTATTTTTTACTTCCGAGAAAGATTTATAAAATCTTTGTAAATGCTCTAAAGAAGTATTTTTTCCAACGTAAGTTTCAGTAGAAATCAAAGTTATATTTACTTGCAATGGAGAGTTGCTAAGCAATCTCATCAATTGGGTTTCAGTCACGACCTTAGTCGGCATCAAATTGATTATAGCAATTTCTAAAGGACGAATATCCTGCGTCATTGCCCTTTTTTCGTTCATTATAAATATATTTTCCGACTGCAAAATTTTTGCAGCAGGTATGTCTTTTGGCACGATTATTGGCATAACCAAAACCTCCTTTTTTCTAGATTTTTTCTAATGCTTGACTTAGGTCGTCAATTAAATCTTGTGCATTTTCTATACCACAAGAATACCTAATTAGAGTAGGCGTAATTCCACAAGCAACAAGTTGTTCGTCGTTCATTTGTCTATGCGTTGCGCTTGCAGGGTGCAAACAGCAAGTTCTAGCGTCTGCAACGTGAGTTTCAATCGCTGCAACCTTTAAGTTTTTCATAACGGTTTCTGCGTCTTTTCTAGTTCCTTTTACTTCAAAACACAATACCCCGCACGAGCCGTTTGGTAAATACTTCTTGCCTAATTCATAACCTGGATCGCCCTCTAAACCACAATAAGTGACACACTTAACCTTAGGATGATTTTTCAAAAATTTTGCAACTGCTAAGCCGTTTTCGCAATGGCGTTTCATTCTAACGTGTAGGCTTTCTAAACCTAAGTTGATGTAGAAAGCGTGTTGAGGAGATTGAATTGAGCCAAAATCTCTCATAAGTTGTGCAGTAGCCTTAGTGATAAACGCGCCACCAAGACCAAATCTTTCGGTGTATACAACGCCGTGATAACTATCGTCTGGGGTTGTTAAACCTGGATATTTATCGGCATATTTATTCCAATCGAATTTACCACCGTCAATAATCGCACCACCTACGCTAACTCCGTGTCCGTCTATGTATTTTGTAGTTGAGTGAGTGACTATATCTGCACCCCACTCTATAGGTCTACAATTAATAGGAGTAGCAAAAGTGTTATCTATAATTAGTGGAACTCCGTGTTTATGAGCAACTTTTGCAAAAAACTCAATATCTAAAACTACACAAGCAGGATTTGCAATAGTTTCACCAAATACTGCCTTAGTATTTGGACGGAATAATTTATCTAATTCTTCTTCGGTAATATCGGGCTTAACGAAAGTAAACTCGATACCCATTTTTCTCATAGTCACGTCAAAAAGATTGAAGGTTCCGCCGTAAATGGTGGTAGTAGCAATAACGTGGTCGCCACAATTTGCAATATTAAAAATTGAATAAAAGTTTGCCGCTTGTCCTGATGAAGTAAGCATAGCAGCCGAACCACCTTCTAACTCGCAAAGTTTTGCAGCAACGTAATCGTTAGTTGGATTTTGAAGTCTAGTATAGAAGTAGCCAGACGCTTCAAGGTCGAAAAGTTTACCCATATCTTCGCTAGTATCATACTTAAAAGTAGTGCTTTGATATACGGGAATTTGTCTTGGTTCACCATTTTTTGGAGTGTAGCCTCCTTGAACGCACAACGTTTCAATTCTTTTTTTGTCGGACATAAATTGTCTCCTTTTCATAAGATTTTATCTATAGTTTTTTATTTCTCTTTCTTTTAATCTGTTAAGGTCTTTTTCCATTTTGTCACGTTTTTTATCGTAAGTGTGTTTGCCTTGACAAATCCCTAATTCCATCTTTATAAGTGCTTGTTTTAGGTAAATTCTAAGTGGCACTACGGTTAGACCTTTTTGCTCAACTTTTTGTGAGATTTTTAAAATTTCACTTTTATTTAATAGAAGTTTTCTATCTCTTCTAGCATCTCTAGAGTTAAACGCACCAGATTTATCGTATAGTGGAATATGCATGTTTTTAATAAAAACTTCGCCGTGATAAACCGTGCAAAAACTATCTTTAAGATTGCAAGCGCCATTTCTTAAAGACTTAACCTCAGCACCTTCTAAAACGATGCCAGCTTCTATTCTTTCTAAAATAAAATACTCGTGCGTTGCAACACGGTTTACGCAAATATTTTTATCGTCCATAATACCCTATTTTTTATTTTACTACTTTTTGTTAACTTTTGCAATAGTTGTATAATAATTATTATATTTTTTCTTCTATTAAAATAAATTCAGCTCTCTTTTCGTTTAGATTAATCCCCGCTACTTGAATTCTCACGTTTTGACCAAGTTTATAGGAGATATTGCCGTTAGATAAACTAAACTTGTTTTTATCATACTCGTAGCCTTTACCCCTTAGCGTTTCCACTTTAACTAAGCCTTCAACCCCGTTTTCAAGTTCAACGAAAATACCAAAATTCATAACCCCACTTATAACTCCGTCAAATTCTTCGCCAACCTTATCTTTTATATATAGAAGTTTATAAAATTTATCTACTTCCATTTCAGCGTCCCAAGCAACTCGCTCTCTCTCCGACGATTGAATTGAAGCCTCTTCAACGAAATCTCTATACTTTTGCTCTAATTTTTCCGTTCCATTTCTTAAAAAGTCTTTAATAATTCTATGAATAGCAAGGTCAGGATATCTTCTTATAGGCGAAGTAAAATGGCAATAAAATTTTTCGCTCAAACCAAAGTGTCCTTGACAATCGGGGCTATACTTAGCCTTTTGCATTGAACGTAGCATAACCCTATTTACAAGTGGTGAAAATTTTTGGTCTACGTTCTTTAGAATAGTTTGAAAATCTTTAGGAAAAATCTCGTTCTTTCTTCTTTTATAAGGCACGCATAACCCGTCTAAAAACGCGTAAAAATTTTGAAGTCTATCTTCGCTAGGTTTCCCGTGAACTCTATATACGAAAGGCAAATCTAAATAATAAAAATATTCAGCCACAGTAGTATTTGCTAGAATCATAAATTCTTCTATGATTTTATGAGATTTTAATCTCTCTCGGTTTTCCACCTGAATCTCGCCGTTATTTATATATATTTCGCTTTCTTTTACGTCTAAATCGATATTGCCCTTTTCGTCGCGCTTAGCAGTTAAAATATCCGTTAACTCGTCCATAAGTTTAAGTGAATCTACAAGTGTTTTTGGATATTCACCTAGTAAATTCCCATCTAAAATTTCTTGAACTTCTAGGTAGGTTAGACGATATTTGCTCTTAATAACTGAAGAAACGATTTGACTATCTACGACTTCACCTTTTTTATTTAAATCAACTATGCAAGAAAGCGTTAGCCTATCTTCGTTTGGTTTAAGAGAGCATAAATCGTTGCACAAACGTTCTGGCAACATTGGAATTACGCTCTCGGGAAAATATACGCTAGTTCCCCTATTAAACGCTTCAGCGTCGATAAAGCCACCCTCTTTTACGAAGTGAGAAACGTCTGCTATATGAACGCCCAATCTATACCCATTTTCTATACGATTAATTGAAACGGCATCATCAAAATCCTTAGCCGTTTCTCCGTCAATAGTAAAGGTTAAATCGTCTCTTAAATCCAAACGATTTTTGATTTCCTCACTAGAGATTTTAGACGACAAATTTTCGGCATCTTTTAAAATGTTTTCGTTAAAGCGTTCGCTAAGTTTATAAGAATATAAAATACTCTTTAGCTCGGCATTTTTCTCAAATTGGCGACCTAAAATTTTAGAAATCAACCCTTCGGGACATTTCTTTTTAGGATACGATAAAATTTTACAAACAACTTTATCTCCGGTTTTCGCTCTAACTCCTTTTCCCGACGGAACGAAAATATCGGTAAAATATTTATCGTCGTCTGGAGTGACGAACCCACCGTTTCTATAAGAATAATAAGTGCCGACAACTTCTTTTATCCCACGCTCTAAAATTTTAAGAACTCTAGCCGTAGTGCGTTCTCCCGTTCCATCCGTTTTCTCGGCAAGAACATAATCGCCGTGCATAGCACCCCTAAGGTCACTATGTGGTATAAAATAGTCTTCGCCCTCTTCTGTGGGAATTAAAAAAGCGTATCCCCTTGCGTTTCCTTGTAGTTTTCCTTCTATTACAACTCTTTTCATAATCTAAACAAAAAAAATAAGGTTCTGCTCAAAAGAACAGAACCTAAAAACTCAACTAAAAACTAAGCAGCCAAAGATGCTACGATAGCAAAGATTAAGCATAATACAGCAAAGATAATAGCGCTGATAACGGTTAAAACCTTCATTTTATGCTCAAAAGTCTTGCTCTTGTTTTTGGTTAAAAAGGTTTCACTCTGTCCACCTAGAGCACTTACACCGGATGAATTACCCGGTTGAAACATGACAACTAAAATAACGAACAATGCACACAAAGTCATTATTACCAATAATACGATTTTTATAATCGGCCAAGCGTCCCAAAAGCCACCAACTGAAGCAGCCATTATCATGTTCAATTTATCCATAAATATCTCCTAAATAATTTACATTTTCTCAAAAAGTAGTTTAATTATATCACACTAAATATAATATTTCAACTATTTTTTTGTCAATTTTTAACCTTTTTATTTTAAAAGTGATTTTCCACTCATTTCACTTGGAATATCCACACCCATCATTTCAAGTAAAGTTGGCGCAACGTCGCAAAGTTTTCCACCATCTCTTAATTCTCTTCCAATAAATTCTTCGCCAACGACGATAAATGGAACGAGATTAGTAGTATGAGCAGTAAAAGGCTTGCCGTTTTCGTCACACATTTTATCTGCGTTTCCGTGATCGGCAGTAATAATAGCGTTGCCACCCAACTCTAAAATCTTGTTTACAACTTTTTCAACGCAATTATCAACGGTCTTTACAGTCTTAACGGTTGCGTCAAACACGCCGGTATGCCCTACCATATCGCAGTTAGCAAAGTTTAGTATAACTACGTCGTATATTTGCTCGTCAAGTTTTTCAATAACTTTTTCTGTCACTTCTAAGGCACTCATCTCAGGCTTTAGATCATAGGTAGCAACCTTTGGTGATGGAATTAAAACTCTATCTTCGTTTTTATTAGGCGTTTCTTCCCCACCATTAAAGAAGAAGGTCACGTGAGCATATTTTTCAGTTTCAGCAATTCTAAGTTGCTTTAAGCCAAGAGAAGCGAGATATTCACCTAAAGTGTTGTTTAATACTTGTGGCTTAAACGCAATTCTAACGTTAGTTAAACTATCATCGTATCTAGTAAAGCAAACGTATGTTGGATTTAAAAAGCCCGTTTTTCTTTCAAAGCCTTCAAACTCTTTCTCAGTCATTGCTCTAGTAATTTGTCTTGCTCTATCAGGACGGAAGTTAAAGAATATTATGCCGTCGTTTTCTTCAATTAAAGCAACGGGCTTTCCGTCTTTACAAACGTTTGCTGGAACAACAAATTCGTCGGTCACGTTAGCAAGATATGAATTTTTAACGTACTCAACGGCATCGGTAGTCTTTTCGCCAATACCTGCAGTCATCATATCATACGCTTTTTGAACTCTTTCCCAACGATTATCTCTATCCATTACGTAGTATCTGCCACCAACTGATGCAATTTCGCCGAAATTAAGTTCGTTTAACTTGTCTTGAAGTTTAGATATATAATCTGCGCCACTTGTTGGTGAAACGTCACGTCCGTCTAAGAAACAATGAACGTAAACGTTATCTAGTCCCTTTTTCTTTGCAAGTTCAATCAATGCGTACACGTGGTTTATGTGGCTATGAACTCCACCATCCGACAACAAGCCGTAAACGTGTAATTTAGTTTTATTTTCTTTTACTTTATCTATAACGTAGTTAAATTCTTCGTTTTCAAAGAAATCTCCGTCACTTATTGATTTAGTAATTCTAGTAAGTTCTTGGTAAACTATTCTACCAGCACCCATATTTAAGTGACCAACTTCCGAATTGCCCATTTGACCTTCTGGAAGACCAACGTCCATACCACTTGCACCGATTAAAGTAGATGGGTATTTATTCATTAACGCTTTAACGTTTTTGCTATCTGCAGCAAAGATTGCGTTTCCACATTCACATTTATTGATTCCATATCCGTCCATTATAATTAAACAATTAGGTTTTTTCATAAAAATTACTTCCTTTATATTTTCCAATATATTATATAAATTTTTGCCATTAAAAGCAAGAAAATAAACGTCTTTTTTACTTTTGTATTTGCTTTTTATAAAAAAAGGCCCTCAAAGAGAGCCTTAAATTTTATTAACCTTTATAATTAACGATACCAGCAAAGTCAGTTGCCTTTAATGCTGCGCCACCAATTAAGCCACCATCGATATTTCTCATAGCCATAAGTTCTTTAGCGTTGCCAGGTTTCATGCTTCCACCATATTGAATACGTAGTGATTTTGCAACCTCTGCACCCCAAGTCTTTTTAACTAAACTTCTAATATAACCGATAGTTTTGTTAGCGTCTTCAGCAGTAGCCGTTTTGCCCGTGCCGATTGCCCAAACAGGTTCGTAAGCGATTACGATATTAGCAAAATCTTCTGCAGTAATACCCTTGAATCCTTCTAAAACTTGTTTCTTTAACACCTTTTTAGTTTTATTCTTTTCTCTTTCTAATAAAGTTTCACCAACGCAAACGATTGGTTTTAAATCTTTCTTAAGTGCTTGAACTAATCTTGCGTTAACACTCTCGTCGGTTTCGCCAAAATATTGTCTTCTTTCGCTATGACCAATGATAACGTATTCAACGCCGATTTCTTTAAGCATATCAGCAGAAATTTCACCGGTAAAAGCACCGTTATCTGCCCAAGCAACGTTCTCTGCGCCTAGTTTAATTTTGCTACCTTTAATTGCTTCTGCAACAGCCCAAAGATCAGTATATGGAACACATACTACTACTTCAGGTTTAGATTTTGCAACAAGAGGTTTTAATTCGTTGATAAGTTCAACTGCTTCTTTTGCAGTTTTGTTCATTTTCCAGTTGCCTGCGATAATTGGTTTTCTCATAATAAAAATCTCCTTTAATTATTTATTGTTTAAACACTCGATGCCTGGAAGTTTTTTACCTTCGAAAAGTTCTAAAGATGCGCCACCGCCAGTTGATATATGAGTCATTTTATCTGCGAATCCTAAGTTGGTGACTGCAGCAGCAGAATCACCACCACCAATAATAGTGGTTGCAGTAGTTTCAGCAAGAGCCTTTGCTACTGAAATAGTTCCGTTTGCAAAACATGGGTTTTCAGAAACGCCCATAGGTCCGTTCCAAATAACAGTTTTAGCACTTGCAACTGCATCAGCAAATATTTTTGACGATTTTTCGCCAATATCTAATGCCTCTACGTCTGCTGGAATATTTTCAATATCATACGCACCAGTTTCTACAAATGCGTCGATTGGGTCTGGGAAGTTCTTAGCAGTCACAACGTCTACTGGAAGATAGAGATTTTTGCCAAGATCTTGCGCTTTTTTCATCATACCTGCGCAGTAATCAATTTGTTCGGTATCTACGAGAGAATTTCCAACTTCATATCCCTTTGCTTTTAAGAAAGTATACGCCATACCACCACCAATGATGAGCGTATCGCATTTTTCTAGTAAATTATCAATAACTTTTAATTTATCTGCAACCTTAGCACCACCTAAAATAGCAACGAAAGGTCTAACAGGATTTTCTAAAGCATTTGCCATAACCGATAATTCTTTTTCGATTAGGAAACCACAAACTGCCGTCTTAACAAATCCATATTCAACGATTGCAGCAGTAGTTGCGTGTGAACGGTGAGCCGTTCCAAACGCGTCGTTAACGTAAATATCACAATAAGATGCAAGTTTCTTGCAAAGAGCCTCGTCTCTCTTTTCTTCGCCTGCTTCAAAACGAGTGTTTTCAAGTAAAACAACTTCGC
This sequence comes from Christensenellaceae bacterium, assembly GCA_045655215.1. Taxonomy (GTDB): domain Bacteria; phylum Bacillota; class Clostridia; order Christensenellales; family Borkfalkiaceae; genus UBA1259. The sequence continues at coordinate 2,012 of JAZOOV010000127.1, read as the reverse complement.
CGTCTTTAATTTCGCTCACTGCCTTATCTGCTTGTGGACCAACTACGTCTTCAGCAAAAACAACTTTTTGACCAAGTTTTTCAGAAAGTCTTTCTGCAACCGGACGAAGAGTAAATTTTTCTTTATCTTTTAAGGCTTTCTTTAGGTATTCTGCTTTAGCGGCATCTCTTTCACTTTCAGGAAGTTTTTCAATAGCCTTCTTTTCTTTTTTAGTTAAACCAAAACCTTCGGTGAAGATGTTATGTGGCTTACCCATGTGTGAACAAAGAATAACCTTTGCACCGTTATCTACCAAATATTTAATGGTTGGAAGAGCGCCGTTAATTCTCGTTTCATCGGTAATAACACCGTCTTTCATAGGAACGTTGAAGTCAACTCTAACCAAACATTTTTTGCCCTTGACATTTACGTCTTTAATCGACATTTTATTCATAAAAAATCCTCCGTTTATCTTTACGAGTTAATATTGACAAAATTTACCTTTTTTATCACTAAAAGTATATAAAAAAAACGGCAGTTTGTCAACAAATAAACAGCCGTTTTAACTTTTTCAATTACTTATTTTGTTATAAAGGGTATAATTTTACTGAATAACCCGATTTTCTATTTTTTTGCCTTACTATCTACGTGACGATAGTGCATAATACTGAAAGCCACGTTAGTAATATGGTCGCCAACTCTTTCAAGGTTAGAAACGGTTTGCAAGTATACTGAGCCTAGTTCTGCTACACACATTCCCGCTTTAACTCTTTCAATATGTTTGTTTTCGAGTTCACGACTAAGAACGTCAACTTGGTCTTCAATTTCATCTACGGCAGATAAGAGTTCGGTATTTCTTTCGTCAAACGCTCTAATAGAAGCATTATATAAATCTTCTACCATCTTGCAGAGTTTACCAATCTCACTCTTTGCGTCGCCCGAAATTTCAACTTCATCTTCTCTTAATTTCAAAACGTATTCTAAAATGTTTTCTGCGTAGTCGCCAACTCTTTCCACGTCTGAAACTACATGATAATAAGAACCGATTTTCTTATCGTCTTCCCCAGTCAAATCCTTACCAATGAGTTTTGTTAGATAAGTCGTAATATTTTTGTTAAGTTTATTTATAATTTCTTCGTTCTTTCTAATCTCTCTTTCCTTATCAACGTTAGAATCTAGTAGCATTTCTACTGACATTTTAATGTTTGAAAGAGAGAATTCAGACATTCTAATAATTTCTTTTTTAATGTTGCCGGCGGCAACGGCAGGGCTTGAGAATAATCTATCGTCAATATACTTAAATTTAGCCCCGTCTTCATCAGACACTTCTTTATCCTTAACAATCAAGCACATTAGATTAACAATATACTTAGTAAACGGTAATAACGTTATAGTAGTGCAGACGTTAAATAAAGTATGGAATATTGCAATTTGTTGTCCTACGTCGTTAGACATACTTGCGAAAATATTTGTTATTTGGTTTTGCCATATCCAAAGTGGAGCAATAAAAATTAAGCATCCAAACAAGTTAAAGAATAAGTGTGCAAATGCCGTTCTCTTAGCGTTAACGTTAGTGCCAACAGACGACATAATTGAAGTTATACATGTGCCGATATTAGAGCCTAGCGCTAAGAACAATGCGTTAGGGAAACTGAGTACGCCTATTGATGCTAAAACTACCATCAAACTAGTAATGGTTGAAGAACTATGTACTAATGCAGTTAACACGATACCAATCATTATCAAAAGAAGTGGAAAATGATCTGCCTGAAAAAGCATTGCAACCCAATCGCGAGGCACTTTATCAATGAACATTATTAATTTTGCATAGGTTGAGATAAATTCTAGACCAACGAAAATTAAACCTAAACCTGCTAAAATATTGCCGATATTTTTAATCTTTTCGTTGTTTATAAGCATTGCCATCATTATACCGACAAAACCGATTACTGCGGCAATTGCGCCTATGTCAATAGAGCCGATACCAGATAATGAAACGATATGTGCAGTCACGGTCGTACCGATATTTGCAC
>JAZOOV010000126.1:0-3944 GCA_045655215.1 Christensenellaceae bacterium | reverse complement strand
AATAATTGCAGTTTAAGTCAAGTAAAAGCCACAATAGAAAAGATGCGAGAAAAGGAAGTGAACGTAAAGGTAAATCTCGGTAGAAACAAATACGTTTGCTTTTCGGGAAAACTCGTTGGGGTATACCCTGCTCTATTCACGGTTAGCCCTACGGACAAATCATTTAGGGGAAAAACCACCTACTCCTACTCAGAATATATGTGCGGAAAAGTAAAACTCGTAGAAAAATAAAAAGTAGTTCGCATGAACTACTTTTTTTATTTTAAAATTTCTTTTATCATGCTAACTACTTTTTCTTTTAAGTCTTCTAAACTGCCGTCGTTTTCCACTACGATATAGGGTGACAAATCTAGACTATCGTAATCTACCTGAGATAACATTATATTTTCCGTTTCTTCTCTAGTTAAATTTGACCTTTTGTTAACGCCGTCTATCCTTTTTTCCCTATCCCTTTTTACAACTATAACCCTGTCGAAATCCTTTTCAAAGCCACCTTCAAAAAGAAGTGGAACTTCTGCAAAGATTAGCCCTTCTTTTTTATCCATATTTTTTATAAGGCTTTCCATTATTAAGGGGTGGAGCAACTCTTTTAGACTTTGATTTTTCTTCTCGTCAGCAAAAGTTAGCCTTGAAATCTCTTTCTTATCGGCTTTTAGAAAAAGTTTTCCTTTTATTGCCGTAGGAAAAAGAGATTTTATCTTTTTTAGCACCTTTCTTTTTTTATAGAGCCCCCCACAAATCTCGTCGCAAGAGAAAACGGCATAACCCATCTTTTTTATTAAGTTTACTAGGGCGGTTTTTCCACTTCCAATTCCACCCGTAATTGCTATTTTAACGTTTTTCATATTATTTAGTATCAAACCAAGTTTTTCCCTCGCCTACGCTAACGGTTAAATCTACGCTTAACTTAACTGCTCCCTCCATCTCCTCAACAAGAATCTTTCTAACCTGTTCTTTTTCCGAGATAAAAGCGTCTATAATAAGTTCGTCGTGAACTTGAAGTATTAACTCAGACTTTAGATTTTCTTCTTTTAATCTTTTGCTTACGCCAAGCATAGCGAGTTTAATAATATCTGCGCTACTTCCCTGAAGTGGCATATTCATAGCCACCCTTTCGCCAAACTGACGGAGATTAAAGTTAGAAGAATTTAACTCTCTAATATATCTTCTTCTGCCTAAAATGGTTTTAGCATATCCCTCTTTCTTCGCAAAGGCAACGTTAGAATCCATATATTCTTTAACTTCTGGGTATTCAGTAAAGTATGCGTTAATATACTCCCTTGCTTCAAAAGGCGAAACCTTAATATTTTTAGCAAGCCCGTACTCACTTATTCCGTAAATTATGCCAAAATTAACTGCTTTGGCGCTACTTCTTTGCTTATCGGTCACCTTGTCAAGTGGGGTTTTAAACACCTTGCTAGCCGTTATTCTATGAACGTCCTTGCCCATTTTGTATCCGTCAACTAGCGCTTTGCAATTAGAAAAAGCCGCCAAAAGCCTTAATTCTATTTGCGAATAGTCGGCAGAAATTAAAATTCTGTCTTGACTCTTTGGGACGAATACCTTTCTTAACTCTTTACCCAAGTCGTCTTTTACGGGAATGTTCTGCAAGTTTGGCTCTTTACTAGAAAGCCTACCCGTCGACGTGACCGTTTGATTAAACGAAGTCTTAATAAGCCCCGTTGCGTTATCGATAAGTGGCTTTAACCCCTCAACGTAAGTGGAATTTAACTTTTGAATACGCCTATATTCTAGAATAAGTTTCACTATTGGGTGCGCGTCTTCAAGCGCTTCCAAAACGTCTGCTGAAGTAGAGTAGCCCCTTTTAGTCTTTTTTCCCTTGCCGATTTTAAGTTTTTCAAACAAGAGTTCGCCAAGTTGGATAGGCGAATTGATATTTATGTTTTCTTCCCCTGCAAGTTCTTTTATTCTAGACTCTAAAAGGGCAAGCCCCTTTTTGAACTCTTCCCCAGCCTCAAAAAGTTTTTCTTTTTCTACCTTAAAGCCCGAAACTTCCATTTCGTATAATACGGTTGAGAGTGGAAGTTCTAAATCGTAATATAGTTTTTCGGCTTGCATAGAATATAGTTTTTCTTTTAAAACTCTATAAATGTTGTAAACGGCAAAAGCAGGGGTTTGCAAATTTTCCCCATAACTTTCTATAACTTGTTCGGGCGTTTCCCCTCCCCCCGAATAATCAACTAGATATTTTAAGATAGAAAGGTCTTCCACTTTAGTTTTTAATTCTATATTAGCGTTGTCCTTTAGAAAGTGTCTTAATTCCTTTACGCTATACACGATAAGCGTGTTTTTAGAATTGAATATCCATTTGATTTTATCCATTATTTCAACGACGGAAAAGCCTTCGTCTAATAGTGAAAGCCTATATTTTACTTGGTATTCTTGCTCCCCGTCCGAAATATAAAAGGCGTTTTTACCTAAATAAAAGGCTAAATCTTTATCTAGATTATCTATCTCGTTTAGGTCGCTAACCTTAACTTCCTTGCACTCTTTTTTAGGCTTTTCTGTCTCTGTTTCTTCACCTATTGGCTCTAAAAACACGTCTTTAGACGAAAGCGCCTTAAACTCAAGTTCCATAAACTTTCTCTTTGCTAAATGCGGAAACTTTTTAGGCATTTTCATTTTATTTAAGTCGCAGTCGATAGGTGCGTTAACGTCAATAGTCGCCAAGGTTTTAGATAGATAAGCGCTCTCTTTTCCGTTTTCAATCTTTTCCTTTAGTTTTCCCTTTAATTTGTCCACATTTTGATAAACGCCGTCAAGGTCAAAATAGTCTTTTAGTAAACCTAGCGCCGTCTTTTCACCTATTCCACTAATTCCAGGAATATTGTCCGAAGAATCTCCCATAAGCGCCTTAAGTTCGATAATTTGAGATGGAATTAACTCGGTTTTTTCGGTAAAATTTTTGTGGTCAAATATCTCTACGTCGGTAATTCCACGACGGGTAAAATGAACTTCCGTTTGCTCGTCGACTAATTGAAGAGAGTCCTTGTCCCCTGTGAAAATCATTGTGGTTAAATCGGTTTCCTTTGCAATCGTGCCGATAATATCGTCTGCCTCGTAGCCTTCCTTTTCAAAGATTTTAACGCCCATAGAAACAAGCACTTCTTTTAGAAGTGGAATTTGTGGGCGAAGATCATCTGGCATAGGTTTTCTAGTGCCTTTATATTCTGCATACATTTTGTGCCTAAAGGTAGGGGCTTTTAAGTCAAACGCAACTGCAACGTAATCGGGATTTAAGTCTTGGAGCATTTTAAAAAACATATTCATAAAGCCGTAAACGGCATTGGTAGGCACTCCGTCTTTATTAGAAAGCGGAGGCATAGCGTAAAACGCTCTGTTAATTAAACTGTTTCCGTCAATTAGAACTAATTTTTCCATAAAACCCTTTTTATACGCTTGCATTTCCTTAAAAATTATGCTATTATCTTATAGCAAGTATACAAATATTCTATCAAAAGTTAAGTAAATTTGCAATAGTTTTTAATAAACTTTGCCGCTGTGGTGAAACTGGCAGACGCGCTGGACTCAAAATCCAGTGGACTAATACTCCGTGTCGGTTCGAGTCCGACCAGCGGCACCAAAAAAAAGAGATAGGTTTAAGCCTATCTTTTTTTTTGCTTTGCTTGTGTGGTCGGGGCGAACCGAAGGTTCGGCTTTGCCATCGTAGTGAAACGGAGATGCGTCCGACCAGCGGCACCAAAAAAGAAGATGGGTTTTTCCGAGTCCCTACAAGGGATTTTTAGACAATATAAAAGACTAACGAAAGATGTTCGTTAGTCTTTTTTTGCTTTGAAAAAACACACGACTTTGCTTGCAAAGTATAGTGTGCTATACTTAAACAATTATAATCTTTCAACTTGCTACATTTTCATATTTTTTCTTTAATAGTTTGTAATAGTTTTCATTTGACTTATCACCGT
>JAZOOV010000125.1:0-1795 GCA_045655215.1 Christensenellaceae bacterium | reverse complement strand
AACGAACAAAACTTTGTGAAGTTCAAAAATAGTTTTGGTTTGTGGATAATAAAAAACGTCGTGATGCTCGTCGTATTTTAAAACTTTCATACCAAGTTCTTTAGACAACTCACGCACCTTATCTAACTCATTAACGTCAATCAATAGGTCAAAGTCGGAGGCGTATCTCATATCGCTAGAAGGATATAATTTTTTTAGATAATATCCCTTCAACGGCATATGCTTTAACCCTTTCTCTTCTAGGGCAGACAAGAAGTTTTCCTTATCATACTCCCCTTGAACGTCAAGCGCTACGTGACGGCGAACGTACGCCTCTAAAATGGCTAGAAAGTCTTTATTTAACTCCTTTCTAACCTTTTCTAAGGCTTTATAAACTACTACGCTCATTGATTGAGTAGTGCAAAGTTTATGAAATTTTTTATAGTCTAAATCTTGTGGAATTTGCTCTACAACTTGGCTTTTAATTCCCTTTTTTACGCATTCCACAAAAAATTTCTCAGTTGTCGTCACTTTTTACCTGCCAAATATTAATACTTTCTCCAAACCATCTTATCTACAATTCCCGTATATGATTGAATAATTTTTACTACCTTTGTAGAAACGTTTTCTTCTACGTAGTCGGGAACGGGAATACCGTGATTATTATCTATCGTTAAATCTACTGCAGTCGAAACTGCTTGTAAAAGGTGCGCTTCGTCTATGCCTGCAAGTACAAAACAAGCCTTGTCTAAAGCCTCAGGTCTTTCGGTGCTAGTTCTAATACAAACTGCTGGGAAAGGCTTGCCAACGCTAGTAAAGAAACTGCTCTCTTCAGGTAGCGTTCCACTATCGGAAACAACTACGAAAGCGTTCATTTGTAGTTTGTTGTAATCGTGGAATCCTAATGGCTTTTGACAAATCACTCTCTTATCTAGTTTAAATCCACTCTTTTCTAAGCGATTTTTACTTCTTGGGTGGCAAGAATATAAAATAGGCATGTCGTACTTTTCAGCCAATTTATTGATAGCTGTAAATAGAGATATAAAATTCTTTTCAGTATCGATATTTTCTTCTCTATGGGCAGAAAGCAAAATGTATTTTTTAGGTTCTAAACCAAATCTAGTTAACACGTCGCTTTCTTCAATCTCTTTTAGGTTTTGACTCAATACTTCCGCCATTGGAGAGCCCGTCACGTACGTTCTCTCTTTAGGAAGTCCACAATCTGCCAAATATCTTCTTGCATGCTCGGAATACGCTAGGTTTACGTCTGAAATTATATCTACTATTCTTCTATTTGTTTCTTCTGGCAAGCACTCGTCTTTACACCTATTACCTGCTTCCATATGGAAAATTGGAATATGTAAACGCTTAGCAGATATTGCCGAAACACAACTATTAGTATCGCCTAAAATTAATAGCGCGTCGGGCTTAATTGCCGTCATAAGTTTATAAGAACAGTTTATGATATTGCCAACCGTTTCACCAAGGTCGTCGCCAACGGCGTCCATATAAACTTCGGGATCGGCTAGTTTTAAGTCCTTAAAGAATACGCCGTTTAGGTTATAATCGTAGTTTTGACCGGTATGAGCCAAAATACAATCAAAATATTTACGGCACTTGTTTATAACTGCCGAAAGTCTAATAATTTCCGGACGAGTTCCAACTATAATCAATAGTTTTAACTTGCCGTTTTCCTTAAATTTCACATCTTGATAATCTAATTTAATTTTCATTTTTTCTCCTTAACTATTCACTTAGAATATATATTAATAAACTTACCTAATATCTTCTTTTGAGCCAATACTTAATATCTTTT
>JAZOOV010000124.1:0-6009 GCA_045655215.1 Christensenellaceae bacterium | reverse complement strand
AAAGATTCCCCCACCCACTCTTTTTACTAGAAAAATCCCTGCAAACGAATTGAGATTTACCATTTTTATCGCCTTTTTTGCTACGGCAAGATAATTTAGCGATAATTTTACCGAAAGCCCACAGCCAATCCCCACTTCTTTTGGAGTGGAAATTATCTCAGACGGAATATTGTTTCTATTTAGAATTTCATTAAATTTTACCGTGTTGCTCCTTGACCTAAAGGCAACGATTACGTATTCCATAAACTTTTCTCCTTGGCATAATTAGTAAATAATTTCTATACAATATAATACTAATTAAAATTCTTTTTTGTTAACGGGGGAAATTATGATTTATCTAGACAATGCGGCAACCGGTGGCTTTAAGCCTAGAGCCGTCACCGAAAGAGTGGAAACGGTCACCAAATATCTTTGCGCTAACCCCGGTAGAAGTGGCCATACCCTTTCTCTTACGGCTGAAAAATTAGTGCTTTCTTGCAGGGAAAAGTTAGCCGACTTCTTTGACTCTTCCTTTGATAGAGTGGCTTTTACAAAAAACTGTACTGAGGCGTTAAACGTTGCTCTTTTTGGCACTCTACAACGGGGCGGACACGTTATTACTACCACTTTTGAACATAACTCCGTCCTTAGACCACTCTATCATCTAGCAAAAAAGGGATATATAACATTAGATATAGTTTGTCCCACCTTGGAAAAAAATATTTTTGAAGTGATAAAGGAAAAAATCAACCCTAAAACCTATCTTATCGCATGCACTTCTTGTAGCAACGTGACGGGCAAGGTCTTCCCCATAAGAAAAATAGGCGAACTTTGCAAGCAAAAAAATATTTTATTCTTAGTTGACGGAGCGCAAGGCGCTGGGCATATCCCCCTTTCTATTAAAAAGGACAATATCTCAATGCTAGCCCTAGCAGGACACAAGGGGCTTTACGGAATTATGGGTAGTGGGGCGCTTGTTTTTAATGATAAGGTGGAAATTTCCCCCTTGCTTTTAGGTGGAACGGGCTCGGAAACTTTTAACCCCGATATGCCGTTAGACTACCCCGAAAGGCTAGAGGCAGGAACGCTTAATCTTCCTGCAATAGCATCCTTAGAAGAAGGGATAAATTTTCTAAAAAACAATCTTTTTCATTTTAGCGAACAAATAGAAAAGACCACCGAAAAAATTATCGGTGACCTTTACTCAATTGAGAATATAACGCTATATTCTCGCCCTAACCCTGCGGGAATTATTGCCTTTAATATTAAAAATTTATCTAGCAACAAAGTTAGCGACCTATTAAATAGTGAGTTCGATATTGCCGTTAGGGGTGGCTTTCAATGTGCGCCACTCACCCACAAATACCTAAACACTTTAGAAACGGGTGTAGTTAGGGTGAGTTTAGCCGTGCATAACACTTCAAGTGAAATATCCTGTCTACTAAACGCAGTAGAAAAAATTTCTAAGGGGCGTTATTTTAGGGGCTAGATTTTCTTTAGTTCGGCAACGATTTTTGCTAAAATCTTCTGCTTTTGAGAATCTAACATTGGATATAGCATATTGTAAAAGCCGTCTATCTCGGCGTTAGAGAGAGTGCCGTTTGCCTTTCTCTTTTTTGCCTCGTCGAATATGGCTTTAATAAGTTCGTTTTGACTTTTTCCGTCAAACTGACTTGCCATTTTTCTCACCATATCCATAATGCCTTGATTGTCTTCCTTTTTAGAAGAGTTATCTTTAGAGATGAAATCGTTAAAATCTTGCATATATACCACCTTTTTTATAAAAAAATCATACTCTATAAATAGTATATTATCAAAAGGTCAAATATGATATTACAATTTTTATTAAACTACTTTTTAACTGAATACGGCGACGGTGTTTTTAAGCCCCTTTATCAATTATTAGAAGAAAATTCCTTTGATATAATAAAGGCGTTAAAAAACGCAAAGCCCGAAAACTTTGCGCCTTTAGTAAGCAAATTTTTAGAGAGTGGAAGCCCACTTTCTACCCCCGTATTTAGTGATGACATTGAGAATAAAACTATGCCCGTCGCAAGTTTTACAGACGCAGAAATAGTAAATTCGCTAAACCAATATTTTTCTAATTAACCTAAAATTTCAAGCGCGCGACTCATTGCGTTGCCGTTTGCTTGATTTAATGGGTTTAGTTGAGTTATTCCCTTGTTGTGAATACAAGTGACTAAATCCGGCTGATAAAGTCTAGCAGTAGTTAGTTTTATTGCTCCACCGTTAAGAAGTGGATAGGTGGTTTGCATTATTCCCTTTCCGTAGGTGGAATAGTTTTCTCTTTGCAAATTGTATTCAACCACCAAACTATCCATAGAGAAGTTGCCGTCGCCATAATAAAGCATTGCCCCTATCAAGCACTCGGAAGCAGAAGCCGTGTTTTCGTCGGCTAAAACCACTATATTTTTTAGCCTATTATCAAAGTTGTTGTCCTTAGTTTTATATTCAGCGTAGCCTTCTTTTGCTTGAACTCTAGTAATTAAGTTCTTAGTTTTGCCGTGATTATTTATAAAATATGAAGCAACTTCAATTAGGCAGTCCATATATCCCCCGCCGTTTCCCCTAAGGTCGAGAATAAGTTTGCTTTTGCCTTGAGAATAAAAATATTGCATACATTGTCCTATTTCACTAGCCGAATTACCTTCAAAGGCAGAAAAAACTATCATCGCCGTGTCGCCGTCAAGCCCCAACGGCTCTTTATCATAGGAAATGTTCTTTTGTGGCGTTTCTCCGTAGTTAGAAGAAAAGCGAAGTGTAGAAGAAGAGTCGAAATACTCAACGTACGACGCAATGTAGTATTCTTTTGAAAGGCTAAAAGAAAATTCTTGCCCGTACCTTTCAACCACCAAATCAATTTCTTCCCCCCTTTCTAGAGAATCTATAAAGGAAATGAGTTGGTCGGTATTAGAAAAACTAACGAAGGCATCTTCACTAGTTTGTTTTGCCCTTAAAATCTTGTCGTTTGCCTTTAATCCCACCTTAAATGCGGGAGAATTGCCTATAACTGAATATATAATCGGCTCGCCAGAGTATAGAGAAACGCCAAGCCCAGAGAACTTGCCTTCCCCCTCGTCGATAACTTCTTCATATTCGGTGTTAGAAAAATAATGGGCGTAATCGTCGTTTTTAAGCAAGCCGTCTACTAGAGTTTTAGCAATATTTTCGCTACTTAAATCGAGTTCGTTTCCGTCTGGATCTACTGCCTTATTTGAAATAATGGAAGTTATCTCTCCTAAAAGCCTATTAGTTCTACCCATCGTAAAGTAATGAGTAAAAAATCCGCTCGTAAACGATATTACGAGCGTTAGTGCGATAACTATACCTAAAATTATTTTAGATTTTTTATCTTTCATATTTAATTCACCTGCTTTGCTAAAATTGAAATGAGTCTAAAAGTCAATGCGTCTGAAAAGTTTCTAATATCTAGCCCCGTCACGCTTTGAATTTTATCTAGCCTATAAGTTAGGGTATTTCTATGTAGGAATAACTTTCTTGAAGTCTCGCTAACGTTAAGGCTATTTTCTAGAAATTCTTCTGCCGTGCTCATCATTTCCTTGCTTTCAAAAATTTCTTTTGACGGAGAATCTAAAAGCACTAAAAGATATTCGTTTAATTTTGCCTTTGGAACGTCTTCTAAAATCTTAATCAAAATGTAGTCCTTGTAAGAGTGAACTTTTCCACCTAAATTAACAAGGTCTTTTTTAATGTGCGCGTATCTTGCGTGTGAAAGAGAAACGGATAGGTCTATTATTCTATTAACTGCGCTACCTATTGAAACGTGCGTTCTAACCCCCATTTCTTCAATGATGAATTGATACAAGAACTCTGCGTATTCTTTAAAAGAAGAATAATCGTCTTCTTCATCTTCAAACACTTTTATTAGCGCCACTTGGAATTCGTTAAGTTCTACGGCAAAATCGTGTTTCCCCATCGAGTAGTTGTTTATGATTTCGATTATATCTTTTGCCTTTCCGTCATCGTTAACTATAAAGATAACGCAAGATTTAGCATTGTCTTTTAGAGAAAAGGTCTTTGCGTATTTATTTATTTGAAATTCGTCTGCCTCTCCGTGCAAAACGGACAACACAAACTCTTCTTTTGAAAGAGATACTCCCTTTTCTGCCTCTTTTTGAGAAAGTTTATTTATTAGGTATGCGTAATTAGTGGTTTCCGTGCCAACGCCCGGTATTCTAATAATATACCCCTTTCCCCTAAATCTTAATCTAAAAAGGGTGAAGTTTTTTTGCGTGTCAAAATAAACTTGATTGAAGTTGGTGGCGCAAATCTCATCGTCCTTTCCACAAACTCTCATGCCAGACTGAGAATATACGGTTGCCTCAAGCCCTAAGTTTCTTGCTATTTCGTCTATAAATAATTGAATTTCTAAAGTCATTTTTTTATCCTTTTTTTATCACTATTTTATATTTTAACCTATTTTCTATAAAATTTCAATAGTTAAGGAAAAATATTTAAAAGTAAAAAGGTCGAGATTTTCTCGACCTTTTGTTTTTTTAATTTATTATTCAGCGTCTTTTGGCTCTTCAGCAGGTTCTTCAACCACTTCTTCAGCGATTTCTTCTACTGGAGCGTCTTTCTTGCCAAGACCGAATTTTTTAAGCATAGCGTTTTTCTTTGCTAACTTAGCAGCGAGTTTTGCAGCCTCTTCTGCTTCTTTAGCCGCTCTTTCTTCAGCCTTAATTCTCTCTTCTTCAACACGAGCCGCTTGCATTGCTTCAAGTTCAGCCTTTCCGTCTTCCGTTCTAGCAACGATAGTGATTTCGGTTTCTTTGTCGAATAGGTGGCATCTAGTTAAATCTAATGCTAATTCGATAGTATCGCCTGCTTTAGCAAGGGTACGATTTTCAACTTTTGCAGTTAAGTTAGACTTAACTTCGATAATGTCGTCGTTTTCAACGATATCTTTAGTCTTACAGTAGAGGAGGGTTTCTGCACCTAATCCTTCGATAAATTCAACGTTTACGCTGATAACGCTTTCCTTATTAGCGCTAATAATCGCTGCATCTGCCTTAATGTTTTCAGGACGGATACCGAAGATAACAGGCTTACCGGTATTTAGATATTCGTCAAGATTGCAGATGAGCGCAACTTTTTCCTTAGGAAGCAATACTTTGTCTTCTCCAAATTCTACGTAAACTTTATTCTTAGTGCCGGTTAAAACAGCATCGAAGAAGTTCATTTGAGGTGTGCCGATAAATCCTGCAACGAATTGGTTGATAGGATAATCGTAAAGGTTAAGTGGTTCGTCCACTTGTTGCATAAATCCATCTTTCATAACGACGATTCTAGTACCCATGGTCATTGCTTCTACTTGGTCGTGGGTAACGTAAATGAAAGTGGTAGCAAGTCTGTCGTGCAACTTGGTAATTTCGGTTCTCATTTGTGCACGAAGTTTAGCGTCTAAGTTTGATAGAGGTTCGTCAAGTAAGAATACTTTTGGTTCACGAACGATTGCACGGCCTAATGCAACACGTTGTCTTTGACCACCTGATAAAGCGCTTGGTTTTCTTGAAAGGTACATTTCAATACCTAAGATTCTAGCCGCTTCTCTAACTCTAGCGTCGATTTCAGCCTTTGGCATTTTTCTAAGTTTTAAGCCGAAAGCCATGTTGTCGTAAACGGTCATGTGTGGATAAAGAGCGTAGTTTTGGAAAACCATCGCGATATCTCTATCCTTAGGAGCGATATCGTTAACCAATAAACCGTCGATATAAAGTTCACCAGCAGAAATTGCTTCTAAACCAGCGATCATACGAAGGGTAGTTGATTTACCACAACCTGATGGACCAACGAATACGATAAATTCCTTGTCTTCGATATCAAGGTTGAAGTCGGTGACAGCAACTACACCCGATGGGTATACTTTGTAAATTCCCTTAAGATTTAAACTTGACATAATTTCCTCCAAACGTCCATAAATTTAGTTTGTAATCTTTTTACTTTTTAATTATATAACTTTTGCTAGTATTTTTCAACGAAAAAAAG
>JAZOOV010000123.1:0-6968 GCA_045655215.1 Christensenellaceae bacterium | reverse complement strand
TCCTTATAATTTAAACAAAGTTACAAAGAGATTAATCAAAATAGAAAAACCAAAAACTTATTGACTAGATAGTTAAAATAATGTAAAATACAAGTGAAAATAAAAATAAAGGAAAACAAAATGAGTCACTTTAAGTTTATTGATTTTCACACACATCCGTTTTTACGTGAAGACAACAACGTTTGCAAGCATATAGAGAGCGCAAATATGAGCGTTAGTAGAACTAAAGAAGTGTACCAAAAACTTGGCAAAACCAAAATTTGTGGTTCGGTTCTATCTAAAAGTTTAGAAAATAAGCCCGATATTAAGTGGGAAGACGTGCAAAAATTAAACGATACTGCCCTAGAGTTAGAAAAGATTTACGACGGCTTTTATATTCCTGGCTTTCACGTTCACCCAAAATTTATAAAAGAATCGATTGCAGAAATTGAAAGGCTAAGTAAAATGGGCAAAAAACTAATCGGCGAAATAGATCCTGATAGATTTAATTGGGGAGAACTAAACTATTCGTCTAAAGAATTTTACGAGATTTTAGAGGCGATAGAACACTATAAAATGGTGGTTAGTTTTCACACTTATATTGACGACGAAGGGACGCAAAATCAAATTGATGAAATGATATCAAGGTTTAAGAATATAACCTTTGTTGGTGGGCATTTTGGTCCACATTGGATAATACTTAGACACTTAAAGAGATTTTCTTTAAGCGATAATTTCTTAGTAGACGTTTCCGAACAAGGATTAACAAGGCACGGCACTCTAAGAAGGGTTATCGATGCTGGTGGAAAGGAAAAAGTGCTTTTTGGCTCTAATTTTCCTACTGCTCACCCAGGTATGTGGGTAGGGGCAGTTGACTTTGATAGAGATTTAACCGTAGATGAAAAAGAGCACGTTTTCTATAAGAATGCCGAGAGAATATTGGGCGTAAGTTTAGACTAGGAGAGAATATGAAAAAGTATAGAATAATAGATTTTCACACTCACCCTTTTAAGAACGCCTACACTAATATTTGCCCAAACCAAGGCGAGTGCAATATGAGTAAAGACCTTTCAAAAGAGGTTCTAACTGAACTTGGCGTAGAAAAGATTTGTGGCTCGGTTATTGCGCCGTCTATTCGCAAGCACAAGCCGTTTTTATGGGAATACACCCAAGAGTTAAACGATATGGCGTTAGAATTAAAAGATTATTACGACGGATTTTATATTCCTGGATTTCACGTTCACCCAGCGTTTATCAAAGAATCTATTGCCGAAATCGAGAGAATGAATAAACTTGGCGTTAAGATTATAGGTGAACTCGTTCAATATATGTCTAAGTGGGATGGATATAATTATGCGTCTAAAGAATTTTGGGAGATTTTAGAAGTAGCCGAGCATTATGATATGATAGTCGACTTTCACTCGGGTGATAACGAAGAAGGTATGGACAGTATGGACGAAATGGTTAAAAGATTTCCAAACCTTAAGTTAGTCGGCGCGCATATAGGTGGCGATTCAAGTTTTAATCACCATATAAAAAGACTTGAGTCTAGCGAAAACTATTACGTGGATATTGCTGCTAGTGGGCTTAGTGATTACGGAAGATTACGCTATCTAATGGATAGATTTGGTAAAGAACGTTTTATCTACGGCTCGGATTTTCCAACTTGCAACGAGAATATGTTTGTTTCAAGCATTATGTTTGACGACCTATATAGTGAAGACGAAAAAGAGCACGTTTACTATAAAAACGCTCAAAGACTTTTAGATTTAAAATAAAAGGCGAGTTCATGAAGAAATATAGAATTATAGACTTTCATACTCATCCGTTTACCTGTGTTGACGAAAATATATGTGTAAATATTGAAGTCGTTAAAATGAATAAGGACTTATCTAAGAGTAGTCTAACGGAACTTGGTGTAGAGAAAATTTGTGGAGCAGTCACTACTCGCAATATTCCTAACGATAAGGAAAGCCTATGGAAATGTACTGTAGGGCTAAATAATAGGGCACTAGAGTTAAGAGAATATTACGACGGATTTTATATTCCTGGGTTTCGTGTTCACCCAGCATTTATTAAAGAGTCAATCGCAGAGATTGAAAGAATGGACAAACTAGGTGTGAAAATTATTGGTGAGTTGGCAAGTTATAGATATAGATGGGATGGATATAATTACGCATCTAAAGAACTTTGGGAGATTTTAGAAGTAGCCGAGCATTACGATATGATAGTTGACTTTCACTCGGGTGATAACGAAGAAGGTATGGACAGTATGGACGAAATGGTTAAAAGATTTCCAAACCTTAAGTTAGTAGGAGCGCATATCGGCAATGATTCGAGTTTTAATCACCATATTAAAAGGCTTGAGTCAAGCGAAAACTACTACGTAGATATTGCTGCAGGTGGGCTTAGTGAGTATGGAAGACTTCGCTTTTTAATTGACAGATTCGGTAAAGAGCGTTTTATTTACGGCTCGGATTTTCCAATTTGCAACGAAAATATGTTTGTTTCAAGTATTATGTATGACGACCTATATAGTGAAGAGGAAAAAGAATACGTTTACTATAAAAACGCAGCGCGTCTATTAGACATTAAAGATTAATTAAAAGGATAAAACGCCTTTTGCAAAATTGCAAAGGGCGTTTTTTTATTATTAATTATTTTTGTCCCGAAACGGAAACTGAGATGTCGATATTCATTTTGTCGATATAGTTATCCTTATAGGTTTGGTAAAACTTATTGTGAAACCTATAAAGTTTTTGTTCTAGCCCTAAAATATCACACTCCGTACTTTTTATCGTTTGGAAAAAGTCCTCTGCGTTAGAGTAGAGTTTTTCTTTTAGTTTATCCTTGACGTTCTCTGGTAAAGGGTTGTTTTTTGACAAGGAAACAGAAGAGTTTTTACTATTTTGGTCGGCAATCTTGCAATATACGTCTATTTTAGCATGTAGAGTTATAGAATCTTCATCAACTTCAAAATATAGTGATTTTCTATTCTTAAATATTCTAAGCAAGTAGTTTGTGGAAGTTAGGTCTTCGTCTAAAACATCCGTCACGGAAATAGAACTATCTGCACAGTTTTTTGTTAAAAGATTAAGAATCATAGTTCCGTCCTCAGTCAGTTCGCCAACCTTTATTCCCCTTTTAAATAGAGCCGTTTTCTTTGCACTAAAAAGAGTTTTTCCGTTGTCACTAGAAGACTTTTGTTTTTGAGAGCCGGCGTTCATACTGCTTTGTTGACTACCCCCTGAAGAACTCTCTTGACTAGAAGAATCGTCTTGAGTAATACTCTTAATTACGGGCATATAAGAAGAAGATGCTAAAGAGTAGTAGTTAGAGCAAAACTTTTTAATATTTATCTCGGCAACGTCTTTATTAAAGCCAGATTTTTTATAAAGAATTTTTTGAAGAGCAAAGGACGAAATGGCATCTAGTGGGGAAGACTCTTTTAGTAGGTCGCTCGCCTTTTCACTAGATAGCACCACAAGGGCAGAGTCTTGAATTCTCAGAGTCTTTGCAAAGTAATCTAAAACGGTTAAAACGTTTTCTTTTGAAAATTCGTTTCCAAGCACTATAAGATTACAAAACACTAGTTGTGGATACCAACCGGTGATATCGCTTATCTCTCTTATTGCGTCGCCAACGGTCACGCCCTTTCCTTCTAGGTGAGTTCTTTTTTTCTCGGTGTGAGAAGAGTCTTCTTCAGGAACGGCAATTTGCGCCGTAATAGAGTATTTATCTTCATCTTTATCAATGCCGATAGCCGTTATTATTGCCATTTTTTCTATATCTACAGCGCCGAAACTATTGTTGAAAAACGATAGCAAAAGCAAGCCGATTAGGGCTGATAAAACTAAACTTTTAATTCTTTTCATACTTCTCCTTGTTTTTTGTAAAAATGAAAATTAGGGGGAATATATTGCTAAAAAACAGCAAGATAAAACTTAAAACGTTTAAGATGAAACCCTTGATGGAGTAATAGTATTCGTTAAATATTAAAACGAATAAAAATGCGAGCCCAACTATGATTAATGGAGAGATAAATTTATTTTTAATATTAAAGATATTCTCTAGTATTTTAGAAGCGAAAAATAGTGGCAAGGAAGTGGAGATTATTAGTGGAAAAAATAGTGATATAATGGCTAGATAATCTATTCTTCCCGTATTAGATATAACCGTAGTGTACTTGGCTATTTCCGTTAATGCAAAGCGCTGTCTATACGCAATGGAAGTAAATATTCCGTAAAATACGATTAAAAACACTATAACTAATAGGGCGTTTAGTATATAAGATGCTACGATTTTAATTCCAAAACGCTTAGTCTTTATAAAATTTCCCAAAAAGAACACCATATAAACGGCATCTCCAAACCAAGAAAAAGTGTGATACGAGCCTGCAAAAATATTTCTAAACCCCATTGCCCCAATAGGAAGAACGCTAGTAAAATCCACGTTGTTTAGAGATAAAAATATCAAGGTTAAAAAGCCCGATATAGTAAAGGAAAATAGAACGTCTGCAAGTCTTCCAAGAACACGCAACTTTTTAGTGGATAGATAAAACGCAACTATAAAAAAGCCGAAAAAATATAAAAAAGACGGCATTGAAAGATATAGTGTAGATTCTAAATAGTTTTTTTGTTCGGTTATTGGAACGATAGATTTAAGAAGAAAAAACAAAACGTAAATAAAGCAAATTATCTTAGCCCCAACCTTGCCAAAAAAGTCGTTTAACATTTCAAAATAGTTTTTATCCGTCTTTTTGGAAACGGAAATCAAAATAAATAGAGTTATTAAATCTATCACTACGTTAAGGCTAGCGCTAATCCACAAATCGTGCTCTGTTAAAAGAGCCAAAACGCTAGGCATAGAAAATAGTTTTATTAGTGGTGAAAAGGCAATAAAGAATAGGCAAATTTGCCTTGTTTTAAGTTGTTTACTATGGTTCATACTTTCTATCATTTTGTTTTCATCCTTTTTTTATTGAAGTTATTTAAACTCTTTGGTCTATACTCGTGTTCAATGAAAAATCCTTTATAAATACTATCTTTTAAGTCTTTTGTAATAAGTGGCGAAAACGGAGCGCATAGTGGGGTGTTGTAGGTTTCAAAGGAAGTTATATAGATTAAGATTAAAAGGGAGCAACAAATAAGCCCGTACGCACCGATTGAGCCGGCAACTATTAAGAATAAAAATCTTAATACGGAAAAGCTTTGCACGAGTTCTGGAACGGTGTATAAACAAATTCCCGAAAAGGCAACTATCATAAGAGTAGGCGCTGAAATAATGCCTGCGCTAACAGCCGTTTCGCCTAAAACTAAACCGCCGACTATGGAAACAACCATGCCCACGTATCTCGGCATACGAATACTCGCTTCGTTTAGTATCTCAAAGATTAAAAGTGTAAAGAACATTTCATAACTAGGGGAAAGGGGTATTCCTTTTATGCTGTTTTCTATGGTTAACAGAAAGGCAAAGGGAATAAATTGCAAGTGAAATAGTTCACTAGCAACGAAAAAAGCAGGTGTAAAAAGTGATAGCATAACCGAAATTGCCCTAATTATTCTAGAAATCGTGGCACTATAAGAAGATGCGTAATAATCGGACGGGCTTTGAAAGTCTTCAATTAGTAGGTATGGAACTGTCAATGCAATCGGCGAGCCGTCCACTAAAACGGCAACTCTTCCTTCTAGAATTTTAGCGGCTAGAATATCCGGCTTTTCGGTGTTTCCCACTTGCTTGAAAATAGAACGCCTATGTTCGCCTAAAAACTTAGAAACGTAAGAAGAATCTAAAACTGCGTCTATATTTATTGCCTGCAGTTTTTTCTTTAACGTTTTAACTAGTTTTTTATCGGCAATTCCATCTATATAGCAAATGGATACGGCAGTGTCGCTAAATCTTCCCACCCTTAAGTTAATAAACTTTAGGTCGGGTGAACAAATTTTTCTTCTCATCATTGAAATATTTACGGGCAAACTTTCCACAAAACCTTCTCTAGGTCCTTTTATAACCGTAGAAGTAGGTGGCTCCATAATGGCGCGCTTTTCAAACTTTTTTAATCCAAAAGAAAAGGCGTTTTCTAGTCCGTCAACTAGCAATACGCTGTTGCCGGTGACTACTTCTTCAACTATTTTTTCAATTTCTTCCACTTGTTTTTTTTCGGCGCATAGGAACACTTGCGAAAGAGAAGATAAATCAATTTGCTCTAACACTTTAAGCGGTTTTAACACTTCTTGAGAAAGAGCGTTTTTATCGGCAATTTCACCTGCAAAGATAAGAGTGGCGTTATTTTTTCCAACGTCAACTTCTAAAAAAACTATATCGTCAGATGCTAAAATTTCTTTTATTTTAGTTAGGTTTTCGCCTAAATTTTTTGATAAATTCATATTTTTAGTATTTAGAAAAAAAAGGAAAATATACTTTTTACTTTTTGCAAATAAAAAAAGGAGCGTGGTTTTCCACGCTCCTTTTAAAGTTATTTAAAGTTTTTGGTTGAATCGATTATTAGTTCGGTTAAGGCGGTTATTTGGTCTAAATCACACGGTCTTGAAAGATTGTCGCCGATATAGTCACAAAGTTCGTCCTTAACAAAATCTTCTTTATTTACGATTATAAGTATTTCACCTGCAACGTCGCTTTTTTTATCTTCTGAAATATAATCTTCGATAAGGGTTTCTATTAAGAGAATCTTAGCGTTTTGCTTAACTGATTTTCCACTTACTATTCTCTTTATTAGTGAATAAATAGCGAGTGACCCAGAATAACTAATGAGAGCCGAAGTTATAGACTTTATGCTAAAACTATCTAGGCTCTTAAAGTAAATTAGGGTGAAAACCACTTCAAATAAAACTGCGAAAATAATTTCAAGATAGGATATGGTAATTCTACTTAATTTTTCACCGCAATATTTTCTTAATATTAACCTTAGTATACATATTAAAATCATAGATATTATTGCGTGAATCCCAAAATCTTTATAAATACTTTCA
>JAZOOV010000122.1:0-4257 GCA_045655215.1 Christensenellaceae bacterium | reverse complement strand
CCTTTTTCTTTATCTTTTATTAAATTAAATTGCTATTTGCAAGCGTAAACGCTTTTTTATAAAAACTATCACTAACGTGGTCAGTAGAAAAACTCGTTCCCTTTCCAAAGAAAGTGTAATCGGTTTTAGTTGCCTTTGACTCCGCAAAAGAATCGTCCCAAGTTGCGTCTACACCATACCAATTTCCGTTTATTTTAATTAAGTTCCAAGCGTGTGGCTCGCTTCCAGAATTAGTCTTTCCTACCCCCGTACAAATGGTTGTCTCAACGCCGAAAATATTACTAAAATATAGGAAAGATTTTGCATATCCCTCGCAAACGGCTCTACTTTTAGTTGCTAGTCCGTCAAGGCAAAATGCCCAATTGTTCTTTTTGCTTGAATTGCAACTAAATAAGCCCGTTTTTGCCGCCTCGTCGGCGTAAGTTAGATTGTCAAGCAAATAATCGTGGATTGCTTTTGCCTTGTCAAGCATTAAATTTTTGCCCTTAACAAGCGAATAAACCTCGTCTAGTTTTTCTTGAAGAGCAATCTCAACCCCCACTCTTTCTTCCACCGTATCATACTCGGCGCAAGCCGTTAACGTTATGGTCGACGGATTAGTTTTTCCCGATTCAGTAGTTGTTCGCCAAGAGTTTTCTAAAAAGTAGAAGGTTGGATTTTCATAAATAAACACCGAGAAAACTAGCCTAATTTCTTCCGCCGTCAAGTTGTTTTCATTTTGAATAGGGCTAAACTCAAGGTCAACGCTGCTCTTTAAGTATTTGTTGCTTTCGATATAGAATTCGTCGTAGAGAGCAACTAATTTACTGCCGTTTTTCTCTTTTGCAAGTTCGGTTTTGCCGTAAATTCCGTTGCCGTCGTAAATAGAATAACTTCTACTTCCCTTTAAGTCCCACTTTTCGTATCCACACTTGCACGCCATAAGAATTTTATCTTCAAACTCTTTTTTAAGCGTCAACTCGTGTGCAATCTTGTTGCCCGACGCAAAGTGACCTTCTCTGTCAAACTTTACCCCCTTAGAGCAGTTGTTTGCTATTAAAATAATGCTAAGTGCTAATATAACGGCCAAAACTAGACTAACTATAATAATTAGTTTTCTCTTTTTCGCCTTAACCTTTTTGCTTCTCTTTTTAGGAGTATATTTACTTAGTTTAGAAGTCGACTTGGTCGGCTTTTTCTTTTTTTTATAATTACTACTTGCCATAGTTTCCTTTAATAATCAAAGTGCGTGTTTATGCACGCACTCTTAATTTATATTTTTACTTTTTTGCCTTTACTTTTGTAGGTTGCTAAAATCATTTTTAGCACCTTTTCGCCCTCAAAAAAGTCGATGGAAAAATCTTTATTTTCCTTAACGCAGGAATAGAAGTCTGCAATCAAACTCTCGTGTCCACTTCCGTAGCAAGGTTTTCCATAGCAAACGGAATTTTCGCTTAGTTCCACTTGCTTGCCGTCGATAGAAAGGGTGTTTCCAATCATTCTAACCACTTTTTTATCTTCTAGCAAAATGGAAATGCTAAACGGAAAATCGTAAGCGCCCATATTAGAGCCACTAAACCCAAAGTCTACGTCGCCAAAAAACTTAACCATAGCGATATCTTCGGTGTTGATAACTCCTTTATGCGTTAAGTTTTCCACTCTTCCAACCAAGGAATTTGGAACGCCCACTAGCCATTGCAAAAGGTCTAAGGTGTGGTAGGCTTGGTTAATTAAAAGACTTCCACCCTCGGTTTTTTTCTTGCCACGCCAATTAGAATTAAGGTAATACTTTTCGCCCCTGCCCCACTCAAGCGACGCAGTTGCATACTTAATCTTTTTATCTTCAAGATAACTCTTTAGGGCTTGGCTTGCTTGGTTATATCTATTTTGGTGGCAAATTCCAAGTTTTCCTTTAGAAGTTTTCAAGGTAGCCTTAATCTCTTCCGTTTCCTTTTTAGAAATACACATAGGCTTTTCGCAAAGCACGTTTTTATCTCGCTTTAAGCACTGCACTATCATATCCTTGTGAAGATAGTGAGGGGTAGTTATGTGAATAACGTCTGCCTTAGTGTTTTTAATTAGTTCTTTATAGTCGAGATAAACGTTAGCCTTTAAGTTGTATTCCTTTATAAAGGACTTGGCTTTTTCTAAATCAACGTCGCAAACGTCCACCACTTCAATTCCAAGTTTATTTAGAACAGATGCGTGAACGGTTGCAATGTTTCCAAGCCCAATTATTGCTGAGGTCATTTTGTTATTTTGCTCCCGTAAGTTCCCGTAGTATCTGCAACTGCAACTTCTCCCTCTTCCTTAAGAACGGATTTTTTGCAGAGTTTTTTAAGTTTTTTAAGATATTCTTTTTCATCTACCGGAATAGAAACGGGCTTGCCGTTTTTCCAGCCTGAAAGTTCGATAGCGTTCATAAGTTCAACGCCCTTAATGCCTTCTTCACCCGAAACGAAGAGTTCTTCTTTTCCTAAAATAGCGTTAGTGAAGTTTCTAACGATTGCAATATGTTGAAGATTGATTCCGTCCGTTTCCACTTCAACTGTGGTTGCTTTAGGCGAACCGAAGAACTTATCGCTATTTGCCGTAAAGTCTTCTAAGTCTTCATCGTTAGTAGTTAAGTAAAGTTTATTGTTTTCGCAAAGAATTTTACCCTTAGTTCCCGAAACTTCAAATCTATTAGTTCCAGGCGCTTCGCCCGTGGTGGTAATGAATACACCGGTAGCGCCGTTTTCATATTCAAAGTAAGCAGTCACTTCGTCTTCAACTTCGATTTTGTGGAATCTTCCGTATTTTACGAAAGCGTTAACCGTTTTAGGTTGCATACCGGTCACGTAAGAAACAAGGTCTAATTGGTGTGGGCATTGGTTAATTAACACGCCACCACCTTCACCCTTCCAAGTTGCTCTCCAACTACCACTATCGTAGTATTTTTGAGTTCTAAACCAGTTAGTGATTATCCAGTTTACTCTAAAAATCTTGCCGATTTGTCCCGAAACGATGATTTCACGCATCTTTCTATATAGGCAGTTTGCTCTTTGGTTAAACATCATGCCGAATAATCTATCAGATTTTTTAGCAACTTCGTTCATTTCTCTAACTTGCTTGGTGTAAACGCCTGCAGGTTTGTCGCAAAGTGCGTGAACGCCGTGAGAAAGTGCGTAGATTGAAATTTCAGGGTGCAAATAGTGTGGAGTTTCAACTAAAACAGCGTCGATTTTACCACTGTCAATCATTTCTTTATAATCGGTGAAATATTCAACACCTTCCACGTTTTTCTCTTTGAATAAATCAATCTTTCTTTGGTCGATATCGCAAATTGCAGTTAAAACTGCGTTATCCACTTGTTTTTTGATAAAAAATTCGTTTGCATAAGCAGTTCCTTGATTACCAATACCTACTATACCATATCTAACTTGTTCCATGTTTTCTCTCCCTTAAAAATTTTCCTTAAGATATTTAATACTTCTCTCTACTTGACCGAACGGATCTTCGTAAATAGTCGCATCGTCTTGCTCGACTAATAAATATTTAGCGCCTGCCTTGATAAACGCAGGGATAACTTCCTTAAAATTAATGTTTCCGTCGCCGATAGGTGCATATTTTGCCTCGAAAGTGTTGCCTTTTTCTTTGTTGAAGGTGACACGATAGTCTTTTAAGTGCACGCACTCAATTCTGCCCTTTGCCTTTTCTATGTATTCTAAAATATTTACGCCACCCGTTTGTAGCCAATAAGTATCCATAATTAAGTTTACCTTAGGCGCGTCTCTTAAGATATGGTCGTAAATAGTCAAGCCGTCGCTAAGTTTCATAAATTCGTAGTGGTGGTTGTGGTAGAAGAATTTTCCACCCTCACTCTCTATTTTTTCAGCATAGCCCTTTAACTCTTCAATGAACGCCAAAACGTCTTCTTCAGGCATATCTCTATAGTCCTTAAAGCCGAGTCCAATATTTTTGCAACCGAACTTAAAGTGGTCTTGAACGAGATTTTTAGTATCGCCACTAATTCTAGCGATTGGAGAGTGGGTTAACACGATAGGCATATCGGCTTTTTCAGACACTCTCTTCGCCATATCTGCATCAATCGGTCTACCCGAAAGTTGAACGAACGAGTATCCCATATTTTTTAGTTTAATAAGGGTATCTAAAAACCCTTCTTCCGTTTGAATTTGACCGCCAAGTGAATATAAATTCAATCCAAATTCCATAATAACCCCCTATTTTTCCCAACCGAAAACGCCGTTTCTGGTTGTATTTTTATAACCTTGATTT
>JAZOOV010000121.1:0-4407 GCA_045655215.1 Christensenellaceae bacterium | reverse complement strand
AAAATTTCTTCTTTATTTTGCTTTTCAAACTCAAGTAGGGCTTTTTTATCGCGATATTTATACTTATCTTCCCACTCGTAAAAATGCTTGTCGCAAAACTTTCCTTTTAGTGCCATAAATAGCGCGTAATCTAGATAGGTTTTGCCCTTAATGAATTTAATAAACTCTTTATTTTCTCTATCAAATCTAGAAAAAGCCTTTCTTAGTAGTGGAAATCTAACCGAATATAAAAAGCCGTAATCAACGTATTTTTCTTGGTTTTTAGAACTCTCGATTTCTTCTTCAGTCAAAAGCCCCTCTTCCATAAAAAGTTCTATGCTTACAAAGTAGGGGCTAAAAGAAGTAGACGCAATAGAAGAGTACGGCGAATTTCCGTAGCCCGTTTGAACTAGCGGTAAAATCTGCCAAACCCTTTGACCTGCTTTTTTCAAAAAATCTATAAATTCATAACTCGATTTGCCAAAATCACCTATTCCATATTCACTAGGAAGGGAAAAAATCGGCATTAAAATTCCACTTTCTCTTTGCATTATAAAATAAACCCGCCGTCAATAACTATTGATTGCCCCGTTATAAAGCTTGCCTTTTCGCTCGCTAAAAATAAGGCTAGTTCACCAACGTCGCTTGGATTTCCAAGTCTATTTAACGGAGTTCTATCTATTAAATCTTGAATTTCTTCTTTGGTGTACCCGTCGTTCATCGTCGATTTGATAACGCCTGGGCATATGCAGTTTACGTTGATATTAGAAGGTCCTAATTCCTTTGCTAGCGCTTTAGAATAGCCAATTAGAGATGATTTACTAGCCGAATATAAACTCTCATAACTTCCCCCGTTAACGCCCCAAATCGAAGAGATAAAGATAATTTTTCCACTCTTTCTCTCCACCATATTTTTAGAGCATAGTGAAGTTAGTAGCATTGGCGCTTTTACGTTGATAGAAAAAACTTTTTCATAATCACACTCAGTTAAATCTTGAACTTGCGCGTAAAAATCTATCCCCGCGTTGTTTATCAAAACGTCCACGTGAGAGTAGGCTTTAATATGTTCATTATATAACCTTAAACTAGAATTGTCATCTAAAAAATCTGCTTGAACGGGCATAATTTGATTTTCTATATTCTCTTTTTTAAGTTCTTCTATAAGACTATAAAGTTTTTCGCCCTTTTTATTATATTGCGCCGTGATAAAATATCCGTTTCTCGCAAATATTTTTACCATCTCAAGCCCTATTGCGCCCGACGCACCCGTTATCAACGCTGTTTTCATACCGTTTTTTCCTTTTTTTAATTAAATACCCACAAGTCGACTTGTGGGTATCTTTTTCTCTTGGTTAAATTTTAGCCTTTAACTCTTTCCATGTATTCACCGGTTCTGGTGTCTACTCTAATTTTTTCACCCTCTTCAACGAACATAGGAACGTCAATAGTAATACCCGTTTCTAAGGTTGCTTTCTTAGTGGTGTTGGTTGCCGTGTTGCCCTTAACTGCTGGGTCTGCCTTGGTCACTTGTAATACTACGAAGTTGTCGCACTCTACTGAGAAAGGTACGTCCTTAAAGAATTTAACGATTACGTGGTCGCCTTCCTTAATGTATTTAAGTGCGTCTTCACATTGGTCGTATGAAAGTTCAATTTGTTCAAAAGTATCATCTTCCATAAAGATATAGAATTGGTCGCCGTCAAAGTATGAATAACTCATATTCTTGGTAACGATGGTTGCTTCTTGAATCTTTTCGGTTGGGTTCCAAGTTTTTTCCAAAACTGCGCCGGTCATAACGTTTTTCATTTTGGTTCTAACGAACGCTGCGCCCTTACCCGGTTTAACGT
Organism: Christensenellaceae bacterium; assembly: GCA_045655215.1. Lineage (GTDB taxonomy): Bacteria > Bacillota > Clostridia > Christensenellales > Borkfalkiaceae > UBA1259. The sequence continues at coordinate 2,581 of JAZOOV010000121.1, read as the reverse complement.
GTTGGAAGTCTACGATGGTGTATACTGAATTTTCATATTCAAAAGTCACACCCTTTCTAAAATCGCCTGCTGATATCATAATAATTTCTCCTTAATTTGTTTTTATAATTAATAATTTTTTATCGTCTGTAAATAATCTTTTAACCTTGCCGTCTTTAATCACCACGGTGTCTTCAATTCTAATGCCGAACTGATTATCGAAATACACGCCCGGCTCTATGGTAAACACTGCGTTTTCACTTAATTTTTCTTCGCTTCTCGGCGACAACACCACGTTTTCGTGAATTTCTAGCCCTACGCCGTGCCCAAGTGAGTGAGTAAAGTATTTAGCTAGATTATACTTTTCTAGATAATCCCTTGCAATAGCGTCTGCTTGCCTACAAGTAAATCCATCTTTAATTTCTTCTTCGGCAAGTAGATTTGCCCTTAAGACTTTATCGTATGCAAAGATAAATTTCTTGCTTGGCTTTCCAAAAAAGGCAGTTCTCGTTAAGTCGGATAGATAGCCTTTATAGGTTGCACCCATATCCACCAAAATTACTTGGTTTTTCTTTAGTTTGGTTTTGCCCGTTTGGTGATGTGGAACGGCAGAGCCTTTATTAAACGCAACTATTATATCAAAAGCGCTAGTTGAATTTTGCTTTTTAAGATTCTCTTCGATAATCTCTTTAAGTTCAATCTCGCTCATGCCTTCTCTAACCTTTTTTATGGCGTTATAGTAGGCTTTTTGAGCAATCTTGCACGCTTTTTCTATATACTTAATTTCTTCTTCACTTTTAGTCGTTCTTAAAGAGTTTATTATCTCTTGCCCGTCTAAAATCTCTATGCCCCAACTTTTATATTGGTTATAGTCGCTAACCGTCTCTTTTGAAAAGTTTACGTAGAGTTTTTGTATTCCCTTTTCTTTTAGGTATTCTCTAACGCTTACTAGCCCCGAAAAAAGTTTAGGAATTATTTGGCTTTTACTTAATCTCTTCTTTAAGTCTAGATAATATCTATTGTCGGAAAAATACGCGCTCTCTTTAGAGTAAACTAAATACCCTTCGGCTATATCAATGCCAGAAAAATATCTTCTATCCGTTATATCCGTTAAAAGTATTGCCGAATCTTTTTCAAGATTAAATTTAAGCATAAATTACTCTTCCCTTTTATTCTACCAAAATTTAATAGATTAGTCAATTTCTTTTTATAATTAAATACTTTTTAGACCAATTTATTAAAATAAATTTCTTTCATATTTAATGCGTCTACGTCTTGAGTGCCTGCTGATTCGCAAATAATATAAGGCTCTAACTTTAACTCGATAAGAGCATCAGCAAGCGGTGAAAATTCCGGTCCGTACTTTTGGTCTTCAAAAGTAAGGTGTTTTACTTCCCCTTTAGCAGAGTATTCTATCTTAGAAAAATGCACGTGGAAGTTTTTCATTTTTTCATATCCTAGTGCGTCTATCATAAACGTCAGCCTGCTCACGTAGTCGTCTTTAGTTTTTAGACTGCCGAGTTCCCTTGCGTTTATATGCCCAAAATCTATTGTTGGAATAAACACTTTGTCCGTTTGGCAAAAATACGCAATCTCTTCTATAGTGCCAATTTGTCCTTGCTTACCCATAGTTTCGGGGCAAAAAATCAAGTCGTCAAGCCCTTCTTCGTAGATAAGACTACTAAGCCTTTCAATTCTTTTTTTAGTGAGTTCTACGGCTTCTTCTCTTTTAAGTCTACCTTGGCTAGCAGGGTGAAAAACCACTCTCTTTCCACCTAAAAGTTTAGCCTTTTTTGCAGAATCTAAAACGTATCTATAAGATTTTTCAACCATCTCTTCGTCTACGTTAGCAAAATTTATATAGTATGGTGCGTGAACGGAAATCTCTACGTTATTCTCGGCAAAAACTTCGCCTAGAAAAATCGCCTTTTCGTCGCTTAAATTTACTCCCCTACCAAAAGAATACTCAAAGCAGTCAAGCCCCATTTCGGCTACCCAAACGGCAGAATGTTCGCTTTTACTTTTGCCCGCTTCAAAAAATGCAGTTGAGTTTCCACTAGGTCCAAATTTTATCATTTAGTTTACCTTTTCTTTATCCTTTTCTATCTGAGCCTTTAGTTTGTCTATATCGCTAAATTTTACTAGTTCTCTTATGAATTTTTCAAACTCTACCGTTATAGTTTTATCGTACAAATCGCCACTAAAACCAATTAAGTGGGCTTCAATTAGCGTTTCATTTAAATCAAAAGTCGGCCTGCCCCCAACGTTAATTACGGCTTTATACTCTTTGTCTAAAACCCTAACCTTGCCTGCGTAAACGCCATTTTTTAGCGTTTGTTTTTGGCTAGTTAGTTTTATATTTGCCGTTGGATAGCCAAGTTCCTTTCCAACGCCTCTATCTCGAAAGACCTTTCCCATAGCAAAAAAGTTTTTGCCTAAAAGTAGGTTCGCCCTTTCTACATCCCCGTTTTTTAGTAGTTTTTTAATGGTTGAAGTGGAAATTTTTTCATTTTCAAAATTTATAAAATCAACTACTTCTAGTTCTTGCCCTTTAGATTTTGCGTATTTTTCAAGATCTATTGCACTACCTTTAGCAAACCTA
>JAZOOV010000120.1:0-13026 GCA_045655215.1 Christensenellaceae bacterium | reverse complement strand
AATTATTATTAGGGCTTTTTCTTCTATAGCAAAAAAGAAAAACGCCACCTTTGTATACGAAGATAGTTATAAAGAGATTAGTAAAAAGCAAATAGTGTACCTTTGTCAACATAAATCAAGAGACGATTTTATTTACGTTTTTGCAGGTATGAAAAGGGGGGACGTGCATGCTCTTTGCGGTATGCAAAATATATTTCAAAAATATTTTTACACTCTACTAAAGCATTTAGGAGTTATCGCTAAATATTTATATCAGCCCGACCTTCTCGCAACTAAACAAATGATGCAAGCTATAAAACTTAAGGATAGCCTAGTTATCTTTCCAGAAGGTATTCAGTCGACAAGTGGTTCTACCCACCCTATTAACCCTGCAACGTTAAAATTTATTTGCAAACTAGGTCTTCCCGTTGCCCTAGTAAAAATTAAGGGCTCTTACTTTAGCAAGCCTAGATTTTCTAGAGATTTTAGAAAGGGAAAAGTGACCGTCACTTTCTCTAAACTCTTTGACGGAGAAGACTTTAAAAAATATTCGCAAGAAGAAATTTACGCAAAACTTTTAGAAGAATTTAAGTATAACGAATTTGAAGAGTTTAAGGATGAAAAGGTTGCCTTCATAGGCAAAAAACCAAATATCGACGGGCTAGATAATATTATCTACAAATGCCCACATTGTTCTAGCGAGCAAAAGTTTAAAACCCAAGGCGACCAAATGAGATGTACTTGTTGTGGTTTCGCTATTAAAATGGACGCTTACTACGATATATACCCCGTAGAAAAGGAGTTGCCGTTTAAAAATACTGACGAGTGGTATAAATGGCAAAGAGAAGAAATTAGAAAAGAAGTTGTAAAGGAAGATTTCTGTCTTAAGGCAAAAGTTCAGTACGGCACGATAAATCCAAATAAGATAACCAATAACAATTCGCTTATGTATATCGGTGGTGGAGAGTTGATTTTAACCAATAAAGGCTTAAGATACGTAGGCACTAAATACGGCGAAGACGTAGATATATTCTTTGATGCAAAATCACTATATTCCCTATCAATTTCATTAGATTACGACTTCGACCTATACTATAAAAACGAATATTTCAATTTTAAACTTTTAGAAAACTATAAATTAATGACCAAATGGCTTCTTGCAACCGAAGAGATACACAATCTCTACGACGAGGATTGGAACAAAGCCAGTCGGGAGGTTTATAATGGTTAATAGAAAAAACGTTTGGCTATTGATTTTATCAGGGCTTGCAATTACGGTTGGCGTAGTTTTTTCAATACTGAATTGGGACGTTATCACCTACCTATTTACTCAAATGACAACGGGTATGGAAATCGTTGAAGATTATATTAGAGGGCTAGGCGTAATGGGCGTTATTTGCATTTCGCTTGTTATTATAATTTGTTTCTTCGTGCCCGTTATATCTTCAGTTCCTATTCAACTAGCATCTGCAGTTGCTTACGGACTTCCCTTTTCCACCGTGCACGTTTTACTATCTATAGTTATCGCGAGTCAATTAGTGTTTTTATTTACTAAAACCTTCAAAATTTTTAGCACAAAAAAGCAAATTGAAGAGAGAAAAAAACTTGAAGAGAAAATTAAAAATAGTAAAAGAAGTATTTTCTTCTTTATCGTTTTAGCCTATCTAGCACCATTTGTTCCCTTTTTCTTAATACACATGGTTGCAGCAAGTAGTGGTATGAAATGGTGGAAATACTCGCTAGTCACCCTAATAGGTCCTATCCCCGATATTGTAATAACGCTTTGGGCGGGAGTTAAAATAACTTCGGGCGCACAATCGCCTATAACTTCTTACGTTTTACTAGTAGTAATTTTAGCGTGCGTAATACTCTCGTTAATATATAAGAATAAAATCATAGATTTAATCTTTACACCAAAACAACAAAAAACAAAGGATAAAAAGGAGAAAGTTGATGAGTCAAAAGAATAAAGAGGCAATTTTTGATGTTAAATTTGGGCTAAAAAGTTTTATAACCGTTTGCTCGATTTTACTCGGCGTTATGATTTTAGTGGGAATTTTAACGTTTGTAATTCCCGCAGGCGAATACCTAAAAGACGCTAACGGAAACTACGTTGTAGAATCTTTTCACCAAATAGAAAGCACTACTAGACTTCCCGTTTGGCGTTGGTTTACCGCTCCAATAGAAGCACTTATCATTGGCGAGGGAAACTTTAATATTATTCAAATTATTTTAGTTCTTCTAGTTCTCGGTGGAACGTTTAAGATTTTGGATAAGACGGGCAGTTTATATGCTCTCGTTCAACTTATCATACATAAGTTCTATCACAGACGTTATCTTCTCATTTGGATAATCACCTTATTTATGATGCTTCTAGCATCTTGCTTTGGGCTTCAAGAAGAAATGTTAATTCTCTTCCCCGTATTCTTAGCCTTTTCTAAGGCTATGAAGTGGAGCAACTTCCAAGCAATAAGTTTAGTTTTAATAACTACCGGCGTTGGCTTTACGGTTGCAACCTTTAACCCGTTTACCATAACTATCGCCTCTGAACTTGCAGGCGTTAGCACGCTAGACGGACTTTGGTTTAGAGCGTTAATTTTCGTTGTCACCTATCCTCTCACTTCTCTTTACTTAGTTGCTATGGCAAAGAGAGATGAAAAGAGAAACTTGCAATCCACTGAAAGCGTGGAAATGGAAGAATTTGACAGCGTTGAGCTAAAGATTTTTGCCGATAAGTCAAGAAGACTTATCATATTATTTATAACCGTTTTAGCAGTTATAGTAATCGCTTCTTTAGTTCCATTTATTGCCGACCTTGGAATAGGCATGGTGCTAATGGCGCTAACTTTCGTAGTCGGCGCGTTTATCATAGGAATAAAGGCACTAGATTCTCTAAAATCTACTCTTTTAGCACTTTGGGAAGGCGTAAAAGATATTGCTCCGTCTATCGTTATTATTCTACTTGCTTTTAGCGTTAAGTATATTGCAGACAACGGAAATATTTTACACACCATTTTCCACTACTGCCACACTTATATTCTTTCTAAATCTCCATACGTTGCAGTAATTTTACTATATCTTCTAATCTTGGTGTTTGAATTCTTTATTCCTGGTGCAGCGGCAAAAGCATTATTACTTATTCCACTACTAACCATAGCCCCAATCCCACACATAAGCACGAATATCATTATTCTAGCCTTCTTGTTTGGCGATGGATACACCAACGTTTTATATCCAACTTGCGGAACTTTAGTAGTTGGTCTTTCCCTTGCAGAAGTAAGTTATGCAAATTGGCTTAAAAAGACGGCGCTTTTCCAACTAGCCTTGTTTATTATATCGGCAGGCTTCTTACTACTTGCAGTTTATATCGGGCTATAAAATTTAAAAAAGATAACGGGTTAACCAATTCGGTTAACCCGTTTTTTTTATAAGTTTTTATTCGCTTATTTTAGAAAGTTCACTCTCTATTGCTTGTCTTAAATTGTTCTTTTCTAAATTATACGCTTGCTCTATACAATGATAAACGCTCTCTGCGTTTCCCGAGCCGTGCCCTTTAACAACCGTCTTCTTAGCGCCTAAAATTACTGCGCCACCATAGTTATTGTAGTCCATAATTTGCTTGGTTTTATAAAGGTCTTTCTTAATAAACAAAGCGCCGATTTTTGCTTTAAGGCTAGATAGCAAAGTTCTCTTTACGAGTTTAAGAACTTCCATGCAAGCGCCCTCTGTAGATTTAATTAGAACGTTGCCCGAAAATCCGTCGCACACGACTAAATCCACGTCCCCTTTAAGAAGTTCTCTCGCTTCCATATTACCCACGAAATTAACCGTGTTTTGCTCTTTTAATAAGGCGTACGCTTCCTTTCTCATAAGGTCGCCCTTTTCTTCTTCTACACCGACGTTTAGAAGGGCAACTTTAGGGTTTTCCACCCCGTACGCTTTTTGCATATATAGGCTTCCCATAATTGCAAATTGCTTTAATAAATTAGCGTCGCAATCGACGTTAGCACCACTATCGCAAACCCCCACTACCTTTTGATTCATGGTAGGAAGAATTGGACAAAACGCAGGTCTTTTTACCCCTTTAATTCTACCGAGTTTTAATACTGCGCCTGCAAGCAACGCCCCCGAAGAGCCTATGCTCACCATACCGTTAACGCTTTCATCTCCCCTTAAAAGTTCGTAGCATTTATACATTGAACTCTCTTTCTTTTGCCTAATAGCCTCAGTAGGCTTATCGTTGCAATCGATTACGTCTGGTGCGTGAATTATAGAAAGTCTTTTTTTATCGTATTTTTTATCTGCTAATTTTTCTAAAATATCCTTTTCGTCGCCAACTAATACTAGTTCTAAATCGACAATTTTGTTTAAGGCTTTTATAGCCCCTTCAATATTAACGATAGGGCTTTTATCTCCACCTAAAGTATCAACTAAAATCTTAATCATAAAGGTTTTCTCCTTGAGTACTACCCAACTATTATACCATTTATATGCCCATTTTCAAAGCGTTTTTAATTATTTTTATTTTTGTGTCTTTTCCTATTTATTTATCTTTAAGATATTGCTCGCCTAAAAACTCTAAAAATTTTTCGGTAGAAAAACTTTTTTCTTTACTCTTTTTGTACGCAAAGCCCAAAACTCTACTTAACTTTGGCTCTAGTTTTAACAATTGAACGCCTTGCATTCGCCTATTTGCCACAAGGGACGGAAGTATTGCCACGCCAAGACCTTCTTTAACCATTGAAAGAACGGAAAAATCGTCTACCGATTCATAGTTTAACTGCTCGCTAAATCTACTTTTATCAAAGTACGCCTCTTCCTTACTTTTTTCTACCGAAATTAAGGTGTGGGCATACATTTCTTCTCTTTTTATGCTCTTTTTATTAGCGCAAAGTTCGCTTGGAAAAACGGCCACGTAAGGATCTTCTAAAATAGGAACAAACTCGCTTTGTTCGTTTGGTTTAGAATCTGTAAACAAAATATCTGCTATATCGTTTTGTAGCCAATCGGTTAAAGTGTTGCCAACTATTACCGAAACTCTAATTTCAGGATATAACTTTTTGAAATTTTTTAATATCTTTGGAATAATATGATATGAGATACTTGAATACGAACCTATTCTTAAATAGTGTTCCTTATCCCCTTTCAATTCCCCAACTTTTCTTCTAAGCGCCTTTTCTTTTTCTAAAAGCGATTCTAAAAAGGGCTTAATCTCCTTTCCTTCTTCCGTCCACTCAACGCCTGCAAACGACCTTTTAAATAGCAAAACGCCAAGTTCATCTTCAATAGAGTCAGCCATGTGAAGTAGGGCTGAATTTGTATATCCAAGTTCTTCTGCAGCCTTAGAAAAACTCTTTAATTTAAGCGCAGTTAATACTGCTTTTATCTTGTTTAAATCCATAAACTTACTCCATAACTTCAATCGAAAGGGTATAAAAAATTTTTATACCCCTATTATAATTTAGCGTTTCTCAATTGTCAAGTATTATGATATATTATTACTAGTTAATTTTTATATTAAGGAATTAAGTTATGTCACCAATAAACGTTAGAAAAACTGAATACACTCAAAGCAAGGCGTACTCTTCTATCATTTTAGTCGTGCTTATTTGGGGTGCAGTGCCCGTAATAATCAACGGCGTTTTAGATTATTTTTCGGCAACCGTTTATTCAGCTATTGCATCTACTTTTTCGGTTATTTTCTTGCTTATATTTTGCAGAAGAGAACTAGGTGAAATTTCCAAAAAATACCTAAAAGTTGCTATTCCAACGGGGCTTTTTATGTCTATTGCAGAACTAGTACAAAAGATAGGTCTTCCATTTACCACCCCTGCAAATTACGCTTTTTTAGAAAATCTTTCTTGCGTGGTAGTTCCTATTTTGGTGTTTATTCTAACTAGAAAAAAACCTTCCTTTTTAACTGTTTTTTCTAGTATTTTATGTCTAGTTAGCGCATTTATTTTAAGTGGAATAAATATCTTTAATTTCTCAATTGGAATTGGCGACCTATTGTGTGCGATTGCTGGAATACTTTTTGCATTTAATATTGCAGGAACGGGCATTTATTCAGGTGAACTCAAGGCAAGCCTATACATACTAATTCAACTAAGTGTTAAGGCAATTTTATGTTGGATTTCCGTTCCATTATTGCACGTAATAAAAATTGACGGCGCTAGCGTCGTGCCTTGTGAGTTTGCATTTGCCCCAATTCCACTTTTAGTTATTGCAGTTAACGCTCTCGTTTCGGGGGTAATTTGTTGGATTTTAAGAACTAAGGCTATGCGTAAAATTAACCCTACGGCAGTTGCAGTTATTATGCCTTTTTCGGCAGTTGTCACTAGCGTAATCTCGGTTATTATTGGAACGGACTCGCTTACTACAAATCTTATCATAGGTGGTTCACTTTGCTTAGTAGCATCTCTACTATCTGGCATTGCAAATAGTTTAGAAAGTAAAAAAGGTTAATAAATATATATTATTCATTAAACCTCATCTCCATAAAAAAAGAACGAAATTTTTATTTCGTTCTTTTTTCTTTTGCTTTTATTTTTTATTTTACTGAACGGCGATATTTTTCGGCTTCCCAATTGTTGATAAAATCAACTTCCTTTTCGTTCATAATAGAAACGGTTAAACCTGCATTTTTAATACTCTCGATTACGAATAAATATGCAAATAACGTTTCTTCTAAGGTCGTTGCTTTTTTAAGGTCTGCCTTATATTCTACCGAACCATCTTTTACGATTAACGTTTCAGGTGAGAAAGCCAAAATATTGTTTAGATAAACAAGTTGGTCGGGATAAAGTGGCTTTTCATCTAAAAGGGCTTTAGTCAAGCCGTTTTTACTAACGAAATCCACCACCGTTTTAGTGTTAGAACGATATCCGCCGTCTAACTCTACTAAATCAACCGATCTAAACACATCTTCAATGCCAAAGTATTTTCTTATAGTTTCGTTAACGTCGGTGTTTATCGCCTTAACCCTTTCAAGATAATCTGCCGTGACAACTAAGCCGTGATTTTTCATGAAAATTACTTCTGGGAATTTACCCTTTTCTTTTACGTAATTTTCAATCTTGGTCTTCATTGCCAAAGTGAGTTCAAAACCTGGGTTGATATACGGCATAAAAATATATCCAAAATCTTTATCACTAAATAACTTTTCTGCAAGGGCTTCACCCTCTACGCTACAAGTAATGATATTAGCATATACCGAGTGGGTATGTATTACGTATTTTTTAAGTATTGCGTGGAATCCAACTTCTACGCTTGGGCGAAGTGTTTCTATTCCGTCCATAGCAATAACTGACCCTTTAGAAATCTCTGCACTTTCCTTTTCGTAATCCTTTTTAACAGATAGGTCAACGCAATTATAATAATTTTCGATTTTTTCTTTGTCTACAGCAACGAAAGCCGTGTTTTCGGTGATATCAACTAGTCTATAACCAGACGCTTTTATTAGCATAACGCCGTCTTTTTTTACCGAAGTGTTTCCACCACCACCTTGAGTATAATCTACTCTATCGCCTGCATAGGTTGATATTTCTATTAAGTCTTGTATAGTTTTTTTCATAATGTCTCCCTAGTTAAGATTAAACGCCTTGTTTATATCTTCAACTTCCTTATCGCTTATCTTTACTATATCGCCGATTAGTTTTGCGTGAATTATAGTGTTAGCAGTAAATTCTGCTACTTCTAACCTATCAAAAGCGTTGATAAGAGAAGTTCCCGTACTAATTACGCTGTCGTTTTCAACTAATACTACAGGAGATTTAGTGCTGATAGAGTTTGAAATCTTTTTAGGATCTACAATATTCGTTCCAAACGGAACTCTAACGATATCTCTCATCGCTATATAAGATTCTGGAATAGTACGGCTATCTATTGCAGTATGTGTGACGCCGAAAGCCATTAAATGCTCGGGGTGAGCAACGGTGATAGCGTTAATTTCAGGGTGATCGTCGTAAATCATCTTGTGAAGCGCCACCGACCTACTTGGTCTCTTGCCTGCCTCTCTCCAATTGTGATCAATTCTCACTATATCTTCGGGCTCGATATATTTTCTATCCACCCCGTACGGAGTTATTAAAAAACTATCCTTATTTAGTCTAACCGAGAAAGTTCCTTGCGTACTAGTAAACAAGCCTTGATCATAGGATCTATGAATTAACGTACACATTTCCTTTCTTAATCTTCTCTCTTCGCTAGAAAAAGTAGTAGGTATAAATTCGCCTAATGAAGTTAAACCCTTTCTACTATTTAATTCTATTTGCTCGTCGGTTAAAACTTCTGGAGTGCCAAGTACAGACGCCGTGATTGCAATAGAAGCAGCAAAGTTTAAAGTTTCAAAACGCTTAAACGCCTCGAATAAACTATCGGCGCAAGTTATAACGCCGTGGTTTTCCATAATTACAACGTTAAGTCCTTTCTTAATTTCCTTAACGATTCTTTGAGCCAACGCATCGCTACCAGGAACTTCGTAAGGAGCAATACCAACTTGCCCACAAACTTGGTGTGGGGTTGGAATTATATTTACGTTTGGCACTTGTCTAATTAGGCTATAACTAACTAGTGCCGGTGGGTGCGCGTGCAATACTGCCGACACGTCTGGTCTTGTTTCGTACACTAGTTTATGAAATGGTAATTCTACCGAAGGCTTATGCTTGCCGATTACCGTTCCATCGGGCAACACTTTACAAATATCACTTGGAGTTAACGAGCCTTTGTCTATTCCAGACGGCGTTATCCAAATATTACCTTCGCTATCCATTATAGAAAGGTTGCCACCAGAAGTGGTGGTTAGCCCCTTTTGATATACTCTATTGATGAGCAATACTATTTGCTCTGCAGGATGCATTAAATTAAAATTCATTACTACTCTCCTATTTGACTTTTCTTTATTTTACCACTTCACTTTAATTTAATCAACCTTTTTAACTTTTTATTTTTATAAAAATAAATTCTTTAATCAATATTAATGCCTAGCGAACGTCCGTAGCAACTAAATTTACTCCGTCTATCAAGTCTTCAACTATTATTTCACCCATTTTTATAGGTGGATTTACCATTATCTTATTTATTTTTTCCATTAAATTTAGCATTTTGGTTTTATCAATCGGCTTATCCGTTTTAACGGGCAAAACTCTTCCGTCACTCATCTTAACGGTAGTAGTTAACACTCTTTTTGGCAAAATCACTTCGCTCTCTGCGTACACTCTCCCTCTAGGGCAATTATTTCCCGATATTTTAACTATCTTTTCTTCTTCTAACAAAACCGTCAAGTCGCAACCTAATGGGCACTCTACACAAGGAAAGAAAACGCTCTTCATATATTCTCCTCCAACTTAAGTAATAGTTCACCCTTTAACGATTGAACTTCTTTTTCCTTTAAGATTATATATTCCATCTCGCCGGGCAAAGCCACTTTTTTAATCTTTTCCTTTATTACTTTTCCGTCGTTTTCAAGGGTGATTTTAACATCCTTAAATACGCCCGTCACTCTAAAGTAAATCTTTACGTCTCCCTTAATATTTTTATCAATCTTTTGTGGCAAAACGTAGCCGATATTTTTTCCGTTTATGCAGTCTATTTGGTCGCGCTGATGACTGCCGTTTTTTACGTAATTAGAAGCGCTAATTCCCGCAAGAGAAGACTCTTCCGAAACAAAATCTACTAAATCGTGAACGTGCAATACGTTTCCACACGCAAAAACGCCGTCCACTAAAGTTTGTCTATCTTGATAAACGATAGCCCCTTTAGTTTTAGGTGAAAGTGGAACGCCTAGTCCTTTACTTAATTCGTTTTCGGGGATTAGTCCCACCGAAAAAAGTATGGTATCACAATCAAAATACGTTTCGGTACTTGGAATAGGACGCTTTTTTTCATCCACTTTACTAATGGTCACTCCACTAACTCTGTCTTTTCCGTGAATTTTAGTTATAGTGTGGCTTAAATATAGTGGAATATTAAAGTCGTTTAGACATTGAACTACGTTTCTTTTTAGTCCACTAGAGTACGGCATTATTTCACAAACTGCCCTTACCTTTGCCCCTTCTAGCGTCATTCTTCTAGCCATTATAAGCCCAATATCACCAGAGCCTAAAATCACCACTTCCTTTCCCGGCAAATACCCTTTTACGTTAACGTATTTTTGAGCCGTGCCTGCAGAAAAAATACCCGATGGGCGACTTCCTGCAATATTAAGAGCGCCTTTACTTCTTTCTCTACACCCCATTGCCAGAATTATTGCCTTTGCCTTAATGGTGAAAACCCCTTGCTCTTCATTTATTGCTAAAATGGTCTTATCTTTATCTATTGATAGAACGGTGGTTTTAACTAGCGTTTGAATTTTTCTCTTTTCCACTTCTATCGCGTAGCGATATGCGTATTCTGGACCGGTTAGACTCTCCTTGAATCTCGTTAGTCCAAACCCATTGTGAATACATTGGTTAAGTATTCCACCAACCCTATCTTCACGCTCTAGAATAAGCACGTCTTTTACTCCGTTATCATACGCCGAAATTGCCGAAGCCAAGCCCGCAGGCCCACCACCTATTATAACTATATCGTAATTTTCTCTTATCATTTGGTTTTCCCCACTAGTATCGCTGAATCTTTGCCGTTTAAGGTGATTTTGGTCATATCTACTTGTAGTTCTCTTGATAAAATCTCCACTACTCTCGCTTGGCAAAATCCACTTTGACATCTGCCCATACCTGTTCTCGTTCTTCTCTTTATTGCCGACACCGTTCTTGCAGGTGGATTTTTATAAATTGCGTTAACTATCTCACCTTCGGTCACTTGTTCACATCGGCATACGATTTTCCCGTACCTTGAGTCTTTTGCTATGAATTTGTTCTTTCCTTCTATACTTAATTTTTTGAAAAAATCGTACGGCTCTCTTTTTCCTATAAATTTTTTGTTCGGCTTTAGGTCGATTAGGCTTTCCACCAATTCTTCCACCACGTATTTTGCTATTGCAGGTGCAGAAGTAAGACCGGGCGATTCAATCCCTGCGCAGTTAATTAAGCCGTCGACAACTAAACTTTTTTCTATTATAAAATCGCCCTTGTCTGCGTACGCTCTAACCCCTGCAAAAGAAGTTATGGTGTTATATAGTGGAACGCTCTCACACATAAGACTCGTCTTTTCTATGATAGATTCTAACCCAACGCTAGTGGTAGAATTATCGTCGTCTTCTATCTCAACTGAAGTCGGCCCAAGCAAAATATTATTATCCACGGTTTTTGTGACGAGTACGCCTTTTCCCGCTTTTGAAGGCGTAGTAAATAAGGTATGGTTTACAAAATCACCACTCTCTCTATCAAGAAGAATATATTCTCCCTTTCTTGCACCTATAGTAAACGAATTATCCCCTGCCATTTTAGAAATCTCGTCGCTATAATACCCAGCGCAATTTATTATAATTTTGCCTTCTACCTTTTGTCCGTCACTTGAAATAATGGTAAAAAAGTCGCCCAATTTTTCTATCTTTTCCACCTTGAAATTGCACTTTAATTTCGCTCCGTTATCCATAGCGTTCCCAATAGATGCTATCGTCAATTGATATGGGCAAACTAAAGCGCCCGTCGGTGCGTGTAAAGCGCACGTCACTTTCTCGTTTACGTTTGGCTCAATTCTTTTTATCTCTTCCTTTTCTATGATTTTTAAGTCCTTAACTCCGTTCCTTTCGCCACGCTCAAATAAGGAATTTAATATCTCTCTATCATCTTCGTTATAACCTAAAACTAACGAGCCGTTATTTACGTATTTTACCCCCAATTCTTCGGCATACTCTTTCATCATCTTGTTGCCTAAAAGGTTAAACTTTGCCTTTTTAGTGTTTGGAATTGCGTCAAACCCTGCGTGTACTATTCCACTATTTGCGCTAGATTGCCCCATCGCTACGTCTTCGTTTTTTTCAAGCAGACAAAAACTACCTTCTCGCTTTGAAAGTTCTCTTAAAATAGTTCCACCTATCACTCCGCCACCAATTACTACGATATCAAACATTTCTTCTCCTAAAGTTGACTTGTTTTTCTTTTTATATTATAATATATTCAATCAAATAAGCGTGCTTTTGATTATATTTTGACTTGTTGGTCGTATTTTTTGGCAAATAAGCAGTATTTTCACGCAATTCAGTCAATTTTGGAGTATATATGAGCAAAACTATTGAAAGGGAAATTTTTGAGTTTCTATCACAAAAACAATTTGCGTCAGTTGAAGAAATTGCATCAAAATTAAACGTCAGTTCTTCTACCGTTAGGCGTAAACTTTCCACCCTTCAAGAAAAGGGGCTAGTTTTAAGAACACATGGTGGCGCACAGATTGCAGACGTAAACGAATACTTCCCAAGTTTTACCTTTAGAGTTCACCAAAATAGTTTGATAAAAAAGAAAATTGCCCTTCAAGCAATTAAACTTATCAAAAATGGAAATTTAATTTTTTTAGACGGAACTACTTCTTCATACTATATAGCAGAATATCTTTCGGAATTTGAAGACGTAAGAGTGGTCACTAACGGCATAGACACACTTTCATTGCTTGCTAAAAGCAAGGTGACCGCCTACTCGACGGGTGGTAGAATAAGCGACGCTAATCGCTCGGTTTTAGTCGGCGATAAGGCAATTAACGGAATTAACGGTTATCATGCAGATATAGCCTTTTTCTCCACTTCTTCTATTAAGCCTAACGGAGAAATTTACGATTGCTTTGAAGAAGAAAACGCCTTGCGTGAACATATGATAAAAAATGCAAAGATTAAAGTTTTCCTATGCGATAGCACCAAGTTCGGCAAAGACGGACCTTTTCATCTCTGCTCCATAAAAGATATCGACTATATCGTCACCGACCAAGATAGAAAAGATTGGTTTACGATAAACGCTTTACCAAAAATCATTTACTAATTGTTATAAAAAACTAAATCCTAAAAACCAAAAAAAAGACCGAATATGCGCTCTTCCCGTAGGGAATTTTAGACAACATAAAGGACTAACGAAAATTTCGGTAGTCCTTTTCTTTTTGCTTTGCAAAAACACACAACTT
>JAZOOV010000119.1:0-1631 GCA_045655215.1 Christensenellaceae bacterium | reverse complement strand
CGTGTTTTTATCCACTTTAAGCGTGCCCTTTCGCCACTCTCCATTTTCTTCAATTAAGTGATAAGGCCCTAATTTAGATAAAGCATTTTTATAAACTGGCGAATCTAAGTTTAAAATATCGCAGTATTTAATTAAAGTAGTAAATAAATATTTAAGTAATGCCAAGTCGAAATTAGAGTTTGGTTCTAAATAAGCGTTTAGCGATCCATCAAACACTTCAGGCGAGGTAGATAAAGGCAAGAATAATTTTCCGTCTTTTTCTCTTAAAATGCCTAAAATCGCTTGCCCTACACCCTTAAAGAAAGGATAAGCCCTATTTTTTAGAAACTTTTCATCTCCAGAATACAAATAATATTCGTCAAAACATTGAGCCACCCAAATAGTCATTGTTGGAGAAAGAGAATATTGAGTCCAACCAGACATAACTTCGCCAGTAATAGAAGTCGTTCCTGGTGACAAATATCCGTTAACTCCAAAGAATTTTTTTGTGAATTTTTTAATTTTTTCTCTTATTGACCAAATAAAATCAACAAATACTCTGCCTTCTTCTAGTCTATTTGCCTTAACGTAAGACATATAAGAAAGTTCGGTGTTTGTATCATGGTGATAATCCCCTCTCCATGGTGGAAGAGCGTTAATATCTGCCGTCCACACCCCCTGAAGAGGCATAGGATAAAAACCTTTTCTAGAAGTAGAAGCAAATAAATACCACGATAAATAATATTGTTTTTCTAAGTCTTTATCGGGAATATCGATATCCGACTTTTTCCAATATTTCGCCCACCATTTTACGTGCTCTAATAGTAGTTTGTCAAAGCCTTCGTTTGCAAACGACACAAGCCTATTTTTGCCGTACTCAATATAGTCTAAATTGTCGTCACTAGTCACGATATCATAGTAAATATCGGTATACTCTCCAAAACTTTTAGTTAGTAAAACTACGCCGTATTCATAATCGGTTAAGGTTTTTTGTTTAAAATAGGTAAACTCACCATCTTCAATAATTGTTGTTGGTGGATAATTTAGTATTCTATCATATTGAACGGTAAAAGAAGCTTTTTCATCTTTTACAAGTTCGGTATTTCCAGAAATATAGTAAGGAATTATAAACTTTTTACTAAACTTGCCGTAAACCCTTATAACACCACAAAATTTAACTGCGCTTAAAAAGGAAACGACTTTAATATTTTCGCTCTCAGTTTCAACTTCAAAATCTGCAACTGCTTTTACTATATCAAGTTTAGATTTAACGTTTTTAATCTTTTCGTTAAAGTTTAACTCTAATCTTCCCGCAGTAATTTTAGTTGGATAATTTTTACTGCGAAAACCCATTTCAAAAGTTTCAATCAACTTATTCCAGGAGTCTTCGTTTCTATCGTTAACTAACTTTGTTAAATTCTTATAATTATACTCGGGTTTTTCCCAAACTTCTGCGCTTTTATTTTCCCAAAGGTCAATTCTATCAATGGCAAATTTTAGCGAATCATCTCCGTAAATAAGAGAGCCCATTTTACCATTTCCAAGTGGAATAGCCTCATCCCATCTTTCAATACTTTTATCAAAATTTAGCCCGTATTTACGCAAGTTTTTATTCATAAAATAATCCTCTTAAGAATTTTATCCTATCTTTT
>JAZOOV010000118.1:0-3742 GCA_045655215.1 Christensenellaceae bacterium | reverse complement strand
TAGATACTGTGGTTTTGAATAGATATTCAAAAGAATGGGGAGTTGAAAAGGAAAATTGCTTTACTGACGAAAAAGAATTTTTTAAGGAAAAACGCAGTGATATTTTAGTTATCGCAACTCAAGATAGAGATCACGTTAGAATGTGCAATAGAGCGTTAGAACTTGGATATGAAATCTTAATGGAAAAACCTATTTCTCCATTAAAAGAAGAATTAGAAGAACTTCTAGAAACGCATAAAAAATATCCTAGAAACGTTGTAGTTTGTCACGTTTTAAGATATTCTCCTGCATTTGTAAAAATCAAAGAATTATTAGACTCAAAAATTATAGGTGATCTAAAACTTATCGAGTGGGCAGAACAAGTTGAGTGGTGGCACCAAGCGCATAGTTTTGTTCGTGGAAATTGGCGTAGAGAAGATGAAACTTCACCAATGATTATGCAAAAATGTTGCCACGACTTTGACTTAATGCAATATTACGTTGGTTCAAAGTGCGAACAGGTATTCTCTCAAGGCGAATTGACTTTCTTTAATGAAAAGAATAAGCCTGAAGGTAGTGCAGATAGATGTTTCGAGTGTAAATTCCGTGACACTTGTACATATAGTGCTGAAAAAATTTATATTGATTTGTGGCATAAAATGGGTTGTCCTAAGGACGAGTGGCCTTTCAACGTATTGTATAAAGAATATCCTTTAACTGAAGAAAAGATTAGAGAAGCATATAAGAATAATCAATACGGAAGATGTGCATTTAAGTGCGATAACGACGTAGTTGACTATCAACAATGCTTATTAAAGTTTGAAAACGGCGTAAGTATTTCTCATACTATGACTGCGTTTACCGAACAAATGGGTAGAAAGATTACCTTCCACGGCACACTAGGAGAAATTAAGTTTGACGACGCAAATAAAACTTTAAGCGTTTGCGTATTTGGTAAAGATAAGGTTGTTTACGACGTCACTGAACTTATTAGGCAATTTGCTTCAGACGGATTTGGTCACGGTGGTGGAGATACCGTTCTTATTAACACTCTTTGTGATATGATTGAAACCGGCGCTAGCGCAGAAACTACTTTGGAAGCTTCTGTTGAAAGTCATTTGATGGCTCTTGCTGCTGAAGAATCAAGAAAGACGGGTAAAATTGTTAAGATTCATGAATAATAATTTTATTTAGTAAATACTCTATAATATGATAGAGTGTACGAGTGAATATATTTATTATAAAAAGAAAAACCGCAAGAAGAATTTCAAGCGGTTTTTTTATTTGTTTTTAGCCTTAGCAATTATCTTTTTATTGTTTTTTTATAACGAAAAAATAGTTGAGCCTAACGTTAGGGAAATTTGCCAAGATAAAATTTATTCAATAAACTCTAAATGCGTTAACGACGCTATTTTAGAGTGCTTAAATTTTGGAGTGAACTACGAAGATTTGATTATAGTTGAAAAAAATCAACAAAACGAAATTACGTTAATGAGTGCTAACTCTGTATATATGAACAAAATCAGTAGAGAAATGCTAGATAAAGTTAGCCTAAACATTGATGCAAAACTAAAAAATGGAGTGCCAATTCCTATTTTTGCATTTTCAGGAATTGAACTTCTCTCTGGTTATGGTAAAGAAATAAATTTTAAGTCTATTAGCGTTTCAAGTGTAAATTGTAATTTTGTTAGTGACTTTAAGTCGGCAGGGATAAATCAAACTCTTCACAATATCTATTTGGAGATTAAAACCGTAATACATGTTGACTTTCCAACTGATAAGTATATGGAAGAATTTTCTACAAAAGTGTTGCTAACGGAAGCAGTTTTGGTTGGGAAGATTCCTGAAGTTTATCTAAATGGGAAATTGTTTTCTTAAAAGTGGGTAAAAGGTGGATAATTGTTGACTTTTTATTATAAAACAAGTATAATAATATTAAATTTATATAAATCGTTGACGAAGACACGGCGCTTTAATGTAAACTTATTATTAGAGAGAAAATCCTAGGCTGAAAGATTTTTAGTAAGAGATTGATGCGTTTTCAGTTCCGAGTGCAATTCTGAAAATAGTTTAAGTAGGTTTTGTCGGGTAATTTCCGTTATAAAATTTTGAGGCTTAAAAAGTTTATTTTTTAAGTGAATTAGGTGGTATCGCGTTTTAATAACGCCCTATGTGGGGCGTAATTTTTATTTTTTGGAGGGCTTTATGCAAGAAAAATTTAATCAAATAAGACAAAGTGCAATTGAAAGTTTAGCCAGCGTCACTTCTATGCGTGAAATTGGTGAGTTAAGGGCTAAATACGTTGGTAAAAGTGGAGAAGTGACTTCATTGCTTCGCAGTATGAAGGATATTCCTAACGACCAAAAGGCAAGTTTTGGTAAGATGGTTAACGACCTTAAAGATGAAATTATGGGCTATTTTAACGTTAAGGAAGCAGAATTAAAACAAAAAGAATTAGAGGCTCAATTTGAAAAAGAAGCCTTGGATATTACTTTGCCGGGTAAAAAGGTAGTTGCTGGCAATCTTCACCCATTAAATATAGTTAAAAATGAAATTATTAACGCATTTACGGGTATGGGCTTTGAAATATTTGAAGGGCCTGAAATTGAAACCGATTATTATTGCTTTCAGGCATTAAATATTCCAAAAGATCACCCTGCAAGAGATATGCAAGATACTTTTTATATCAATGAAGATATAGTTTTGAGATCGCAAACATCAACAGGACAAGTTAGAGTTATGGAGAAGAAAAATCCTCCAATTAAAATTTTAAGTCCTGGCAGAGTTTATCGTTCGGATGACGACGCTTCACACTCTCCAATGTTCCATCAATGCGAAGGCTTGGTTGTGGATAAGGGCATTTCGCTTTGCGATTTGCAAGGTCTACTAGACGAGTTTGTTAAGATTATTTTTGATAAGCAAACAAAAACTAGATTAAGACCATCTTATTTCCCATTTACTGAACCTAGCGTTGAAGTTGACGTGACTTGTTCAAAATGTCACGGTAAAGGTTGCTCTTTATGTAAGGGAACGGGTTGGATTGAAATTCTCGGCGCAGGCGTAGTTAACAAAAAAGTTTTGGAAAATTGTGGCATTGATTCTAACGTTTACTCTGGTCTTGCTTTCGGTTTAGGAATTGAGAGGGTGACCATGATTAAATACGGAATTACCGATATTAGAACGTTGTTTGAAAATAACGTTAAGTTCTTAAAGCAATTTGATAGGACATAATTATGAAAGCACCTTTATCTTGGTTAAAAGAATTTGTAGATATAGATATTACCGTAGAAGAACTTGAAAAGAAATTGTTCTCTTGCGGTCTAGAAGTTGAAGAAACCATTTATTATGGTAAAAACATTGATAAAATCGTAGTTGCAAAAATATTAAAAACCGAAAAACACCCTAACGCCGACAAATTAACCGTTTGTCAAATTGATGCGGGAAAATACGGCAATTTGCAAATTATTACCGCTGCTACTAATATTTTTGAGGGAGCATTAGTTCCCGTTGCTTTAGACGGCGCAACACTTTTTAACGGCGAGCGTATTTTTAACGGACAACTCCGTGGGCTTCCATCTTACGGAATGTTCTGTTCTGGTGAGGAACTAGGTATTACTGACGATTTCTATCCCGGCGCAAGTGTTTACGGGATTTTGATCTTAAACGAAGACTATCCTTTAGGGGCAGAAGTTAAGGACGTTTTAGGCATTGAAGACGTTATTTTTGATATTAACTTGACGGCGAATAGACCTGATTGTCAATC
>JAZOOV010000117.1:0-11307 GCA_045655215.1 Christensenellaceae bacterium | reverse complement strand
GTTCAAGTCCCATCCTTCACACCAAAAAAAGACACCAAAAAGGTGTCTTTTTTTTGTGTGAAAAAATGGATGGGACTTGAACGGGTAGGAATTGATGACTTAAAATAAAGGAGTTTTTTAAATCTCTAAAATTATTCTAGAAAAAAAACCCCGATGCATCTATTCGCTCGGGGGTTTATGGGCTATACCCATACCTGATTATACACTAATTATATTTAACAAAAAACTAAAAGTAAAAAATTTTATGATAAGTATCATTTTTACCAATCGTATGCTCTAATTATATATTCGTTTTCGTCTATTATTTTCTCTATAGATTGAGTATTGTCTAGCCCGACGGAAGAGTAAAACTCTTTTAATTCTTTGCCTGAAAGCTGAACCTCATATATTAGATAATCCACGCACTTGCCAATTTCTATAACTTTTGCAACGTAGTCTACTGAGCTTCCTAAATCGTCGCTAAATTCATCGGTTAACCCTTTAATAGTAGTGTTTCTCATAAATTCTCCTAAAAATTTGACTACTTAATCTCGTTCATAATTTTATCCCAGCGCTCTTTATAGTCTGGCTCGGAGATTATATCTGGCTTAAAGCCAATTTTTAGATATCCTTTAATTGCGGGAACTCTCCAATCGTCCGTTTTAAGTGAAGCAGTTTTCATGCCTTCTTTTTTTAAGTAATATAGCCCTAACTTGCTTAAGAGAGTGCCAATTCCTAGCCCTCTAAATTCTGGCTTGCATGCAACCATATGAATTAAACCGTGTTTTTTTTCGTAATCACAAACTACCGTGATTGTCGCTACGGGAACTCCGTCTTTAAGCACAAAAAGGCATTTGTCCTCTTGGTAGTTAGGTAGGTCGGTCATGCACGTTTTATAGTATTCTTCAGTTTCTTTCTTATCAGATAGCCCATATTGAACTATATCGAGCCAAATTTCTAACGCTGAGTCAAGTTCAGTGAAACTTTTTAGCGTTAATCCACTATTTAACTTGGGCATTACGTTTTCTTTTCCATCATTTTCCCAAAGCATTTTTAATTGTTCCATATTTTTTACTTCCGCCTTATAATAAATTAATTAAATGATAGCAAATACATATGAAAAATGTCAACGAAAATATGGATATATTTTTTAAGGTGAATATTGACAATTCTTAATTTTTATATTATAATAAACGCTAATATTTATAAAGGAGAAAAAACCATGTTTGAAATGCCACAAGATTCAATATTTCAGCTTTCAACCTTAGTGGATTTATTGCTTGCCGTCCTTTTAGGTTTTTTAATCGGTTTAGAGCGTAAAACACGTTCTAAGGAAGCGGGCATAAGAACGCACGCAATTGTGTGCGTAGGCTCTGCATTAATTATGATAATTTCAAAATATGCTTTCGGTGGAGAGAGTGACTCGGCGAGAGTTGCCGCTCAAATCGTTGCCGGCGTCGGCTTCTTAGGGGCAGGTATGATAGTTTATAAAAAACGTGAAATAACCGGTCTTACCACGGCTGCAGGTATTTGGGCTACGGCAGGCGTTGGTATGGCGTGTGGTGGTAGACTTTACGTGCTTGCTGTTGGAGCGACTATAGTTTTAATACTCGTGCAATATCTTTTTCACTTAAACGTTAGAATTTTTAGACCTAAACGCTCTTATTTAATTAAGATTGAATTTTACAGAACGGACGACGAGAATCTTAAAATAAAAGAAATATTTTCTATAACGAGATTTAATCATTTGGTAATTAAAAGAGACGGAGATAGGGTGGTTTATAGTGCTAAACTTAACACCGAAAAGGAATTTCCATCAAGCGCGCTCAACAAAATTATAGAAGAAAATCCATACATTATTTCTATCGAAAGAGTAGATAACGAGTAAAGGAGATTACTATGACCGAAAGAGAAAAAATGCTTGCAGGTATGCTTTATAGCCCTGCCGATCCTGAACTTCGCGCAATGCATTTAAGAGTTAGAAAACTTTGCCAAAAATATAATAAACTTAGCCCAACGAGTTTTAAAAAAAGAGATAAACTTATCAAGAAAATTTTCGGCAAGACGGGTGAAAATATTATGGTGCAAGGTCCAATTTTCTTTGACTACGGCGTAAATACTACGGTTGGAGAAAACTTCTTTGCAAATTACGGCTGTATTATTTTAGACGTAAACAAGGTGACTATCGGTGATAATTGTATGATAGCCCCAAACGTGTGTATATTCTCTGCAACTCACCCCGTTAGAGCAGAAGAGAGATATAACGGAGTGGAACTAGGGCTTCCCGTGACTATTGGCGATAATTGTTGGATAGGTGGTGGGGCGATAATTAACCCCGGCGTGACGTTAGGGAACAACGTAGTAGTTGCCTCGGGCGCAGTTGTCACTAAGAGTTTCGGGGATAACGTGGTTATTGGCGGAAACCCTGCAAGAATACTAAAAGAACTATAAAAAAATAGAAAAAAGCGAGATTTAATCTCGCTTTTTTTATGGACTTTTTATACTGAATAGAGTATATCGCTATATGCGGGGAAAGGCCAATATTTTTTAGCAACTAGTTTTTCAAGTTCGTCAACGGGTTTTCTTAACTCGTTCATAGCGCTAAGCACTTGGTCGTGATAATCTTTTGCCTTTTTAACGATATCACTTTCGGCTTTAACCTTTTTAGAAACTTCTTCTAGTTTTAATTGTGCCGTGTACGCCTCGTCTAAAAGGGCAGACGTTCTTTCTAAAATCTTGGTTTCCGTTTCTCTTGAAAGGTCAAGTTTCTTTTTAAGCCTAATGGTTTCGGCAAGTTCGTTTATACTCGTAATGCAAGCGGGAATAATTTCTCTCTTTGTCATTTCCAGCATTGTTCTTGCTTCGATATTTATGGTTTTACAATAGTTTTCAAGTAGAATTTCCATACGAGCGTCAATTTCTTCGCCGTTAAGCACGCCGTATTTTTCTAGAAGTTCAACGTTCTTTTTATCGTTATATCTAACTAATGCTGACGGGGTGTTTTCTAAATTTAGTAGCCCCCTTTCTTTAGCAATCGCTTTCCACTCTTCGCCGTAGCCGTTGCCGTTGAAGATTATGCGTTTATGTTTACAATAATATTCTTTAATGACATTTAATATTTCTCCGTTTAGGTCGGTTGCCTTTTCTAATCTAGAACAAATTTCGTCTAACGCTTCGGCAACTGCAACGTTAATCATAGTCGTTGGGCAAGAGATATTACACTCAGAGCCTAGCATTCTAAACTCAAACTTGTTGCCGGTAAATGCAAATGGGGAAGTGCGATTTCTATCCGTATTATCTTTCTTAAACGCCGTTTTAATTCCACTTGCCGTGTCTAAATTGCTCGCCTCTTTTTCGTCGTACGTTTTGCCTGAAGAAAGGTTTTCTAAAATGCCCTCAAGTTCTTCGCCAATATACATTGAAACGATAGCGGGTGGGGCTTCGCTTGCGCCAAGTCTATGGTCGTTGCTTGCAGAAGCAACCGATAAACGCAATAAATCTTGATGTCTATCAACGGCTGTAATAACTGCACTAAGGAACAATAGGAATTGACGGTTTTCCTTAGGGTTTTTGCCTGGTTCAAATAGGTTTTCGCCACTATCTGTTGACATTGACCAGTTGTCGTGCTTGCCACTTCCGTTTACGTCCTTAAACGGCTTTTCGTTAAGTAGACAAATTAGGTCGTGCTTTTCGGCAATTTTTTTCATTATTTCCATGGTGAGTTGGTTTTGGTCTGCCGCAACGTTAACCGTGGTGAAGATTGGCGCTAACTCGTGTTGAGCAGGCGCTACTTCGTTGTGGCGAGTTTTTGCCAAAATGCCAAACTTCCAAAGTTCTCTATCTAATTCTTCCATAAAGGCTAGAACTCTAGGACGGATATTGCCGTAGTAGTGGTCTTCCATTTCTTGACCTTTCGCTGGATTAGAGCCAAATAGCGTTCTTCCGGTAAACATTAGGTCTTTTCTTTGAAGATAATTCTTTTTATCAATTAAAAAATATTCTTGTTCTGCGCCGACCGTCACTATAACTTCTTTAGTTTGCTTGCCTAAGATATTTAAAAGTCTTTTGGCTTGAGTCGAAACTGCCTTTGTTGAACGGAGAAGTGGGGTTTTCTTGTCTAACACTTGTCCCGAAAAAGTGCAAAACGCCGTGGGAATACATAGCGCGCCGTCTTTAATAAAAGCAAAAGAAGTGGGATCCCAAACGGTATAGCCACGCGCTTCAAAAGTAGAGCGAAGTCCGCCGTTAGGAAAGGAAGAAGCGTCCCCTTCGCTTTTGATAAGTTCTTTTCCCGAGAACTTCATTATAACCTTGCCGTCTTCAGTTGGGCAGATAAAACTATCGTGCTTTTCTGCAGTAATACCCGTCATTGGCTGAAACCAATGGGTATAGTGGGTTGCACCCATAGAAATTGCCCAGTTTTTCATGCCTTCTGCAACTGCCGTCGCTAACTCTTTAGAAAGTGGGTTGCCTTGATTTACGGTTGCAAGAAATTGATTGTAGTCTTTTCTTTTTAGCCACTTTTTCATCTTTGCGTGGTCGAAAACGTAGGCTGAAAACATTTCGGGAACAGATATCATATAACTCTCCATAAATATTACTTTTTTTAATTATATCATTACTAGTGTAAAATTTCAAATATTTTAGAGCCTTAAAGAGATAAAACCCCAATTTCTTTGACAATCCCCATCACTTTTGCTATAATTTTTTCATAAATTTATTGTGTTTGGTGAATATGAAAGATTACTTTAATAAGGATTATTCCTTCTTGAAAAACAAAAAACTTTGGCTTTTCGATATGGACGGAACTATTTATCTAGGGGATAAGCTCTTTTACGGCGTAAAAGAGTTCTTTTCTAGTCTAAAAAATAACGGCGTTAACTACGCTTTTATTACCAATAATTCTTCCAAAGGAAAAAAGGACTATTTGAGTAAGATTTTAGGCTTTTCTATCGACGCTACTGAAGAAAATTTTTACACTTCTGTAGACGCGTCTATTCAAATTCTAAAAAAGGAATTTAACAACTCACTAATTTACGCTCAAGGCACTAAATCTTTTATTAAAAATTTGATTGACGGCGGACTTAACGTGACGACCGAATATAATGATAATGCAGAGTGCGTTATCGTTGGGTTTGATACCGAACTTAATTTTGACAAACTCACTACTACTTGCAAAATGCTTCTAAAAGATATTCCGTATTACGCAACCAACCCCGATTGGGTTTGCCCAACCGAGTTCGGCTACGTTCCAGACTGTGGTTCTATGTGTTTTGGAATAGAAAAGGCGACGGGGAAAAAGCCCATTTTTATCGGCAAACCAAGTGGATTTATGATAGAAAAGGCTATGGAGAAATTCGGCGTAGAAAAGAAAGATACGGTGGTTATAGGCGATAGAATTTACACGGATATAGCAAGCGGGGTAAACGCAAGAGTCGACACGATTCTAGTTCTTAGTGGGGAGTGCACCATTAAAGATTATGAAGAAAGCGAGATTAAACCACGCTTAGTTATCGGCGAAGTCAACCAATTAAATAAGTTATTTGAGTAAAAGATAAAAAATTACGCAAAAAAAGTAAAAGAGGCTGTTTTTTTGTTGACAAAAATTCCACATAAATATATAATCTAAATGCTTAAGAGTTTAAGCGACTAACCGTCGTAGGACAAAGGAGGGTTGAAAAATGAGTACTGTTAGAGTTGGCGAAAACGAAAATCTTGATAGCACTTTAAGAAGATTTAAGAGAAAATGCTCACGCGATGGCATTATCGGCGATTTACGTAAGAAAGAATTCTACGAAAGCCCTTCACTTAAGAGAAAGAAAAAATCAGAAGCAGCAAGAAAACGTAGCATTAAAGGCTAAAGATAAAACCTACCGAAGATATATATCGGTAGGTTTTCTTTTTACCTTGAAAATATTGACAGAATTTGTCGAACTTTGTCTAATTTTGTAATCCCAGGGGAATTTTTATGGAAGAACAATTAAAATCACTTAAACAATATGCTAAAGAGGCTAAAAAACGCCTAAAAGAAGGCTTTTGGCAAAAGTGCTCGAAAAACCTTCAAGAAGAAATTACTAGAGCCGAAAAAGCAGGTATTCCCGCTTCTAAGGTTAGAGATTACTACGCTAAAAAAGTTAGCGATAAGATTAAAAGAGAAAACGACGACGGGGAAGAGTTTTATCTAAAAGTAAAGGGGCTTTTAGATAGCGAAGGAGAAGTCCCCGACGCTTTGGGTAGACTAACCGATAAAGAGTATTTCGATAGCCTTTCTTACGACGAAAAGCAAAGGTATACTCTAAGCCTTTCAGAAAATTATTTAAAAGCAGTAGAGAGATATAAAAGAGAAAAAGCCTTTGATATAAACGCCTAAAAAATTTAGTTAGCGTTGACAAAAAAGGAAAGTTTTCGTATAATTATATATAGAAATTATATCGTTGGGGGGTTGTATGTTTGATTTTATCGAATTAGTTAAAAATAGGCAGGCTTGTAGGGATTTTAACGATTTGCCCTTAGAAAAAGAATTAGTGGAAAAAATCGTAGAAGTTGCTAGACTTACTCCTTCTGCTTGCAATAGTCAGCCGTGGAAAATGTACTGTGTGACTAGTGATGATGCTGTTAGTAGAGTAAAGGACGCTCTCACTTGCGACGGCAGAAATTTATACCTTAAAAACGCTAAGGCGTTTATCGTTTTAGGGGAAAAGGCAACTACCCTAAAAGAAGACGTGCTAAAAAAATTCTCTATAGATTATTTTGTTAAATACGATATCGGCGAACTTATAGCATACATAACCTTAACTGCAAAATCGCTAGGTGTAGAAAGCCTAATCGTCGGTTGGCTTGATAACGAAAAACTTAAAAAAGTTATTAACTTTAGCGACGGGGAAGATTGCTCTATCGTCATAGCGTTAGGTTATTCAAATTCGCCCTTAAGAGAAAAATCAAGAAGAAAACAAGAAGACGTTATAGAATTTATCTAAAAATTAATGGTTCATTTAAGCGTTAAAAAAGCCTATCGGTTGATAGGCTTTTTTGTGTTTAAAGAGAAAATCAGACGTTGTTTTTTAGTAGGTTAGAAAAACCTAGGCTTATCAGTAGTGCGTCGTTTACTTTGCTCATTGTGATAGGGGAGAGTTCCCCGATTTTTTCCTTGAGACGTCGTTTGTCTAGCGTGCGTATTTGTTCTAGCAAAATTACCGAGTCTTTTACTAATCCAAACTGATTTGCGCGCAGTTCAATGTGCGTGGGCAACTTGGCTTTGTTTAGTTGGCTGGTTATTGCCGCCGCTATTATGGTGGGACTATATTTGTTTCCCGTATCGTTTTGTACTATCAATATTGGCCTTAATCCACCTTGCTCACTGCCGACTACGGGACTTAAGTCGGCGTAATACAATTCTCCTCTTTTTACCATGGTCTCTCCGTGTCACTAGTAGCACTATATTATACGCTTATTTATTGCTTTTTGCTACTCGCTTATTGGTTATTCCCATATTGAAAAAGATTATACTTGCACCTATAAGGTAAATCTTGCAACTCTCATATATAAACTCGTTCCGTATCTAAAAGATACCGGCCTAAATGAGTTTTTGCTCTCTAAGTTGATTTTTTCTTTGCTATCTAGCCAGATAGCATTTTTTATCTTCTTATTAGTGTTTAAGGTGATTACGCTATCTAAAACGTTTGGCTCGTGAAAACTTCCCATCGGTACGTTAGGGATTATTGCGTAGTAATAACGGTCGTCTTTTAGTATTGTTGCGTTCTCTGCCGTAATCTCGCTCGATCTTGCTTTATATATAAAGTTTTTGTTTATTTTTATCCATTTCCCAATATTTTCTAAAAGTTGCTTTTCGATAGGGGAAATAGTGCCGTTTTCTAGTGGGCCTGCATTAATTAGGAAATTACAATTGCATTTTCTACAGGTGATTAGGGTGTCTAATAGTTGCTTGGTGCTCTTATAGCATATATCGTCTTTGGTGTAGCCCCAGTGGTCGGTTATGCCTTCACACATTTCGCCTGCTCTAGGTCTGTCACTATTGTCTACAAAGGTTGGTTTGCCTCGTTCAAAAGTCACGCTGTCTATTTCAGGGTGACTCACTTGTCCTAATGCATTTAATCCCGTATTGTTTATAATCATTGCATTGGGTTGGTGTTTTCTTATTGTTTTATATAGCCTATCAAACTGCCAATTTGCGCTAGGCTTATCCCAAAAACCATCAAACCATAAGCCTCCAATTTCACCATAATTTATGCAGAGTATTTCTACGCTTTTTATTAGGTATTCCATGTATGAGTCAAAATCGTTTGCGTAATCACCGTTGTGCCAATCAAGTAGGGTGTGATAGAAAAAAGGCTTTATCTTTTGCTTGTTGCACTCGTCCACAAATTCCTTAACTAAATCTCTTTGGCATGCCGAACTTGGCGCTTGAAATTCGCTTAAACCCATGGTGTCGTATAGCGAAAATCCGTCGTGATGCCTCGTCGTTAATACGGCGTATCTACATCCGGATTTTTTTGCCGTCGCAACTATCTTCTTTGCCCAATCTTTTTTAACGAAAAATTTTTCGGTTAGTTTTGCGTATTCTTTCTTTTGAACTTCGTTTAACGTGTCAAAACTCCACTCGCCTTTTCCTATTATGCTATATAATCCGTAGTGAATAAATAGCCCAAAACCTAAATTTTCAAAATCTCTAACGTATTGATAAGACTTCATTTTTTACTCCTTTTTTTCGTTTTTATTGTACAAAAGTTAAAGTTGGTTGTCAAGGCAAATTAAAAATTTTCTTCGTAATTCTTTTGTGTTGCGTTTTCTTGACCTTTTTTCGATAATTTGCTAAAATGTATTTACATTAAGCGTTTAGCATCTAACAAAATGCTTCCTTAGTTAAATGGATATAACAGCCCCCTCCTAAGGAAACACTTTATCCGTCATATATCACTAAATATAGTACATAATAGAGCAAATATACACCATATATTGTGTTTTGTCAACATAAAAAATCAAATCGGTATAAAAATCGGTATAAATTTTATAATTTTTGTTCCGTTTAATAACTTTCAAAACGTTAAAATCTTTCCGTAGCGTAATCGGATAACGCAATCGCCTCCTAAGCGATAGACTGTGGGTTCAATTCCCGCCGGAAAGGCCAAAAAGAGATTGTTCGCAAGAGCAATCTCTTTATTTTTTTGCTTTCCGTAGGAATTACTTTTCGGAGGCGTTGCGTTTCACATTGACATTTCAAAAACAAGATAGTATAATAATATTGTTAGAGCATAACAACAACCATATTAACAAAGAGGACAAATAGATGGCAAACCTTATTGAAGAAATCAATATTCCTGAATGTTTTAGAACAACTCCTACATATAGCCCAACGGTTATTAGAATTTATGATGAATATGTTGAGGTAGAAGGTCCACGTGCGACATCTTATTTCTATAAAGATTTCACGGGGATTGCAACCCAAAACGCATCTATCCTTTGTGCTTATGCAAGCATTATTTTTCTAAATCCTGTTAGCGCAAATGATGCTTGGAAAAATGATGTCCCCGTTCTTACTGATAGGAATAGACTCTTGCTTTGTGGTGGTATGTTCAAATATAAAGGAGTTAATGCTTATGCTATCGAAGTAGCTGAGAAAATAAGAAAAGCGCTTGAAGCATATAAACTTAACCCTAAGGAAAGCAAATGTTTGGATACGGTTGAAGAGCTTAAACGTTACAAAGAGCTTCTTGACACGGGTGTTATTAGCCAAGAGGAATTTGACAAAAAGAAAAAGCAATTACTTGATTTATAAAAATCTGCCCACTTCATAAAGAGGTGGGTGTTTTTTGTTTTTCTAAACTTTGCAGAGGCGATGCGTTTTGCATTGACTTTTATATCCATAAGTAGTATAATAGAAACATACCACATTTCTTTTTTACTTTTAATATAGGAGCAGTCCATATTTTTCGCTTAATTATATATTTCTGTTGTGAAGGATATAATCTTGGTAGTATTATATCCAATCCGTTTACAATTCCTTTATGGCAGAAGTGAGCGAAAAAAGAAGTGTGGTAGCTTGTGAAAGGGTATAATCTGCGGATGTCGCTTTCGCAAGAGGGCGGCATTCTTATTTTTGCTATGAACTTAATACGTGCAATATAAAAGCCGTTGGAAACAAATACTCGTTGTTTTCACGGTTTATTTTGTTTTTTAGGATGGAAACGGTTATGGAAAGTAAATCGTGTTGCTTTATAGGTCATCGCACCATAAAGGATAAAGAAACAATCGAGAAACGATTGATAGGAAAAATCACAACACTGATTAAAGATGGTGTTGATACTTTTTATTTTGGTAGTCGAAGCCGATTTGATGACTTGGCTTGGGAAGTTGTTTCTGAATTAAGAAAAGAGTATCAACATATAAAAAGAATCTACGTTCGCTCGTCCTATGCTTACATAGATGATTCTTACAAGAATTATTTGTTGGAGTCTTATGAAGATACATATATGCCCGAAGGTGTTGAAAATGCAGGTGCTGCTTCTTATGTAGAACGTAATCAAGCTATGATAAATTCAAGTGATATTTGTGTGTTCTATTATGATGAAAATTATTTGCCGGCACGAAGAAAACAATCAAGACGTGCGCTGTCCGATTATCAACCTAAGAGTGGAACAAAGATAGCATTTGATTACGCTACTAAGAAAGGAAAGAAAATAATAAACGTTGCAAAAGATGAGGATATAAATGTCTAAACAAATCGTTTTTAGGCGAATAGGACTATTTCTTATTATATCTATATTGATTATCGCTGTATCGTTAAGTTTGGGTTTTTTAGTTGATAAAAAAAATCCTACTTACGAAAGTATTCCCTACGTAGTTGAAGAACCAAAGGTTTATGTTACAAACTATGGGGATTGTTATCACAGTTCAGATTGTTCGTATTTGCACTCTTCAAGAGTAGCCAAAGGAAAAGATAAAGCCAAAGAGCAAGGGTATAGAGCTTGTAGTAGATGCTATGGTGTTGCAAGCGGAACTATTGAAGTAACCTATTATAAACAAGTTGAAAAAGATATGACAAATGACATAATTTCAAAATCAATAATTGGTGGTGTGATAGTTGGTGCTATAATTTGTATTTTTATTCCTATTAAAGAAAAAACCGAAAAAGAACAAGAGGAGTTGTAAAAAACTTCTCTTTTTTGTTGTTTTGAGCAAGACGTGTCGTGATATTTGTACAGTTTACCCTTTATTTTTTCTTTCAAATATGATATAATAGAATAAATTCTATTAGAATGGAGTGATTTTATGTTTGATGCTAAATACGCAACAAGAATAAAACTTATGAAG
>JAZOOV010000116.1:0-8840 GCA_045655215.1 Christensenellaceae bacterium | reverse complement strand
GGAAAAATCCGTTGCTAGTAGTGTATTGAACTTGTCCCGTACCGCCACACTTATCGCAAGTTTTATAAGCCGTGCCGTTTTTAGCACCCGTAGAAGAACAAGTAGAACAAGGCTCGTCTCTAGTGTAAACGATTTCTCTTCTACAACCCTTAGCGGCGTCTAAAAAGGAAAGCATCACTTCAACGGTCACGTCGTCCCCTTTAGTTTTAGTTTGCGCCCTTTGGCTTCTACCACCAAAACCGCCGAAAATATCGCCGAAAATGTCTTCAAAACCACCGAAGCCACCAAACCCACCTGCACCTGCTCCCGCACCGCCGAATCCTGCGCCGTTAGGATCGCCGAAATTATCGTAATTTTTACGCTTTTTTTCGTCTGATAAAACTTCATTAGCCTCGTTAATTTCCTTAAACTTCTCTGCGGCGGCATTGTCGCCTGGGTGAAGGTCGGGGTGATATTGACGAGCAAGTTTTCTATACGCTTTTTTTATGTCGTCTTGACTGGCATTTTTGTCAACACCTAAAATCTTATAGTAATCTTTTGCCATAGATAGTCCTTTTTTTACCACAAACTGAAAGGCAAAAATTTTTGCCTTTCACTCGGTTTTTTTACATATTATTGATGAAATTCGGTATCTCCACCATTATCCCCTGCACCTTGCGCGCCGTTAGGGTTTTCTTGTTGCGCTTGTTGATAAATCTTAGCGAAAACTTCTTGTGAAACGGAAGATAATTTTTCAAAAGCAGCGTCCATCTTTTCTTTATCGTTAGTTTCTAACTCTGCTTTTGCAGTTTTTAACTCTTCTTCAAGTTTAGCCTTATCTTCATCGGTTAGTTTATCGTTTAAGTCTTTCATTGACTTTTCAACCGTGAAAATCATACCGTCTAATTTATTTCTTGAATCAACCGTTTCCTTGCGTTTTTTATCTTCTTCTTCAAATTGTTTTGCTTCGTTGATAGCCTTTTCAATATCAGCGTCAGAAAGGTTCGTTGAAGAAGTGATAGTCACGTTTTGAGATTTGCCCGTACCCATGTCCTTTGCAGAAACGTTAACGATGCCGTTAGCGTCGATATCGAAGGTGACTTCGATTTGAGGAATACCTCTAGGAGCAGGAGCAATACCGGTGAGTTCAAATCTACCTAAAGTCTTGTTGTCTTTTGCAAATTCTCTTTCACCTTGTAAAATGTGAATATCAACTTGAGTTTGGTTATCTGCAGCCGTTGAGAAAATTTGAGATTTCTTAACAGGGATAGTAGTATTTCTTTCGATTAACTTAGTGCAAACGCCACCTAAGGTTTCAATACCTAGTGATAGTGGGGTGACGTCTAAAAGCAATACGTCTTTAACTTCGCCCGACAATACGCCGCCTTGAATAGCAGCGCCGATAGCAACGCACTCGTCTGGATTAATGCCCTTGAAAGGCTCTTTGCCGGTCACTTTTCTAACTTCATCAATAACTGCAGGGATTCTAGTAGAGCCACCAACTAAAACAACCTTGTCGATATCCGAATAAGAAAGTTTAGCGTCTTCCATAGCCTTCTTTAGAGGGGTGATAGTTTGTTCAACTAAATCTCTAGTTAAAGCGTCGAATTTTTGACGAGTTAAGTCTACGTCTAAGTGTTTAGGACCGGTTGCATCAGCCGTGATAAATGGAATATTT
Organism: Christensenellaceae bacterium; assembly: GCA_045655215.1. GTDB lineage: Bacteria > Bacillota > Clostridia > Christensenellales > Borkfalkiaceae > UBA1259. Next base: position 7,183 of record JAZOOV010000116.1, on the reverse strand, counting down.
ATGTTGGTAGTGGTCATGCCCGAAAGTTCGATTTTAGCCTTTTCTGCCATTTCCTTTAATCTTTGCATAGCGAGTTTATCTTTAGAAAGGTCAATGCCCTCTTTAATTTTGAATTCGCTAACTAGATATTCGATAATTTTATTATCGAAGTCATCGCCACCTAACTTACAGTTTCCGTTGGTTGCTAAAACTTCAAATACGCCGTCGCCGATTTCCATAATAGAAACGTCAAACGTACCACCACCAAGGTCATAGATAATAACCTTTTGGGTTTTGCCTTCTTTATCAAGACCATAAGAAAGAGCGGCAGCAGTAGGCTCGTTGATAATTCTCAAAACGTTTAAGCCTGCAATTTTACCTGCGTCTTTGGTTGCTTGTCTTTGGCTATCTGAAAAGTATGCTGGGCAAGTGATAACTGCGTCGGTGACAGTTCCACCAAGATAACTTTCAGCGTCTTTTTTAAGTTTTGATAAAATCATTGCCGAAATTTCTTGAGGGGTATAACCTTTTCCGTCGATATCCACCTTGTAGTTTTCGCCCATATGTCTTTTGATTGAAGAAACCGTTCTATCTGCGTTAGCAACTGCTTGACGCTTTGCAACTTGACCAACTAATCTACTTCCGTCCTTTTGAAATGCAACAACCGACGGGGTAGTTCTAGAGCCCTCGGCGTTTGCTATAACAACCGGTTCACCGTTTTCCATAACGGCTACGCATGAGTTTGTAGTACCTAAGTCAATACCTATAGTTTTCATAATTTATATATCTCCCTTTATGAATATTTTTTATTTAATAACGCTAACTTTAGCGTATCTAATTACTTTTTCTTTAATCTTGTACCCTTTTTGAAGAACTTGCTTAACCACACCACTTTCTTCACCTTCTTCTCCGTCGACCATCATAACGGCTTCGGAAGTATTTGGGTCGAACTCTAACCCTAAAGGATTTATCTCTTCGATATCCATACTCTTTAAGGTTTCGTCGTATTTTTTCTTAATGTTTTTAATGCCCTCTTGCGTCTTTTCGTCTAGTCCTATTGAGAGTGCCCAATCTAGATTGTCGCCAACGGGAAGTATTTTAAGTAGTACGCTTGAAACACCTTCGTTAAAGGCTTCTTGCCACATTTTAGCGTTTCTTTTTTTGTAGTTGTCGAACTCGGCAACGCTTCTCATCCACTTATTTTTGTAGTCATCCACTTGAGCCTGAAGTTCTTTAACTTGATTGTTTTCTTCTGCCTGTTCGAGAATTTCTTCCACCTTTTGTTCGGTCTTCTTTTCTTCTTTCATTATATATCCTCTATTTATTTTCGTTCAAAATATCCTCTAGAATTTTACCGACTCCCTCTAGAACGGAAACAACCTTTTGATAATCCATCCTAAGCGGGCCGATTACGCCATAACTGCCAAGTCTTACGCCCCCTGCAGAATAGGTTGCCGTCACCATAGAGCAATCTTTTGGCAAATCTTGTTTTTCATCTCCACCAATTTTGATATTGATTTCAATGCCTTGGTCTTCCCCATTTAGAAGTTCGCAAATTCTATCTTTGCTAGTGACAACCGAAAGGAAGTTTTTTACCTTTTCCCCGTCGTTATTGTACTCGGTGTGGTTTAGAATTTTTCCCTCTCCGTCAACAACTACCTTTACGTTGTCCTTTTCAAAGTATTCTTCGATAGCCGACATAACCCTTTCAAAAATTTCCTTGTATGCGGAGAACTCTTCAGTTATAGCATTTTCTAGGTCAACTATTTCACTAAAGGTTTTGCCTACGAATAGGTTAGAAATCATTCTGCCTGCGTCTAGGAGTTGTTCGTCACTCATATTTTCAGGAATATCGATAAACTTATCTCTAATAAGAGTGCTCTCGGTCACCACCAAAAGTAGCGCCTTAGTCGGCTTATATTTAAATATATCGATTTTAAGAATTTTTTCCTTTTCGCTATGAGAAGTGACTGCAACAGACGTTAAATCGGTTAGTTCGCTAATAACCTTAACGGTGTTTTGAACTACTGTTTCTAGGTTATCAGCCCTATCTCTAAAGGCATCTTTGATAAAGTTTAACTCTTTAGAAGTTAACTTGCCCTTGTCCATAAGTTCGGTCACGTACAATTTATAGGCTTCTATAGAGGGAACTCTACCCGCCGAAGAGTGTGGCTGGTTTAGATAACCTAACTCTTCTAGCCCTGCAAGCTCGCTTCTAACCGTAGCCGAACTAATGTCTGGCATATACTTTTCAGTTATGCTCTTACTAGAAACCGGTTGAGCAGAGTTAATATAGTCGTCTACAACGTATTGTAGAATCTTTTTCTTTCTATCTGAAAGTTTCATTTATACCTCTGGCACTTTTTGCCCAAGTTTGTTAGCACTCTCAAGACTCAAGTGCTAAATTTTACTAAATTGTACACCATAATAAAATAATTGTCAATACTATTAAGCCACTTTTTCAAAAAAATTTTTTTTATTTTTTTAGAAAAACACGAATAGTTAGGTTTTTTCTAAAGATATTAAATATATGTACCCATATCATAATCTAATAAAAAAGCGTATAAAAAAGGGTGAACTAATAAAAATTGAAAGGTCAAAAGACTCTAGATTTGCCTTTAATTTTATATTTAGCACACCCCCTTACGTTAGGCCAATTCGCCACCACGCAGTATATCGTTATCTTGACGTACTGGATAAATATAATTTAAAATAAAAAGGGCTCAAGTGATTGCTTGAGCCCTTTATTTCGTTTGATTATTTTCTAACTGCGCCGTCACCTTTAACTACGTACTTAGTAGTCACTAGTGCGTTTAGCCCCATAGGACCTCTTGCGTGAAGTTTTTGAGTAGATATCCCTATCTCTGCGCCTAGCCCGAACACAAATCCGTCTGAAAATCTAGTAGATGCGTTGTGATAAACAGCAGAAGAGTCTATTAGCGATATAAACTTATCGGCTCTACCACTATCTTCAGTTATAATGCTTTCAGAGTGTTTTGTGGAATGCTCGTTAATATGGTCTATTGCAACGCAAATACAATCCACCGTCTTAACTGAAATAATAGCATCGTCATACTCGGCGTAGAAGTCTTCTTCCGTCGCCTTTTTTAGATATGGGTAATCTTTAATAACTTGGTATGCCCTATCGTCTGCTCTAATTTCTATTTTCTTTTCTAAAAAACTTTCGGCAATTTTTGGCAAGACTTTTTCTAAAATATCCTTGTGAATAACGAGCGATTCACAAGCGTTGCAAACTCCGTATCTTTGCGTTTTAGCATTGTAAATTACCTTAACTGCCTTGTCTATATCGGCGTAAACGTCCACGTAAACGTGGCAATTTCCAGCCCCCGTTTCAATTGTGGGAACGGTGGCGTTTTCAGTCACCGACTGAATAAGTTTTTTACTGCCCCTTGGAATAAGTAAATCTAAATACTTATCCATCTTCATAAATTTAACGGTAGTTTCTCTAGAAGTATCTTCAATAAGATTAACGGCGTTTTCGTCAATGCCGTTTTCTTTTAACACGCTTTTAATTATCTCAACTAGCGCCTTGTTTGAACAAAGTCCGTCGCTACCACCTTTTAGTATAACTGCGTTTTTGGTCTTAAAACAAAGGGCGAAAGCGTCTATCGTCACGTTGGGGCGAGATTCGTAAATCATACCTACAACGCCAAACGGAACGAAGATTTTTTCTATCTCGATTGCTTGCTCACGGTTAGTATACTCGTACTCCATTTTGCCAACGGGAGAAGTGAGATTTGCCACTTGAATTAACCCTTCAGCCATAGAATTTATAACTTTATTAGATAGAGTTAATCTATCTATAAAGGCCTCGGTCATACCCTTTTCTCTAGCGTTTTTAAGGTCTAGTCCGTTTTGCTCTTTTATGTATTCGGCATTTTCAACTAGTTTTTTTGCAATTTCTTTTAGCGCTTTATCTATAACGCTAATATCCGTTAAGTATAAACTTCCACAAGCGTTTTTCGTTTGTTTACAAAGATTTTCTAAATACATCTTATTTCCTTTTAAAAATTCTCTTTAATTTGTTTTTTACTCTCTGCAAAAATAAATAACTTTTTACTCTTATTTTTCTACGAGTTTTTCTTTTGTAGAACTTGGCTATTTTAACCTTATGTCTTTCATCTACTTCTACTAGGTTTTTACCTTTATAGTAGTGAGTTAGATAGCCGAAAACCTTGTCCTCACTTACCTTTTCTAAGTAAAATTGGCTATCGCCACACATAACGTAGCCGTCTTCTAAAACTTCTAAAACTCTATGCAAAACGAAAGTTCCGTTCTCTCTAAGATAAAACCCAACGTCAAACATTTCTAGGCGTTTTTCCTTTTTCTTAATGCAAACTGATTGCCCTTTGTTTTTTAGGGTGGGATACATGCTATTCCCTTTTGGCACGAAGGAAATTACGCCGAATTTTTCAAGTTGGGAAATATAATTTTGATTTTCTTCCATAATTAGTCTTCCAAACTTGCAACGCCCATAATCTTTTCAACGGGAAGAGCAAACACAACGCCGAAAGCAGGCGAATCCTTGCCCGCCTTTTCCATAATTGCGTACATAATTTTATCTCTGTTTTCTCTCTTTGATGCAATATATACCATTTCCTTTTCTTCACTAATGGTCACGCCGAAAAACTTGGCAAGTTCTGCACCCGTTCCTTGCGCCCTAGAAACCGTTCCACCGGTAGCACCTGCTTCTCTAGCGGCGTCCATAACCACGTCGCTATATCCATTATTACATATAGTTAATATTAAAACGTATTTACTTTGATCCATACTCTCAATCTCCTTTTTGCTCTCTTCTTGCTCTAAAAAGTAATTTCTTGCAAAGTTTCCTCCCAAACCGTCAACAGGTAATAACATTGCTATTCCGTTGCCCGAAGAGTTGAACTTGAGGTCTTTAACTAACGTGCTTTTTATTTTTTCTGCTTGATGGTCGTACACCATAGTTTCTATCATTATCTTTTCAGTTTTTTCTAAATCTAAAAAGTTTAATAGTTCGTCGGTAGCCGTTCCCTTGCAAAGTTTTGAGATAACCGACTTCGCTCCTATTTGCTTTAACGATTTTATGCAGTGCTCGGAAAACTCTCTATGAGTTATTATTACTAAAAATTTAACACCTTGCATATCCTTCTCCTAATCGATAATTTGCTCTATTTGTTCAAGGCTTTCCTTGTTTTTAGCCTTTACTCTATTTAACTTAATTCTAAATATCAAACCTAATATTTGAATAGTAATAAGCGGTGTCATTGCAACTAAGGCAACTAAGCCGAATCCCGACTCTGCGCTTCCACCAACCGCAACGTTTACCCCTAGTGCTAACGGAAGTAAAAAACCTGAAGTCATAGCACCCGAAGCAACTCCACCCGAGTCAAACGCAATAGCCGTAAATATTTCGGGAACGAAGAAAGTTAGGATAAGCGCAAGTAGATATCCTGGCACTAAAAAGTACATTAAATCCACCCCTAAAACTATTCTAAGCATTGCTAGCCCGCAAGAAATAGCCGTTCCAATCATAAGACTATATAAAAGGGCTTTTTTAGGAATCATACCCGAAGTTATTTCGTACACTTGATTAGTTAAAACGTGAACGGCAGGCTCTGCCGAAACCACGAAGAAACCTATTACAAAGCCTATTGGAATAATAAGCATTTGGAATTTGCTTCCTGCAATGGCGTTTCCAATGAAGTTTCCCATAGGAGCAAATCCACAATTTACGCCCGTCAAGAACAACACTAAGCCAACGTAGGTATAAAAAACTCCCACGAAAATTTTAATAACTGCATTTTTACTAATTCTAGTACCAAACGTTCTAGTAATAAAGAAGAAACACACCATAGGAAGTAGGGCGATTCCCACTTCTTTTAGATACTCTGGTAGTGCCTTAACAAAGTCGCCAACTAGCGCTCTAGCCGTTTCTGGAATTATTATAGAATCGGTCACCGTATTGATTTGAGGTTTTAAAATTATACCCAAAATCATAACGGAAAGTATAGGCCCAATCGAGCATAAAGCCGTTAAACCGAAACTATCGTTGCTAGCGTTTTTATCCGTTCTAAGCATTGCGACACCCGTGCCGATTGCGATAATAAAAGGAACGCTCATTGGACCGGTCGTCACCCCACCAGAATCAAAGGCAAGTGGAACTATTTGCTTTGGGGCATAAAAAGAAAGAGCAAACGTCAAAACGTAAAGCACTATTAAGATTACGTTAAACTTAATTTTAAGCACTATTCTTAAGATGGCAACCACGAGTAGCACGCCCACTCCAACGCCGATAGTTATAATGAGTAGCCAATGCCCGATAGAGTTTGAAAGTTGGGCGGCTAAAACGGCAAGGTCAGGCTCGGAGATGGTGATAAAAATTCCAACTAGGAAAAATGCAGGAAGTATAATCCACAATCTCTTGGTGTTAATTATGGTTTTACCTACGTATTCGCCAATAGGCGTCATTGAAGTATCTGCGCCTAGTGTGAATAGCCCTATTCCAACCGTCGATAAAATTGCGCCTATTAAAAATGATAATAGCCTACCACTCTCAGCTGGAACTATAGTCACACAGAGTAAAAAGACTATAATAGAAATAGGCAAAACCGAAGTGAACGCTTCTTTTATTTTTGCCCAAACTATATTTTTATCGACGTATAGCCCTTTAACCCTTTTTTTCAACTCTTCTCTCCTAACGGTTTTTATTAATTATGCTCTTGTTTTATTTAATTAAAACTCGTAATCTACTGCAACCGAACTCTCTCTAACCTTGTGCATGTGAGTTTTAATAACTTCACAATGATATTTATTGCTTTGATAACTATCTAGCGCTTCTTTATCTTTTAAGGTGACGATTAAAATTATATCGTAAGACCTTTGGCTATGCAAAAAGTCCGCTCCTACTTCGATATCGATAATTTCATCAACTTTACCTTTCATGCTTAAAAGCAAGTTTACGGCAAAATCTACGTCTTCCCCCTCTTTAAGTTTAAAACAAACCACGTGTTTAATCATAATTTTACCCCATAATTTTTCTATTATAAATTATAACACATAAATCTTCTCATTTCAACTTATTTACATTTTTTATCTTTCTATTTTTTATTTAAAATATATTAAAAAATGTTGAATTAGCAATTTTTTTGTGCTATCATATATATATTGTTTATATATTATTTAATTAATTTGTATTTGGAGATAG
>JAZOOV010000115.1:0-16956 GCA_045655215.1 Christensenellaceae bacterium | reverse complement strand
AGTTATAGAGTGCCAATGTGGGTGCTTGCTTTATAAAGGCTAAAAAACTAATAGAAATATGCCGAACGTGTTTGCTAAGTGCAAAGCCGTCCGGCTTTATTTTTTTATTAAAATTCAAGGGGTAGTGGGGCAAAGAACTAGTGTTCCCCAATATAGTGTATTTAAAATTTAAATATATTTAAAAACTTTTTGCTAAAGTATTGTAAACGGGCGAAGAATTTGGTATAATTTAATAAATATAATCAAGAGGTATGTTTTGAGCAACAAAGAGATTAACAAAAACAGCGAAAAGAGTAATATTTTCACCAAAGAAACGCTAGGGGTAGTGACCGTTTTATTTGCTACCTTGTGTTTGGTGTGTTTAATAACTAGAGAAAAGGTTTTCTTTACTCCAGGTCAGTTTGTCAACGCCTTTTTATTCGGCTCGTTCGGGTATTTTGCGTACGGCGTAGTTTTATACGCGTTTATCGTGGGAGTTAGGCTTATCACCGACAAGAAAATTCCACTCTCTAAAAAGAACGTTATTTTAGTGACGGCGATTTTTTCTTTATCGGCGTTGCTTGCGCACGTAATCGCACTAGGAACTCCAACTTCTTTCGGCGAATATATTTCTAAATCCTACCTAATGGCAGAGGGCGGAATTACCACTTGTTCGCCGGGTGGATTTTGCGTGGCGCTCATAGCCTATCCCGTAGCAAGTCTTTTGACTGTGACCGGCGCTTCGGTTATGTCTGGAATTGCTATAGCCGTTTTAGTTAGCCTACTCGTTTTGGAAGTAGTAGACGCTAAGAAAAAAGGGGTAAGAGTAGCAAAGAAATTTAGAAGTACGGCTATCGAAGAGGGCGAAAAGGAAGAGATTGAAGTAGCAGGCGAAAGAGATTATCCTATCGGCGAGATAGAAGTAGAAGAAATTAAGCCTGCACAAAAATTATTTGTTAACAACGAAGATGATTTTTCATTCAAGTCAAAGAGAGAAATGACTAAGGACCAAACGGAAATTAAAATTGACTTTTCGGAAGCGGGGCTTGGAATTAGCCGTCCTCAAGGCGTTTACACCGAGGCTTATGCCGACGAGATGAAAAAGAAAATCGAGTACATTAAAACCCCCGCTAAATTCGATTACGATTTGGCTATAAAGAACTCCTACTACGGCACTAGAGTTTCCGAAGAAATTCCAGCAGTTAAAGAAGTTCCACAACCTGAAGAAGTCAAGGAAGAACCAAGACCTAGCGAAATTCCAATGTACGAGCACGACCTTAAAGAGAGCGAGGCGGAAATTCACGCAGAAGACTTTACCGAAAAATACGCTAGTGGAGAAGAGAGAGATACCCCTATCGCTCAAACGGAAGAAGGCTTATATCGTCCTTTCGTTAGCGAAGAGCCGATTATCGAGGCTAGTGATATAGAAGAGGCGCAAGAAATTCTTGCAGAAGAAAGCAAGGAAGAAGTTATTCCTATAATCGAAGAAACCGAAGAGCCTAAAATAGAAATAGAAGAAGAAACGCCTCCAGAAACTAATATTCCACTAAGGAATAGAAGGAGCATTTTCTTTGAGCCAGAAGAAAAGGAAGAAGAAAAGCCGTCTGGTCTTGCCTTTGAAAGTAGGGCTGGGGTTGACGGAAATATTCCACTAGGAAGAGGTCGCTTTACCGAGCAACAAAAAGAGCCTATTGAAGAAAAAGTGGAAGAGAAAAAGCCTATTCCTATCAACAGAGTGTACAATAGACCGCCACTAGATTTACTTGAAAAACACGATATGCCTGTAGACGCTCCTACTGAAGATCACGAAGGACGTATGGCAATTATCAAGCAAACGCTTGAGGAATTCCACATTAACGCAGAGCCAACCGATTATATTCAAGGTCCAACCATCACTAGATACGAAATCAAGATGCCACCTGGAATTTCGGTTAAGCGTGTGCTTAATTACGACGACGACTTGAAGATGAGATTATTATCTAAAGACGGCGTTAGAATTGAAGCCCCAATACCTGGAAAAGACGCAGTCGGCATAGAAGTTGCAAATAAAACTAAAATCACCGTTGGTCTAAGAGAATTATTAGAGCAAACGGCTAACGTTCCGTCTGGTGGAAGCAAACTTATTTTTGCTTTAGGAAAGGATATAGTCGGCAAAGCCATAACCGATAACCTAGCAAAAGGTCCACACTACCTAGTTGCAGGTGCTACGGGTTCTGGTAAGAGCGTTTGCTTAAACGTAATGATAATTTCACTCTTGATGCGCTATAGTCCAGAAGAGTTAAGGCTTATTTTAATCGACCCTAAGAGTGTTGGATTTAGAATTTATAACCATATTCCACACTTGATGGTAGACGAAATTATTACCGAGCCTAAAAAGGCGCTCGCTGCGCTCTCTTGGACTCAAATTGAGATGGAAAGAAGATATAAAGTGTTCGAGGCTTGCCCTGAACTCATTATGGATATCGAGGCTTATAACGAGCGCATAGCAGGTCCAACCGTTGCAAAAATGCCTAGAATCGTTGTTGTAATCGACGAACTTGCCGACCTTATGGAAACTTGTAAAAAAGATATGGAAAGCAAGATTCGTGCAATTGCTCAAAAGGCTAGGGCGGCGGGCATACACTTAGTTTTAGCAACGCAAAGACCTTCGGTTGACATTATTACGGGAACTATTAAGACAAACTTGCCTTCAAGAATTGCCCTTAAAGTTATGAACTTTAACGACTCGCAAACTATTCTAAGCGAGGCGGGGGCAGAAAAACTTTTAGGCAACGGCGATATGCTTTACAAAAACTCTTCAATGCCAGAGTGTGAAAGATATCAAGGCGCGTGGATTTCGGACAGAGAAATCACCAACGTAGTTAAGTATATTATCGAGCACAATGAAAGTTATTTTGAAGACGACTTAAAAGACTTCCTAGAAAAATCTACCAATCCACCTAAAGAAGAAACTTCTAGTATGGGTGGAGGCGACGGAGAAGAGGGAGATAGTGAAGTTAGCGAACTATTCTTGCAAGCGCTATCACTAGCAATTACTTCGGGCTCGGCTTCTATTGCTCAACTTCAAAGAAGATTTAGACTAGGCTATGCTAGAGCAGGTGGACTCATCGACAAAATGGAACTTATGGGCTTTATCTCGGGGAACGAGGGGGCTAAGGCTAGAAGAGTTTTAATCACTAGAGAAGAATTTGAACAAAGATTCGGCCCACTTAGAGATTCGTACTAAAAATTATGGAAAACTATAAGATAAAAATCGGCGTTATATCCCTAGGTTGTGATAAAAATAGGGTAGACACCGAAAAAATGCTAGCAATTTTATCAAAGAAACACCAATTAGTTTCAAATATTCAAGATGCGAATTTAGTTATTATCAACACTTGCGCTTTTCTAGAGAGTTCTAGGAAAGAGGCGATTGAAGAGATTTTATCGGCTATTGAACTTAAAAATCAAGGCGTTATTCAAAAGATTATCGTGACCGGGTGTTTGCCACAAAAGTTCGTGGGTGAAGTTTTTGGTGAACTTATAGAAGTAGACGCTTTTCTAGGCGTTTCCGATTACGATAGGATTTTAGAAGTAGTCGATAGTATACTTCAAGGCGAAAGGCTAAACGCAGTTGGAGAGCCTAAAGGCGAGCCGACTAAAGAGAGAGTTTTAACTACTTCTAAATACGCTTACCTTAAGATTGCAGACGGTTGTAATAACCATTGCACATATTGTCTAATTCCTAAAATTCGTGGCAAATATCGTTCAGTTCCAATGAACGATTTAATAGACGAAGCAAAGGGGCTAGGAAAACTAAAAGAACTTATTTTAGTTGCTCAAGACACTACTAAATACGGCTGTGATTTAGAAAATGGAGAGAATTTAGTAGGGCTAGTTAGAAAACTTTCACTTTTAGATAATATCGAAAAAATTAGGCTTTTATATTGCTACCCTGAAAATATAACCGAAGAATTGATACAAGAATTAAAAACCAACGATAAACTTATAAAGTATATCGACGTGCCCCTTCAACACGCAGACGATAAGGTGTTAAAGCGCATGGGTAGAAAGGGTAGTAAGAGTGAATACCTTTCGCTAATTAAAAAACTTAAAAAGGAAGTGAAAGGTATTGCTATTAGGTCGACTTTTATAGTCGGTTTCCCTGGTGAAGACCAAAAGGCGTTTGAAAATCTAATAGATTTTATTGAAAAGGCTAAGTTAACTAACGCTGGATTTTTTAAGTATAGTAAGGAATTCGGCACGGCGTCTTATAATCTTGACGGACATATGAAAGAAAGCGAAAAAAATAAGCGTCTAAAAAAGATTTACTCGGTGCAAAAAAAGGTGGTTAAGGAAAACGCAAAGTCGCTTGTGGGAAAGACCGTTTTGGTGCTTGCTGAAGGCTTTGATTATAATGATCTTGCATACTATGGAAGAGCGTATTTTAACGCGCCTGACGTGGACGGAAGAATTTTATTCTTCTCTAGCGAGCCCGTGGAATACGGAGAATACGTAAAAGTAAAAATTATCAAGGAATCGGGATACGATTTAGTAGGAGAAAGATTATGAATTTACCAAACAAAATAACTATTTCGAGAATTTTAATGATTCCAATTTTCGTTGCAGTATTTTATTTAAAAGTTATACCTTTTAACTTCGTTATATCGGCGGCTATATTTGCGATAGCATCGTTAACCGATTTTTTAGACGGGGCGATTGCAAGAAAACGCAACTTGGTGACGGCGTTTGGCAAATTTTTAGATCCAATTGCCGATAAAGTGCTAGTTTCAACGGCTCTTACCGTGCTATTAGTTCCTTTCGGGGCAGATCCGTTTGCCCTTGCAGAATACGGAATTCCATCTTTCTTGCCTGCAATATTCGTTGCTCTAATACTAGCAAGGGAACTAATTATCTCGGGCTTTAGATTAGTTGCAGTAGAAAGGGGCAAGGTTATCTCTGCTGATAAATGGGGCAAGATTAAAACCTTTTTTACCGACGTTATGTTAGTTTGGGTTTTAGTGTTTATGGACTTTGACGTAAGTTTGCTAAAACTTATCGGCTTTATCCTATTTGGAATCGCCGTAGTTTTAACCGTATACTCAGGATTAGAGTGCATACTAAAAAATAAGGAAATTATAAAAGAAAAATAATGAAAACGGCGCTAATACTATTCCGTTCGGCGGAGAGCTTAAACGAAGGGGAATATCTAGATAAAATTATATCGATATTTACAAGCAACGGGTTTTTAATCAACTCGGTTGATATGCTTTCCGTTGACGACGATTTGGGGTTTAAAAGAAGGCTAGAAAGCCTAAAGGAAACGGCAGATAATTTAGCCGTGATATATAACCCTAAAACCACCTTTAGCATTAAGCAAAAGATTGCCGATGAAGAAGAAACTTTTCTAGACGAAAACGAAAACGCCTTTAAGTTTTACGACGCAATTTGTAAAAGGGACGGAATAGAATACCCGATAGAGTATAGCCATATACCAATGGGGGCGACGCTTATTCCAAACGTAATGGGCGCATATCAAGGATTTATGATAGACGATATGCAGTTCACGATGACCGTTTTGCCGAACGAAATAAACGAAATAAGCGTTATGGTGGACAAGTATTTAGTGCCTTATTTAGAAGAAAAATACGGCGTTAAGAGAAAGAGAGTCACCCTTAAATACGTGGGTGAAGTGAGCAAAGTAAACCAAGTAGTTGAAAAAGCGAGAGAAATAAGCGAAAGTAAATTCTCTTGTGAAATAGAAGAAAAATACGGCGACGTTAAGATAAATCTCTTGTTTGAAAATTTTGAAACGGACGGGGGAGCGATTGCCTTAAGGCATATCGTAGGCAGTCTAAAGGAAGATATTTACGCCGAGTACGACGTGAGTTTAGAGCAGAGGTTATTTGACGTATTAACCTTAAAAAATCTTAAGTTGTCGGTGGCAGAATCCTTTACTTCAGGAAAAATTGCATCGTCTATAATAGAAAATTCAGGAGCATCGAAAATATTCCACGAAGGAATAATTTGCTACTCAAATAAAAGTAAAGTTAAAAGACTAAACGTAAAGGTAGACGATTTAGTTAGAGAAGGGGCAGTTAGTTCAATAGTTGCCTACCAAATGGCGTTAGGGCTATTACAACAACCCGAGTGTGACGTGGCGATAGCAACCACGGGGATTGCAGGTCCTAAGAGCGACGATACCGAAAAACCCGTAGGGCTATGCTATATTGCAGTCGGTATGAGAGATGGTATTCATACTTATAAGTTTAACCTCACGGGTAATAGAAAAACCATCACATTAAAAGCGAAAAATAAAGCGTTATTTTTAACGATTAAAAAATTAAAAAATTTATAAAGAGGAAATTATAATGGACGAAAACAAAATGAAAGCGCTAGACGGAGTTATGGCGCAAATAGAAAAACAATTTGGAAAAGGCTCTATTATGAGACTTGGTCAAAACGCAGGCACTGAAGATATAGAAGTATTGCCTACAGGCTGTCTATCACTAGATTTAGCAATCGGCGTTGGTGGACTTCCAAGGGGCAGAATAATAGAGATTTACGGGCCTGAATCTTCAGGTAAAACGACGGTTGCTCTTCACTGTATTGCAGAGGCGCAAAAGGCGGGTGGAATTGCCGCTTTTATCGACGCTGAACACGCTTTAGACCCTGTTTATGCAAAAAATTTAGGAGTAAATCTTGACGAATTATACGTTTCTCAACCAGACACCGGTGAACAAGCGTTAGAAATTACTGCATCTTTAGTAGGAAGTAAAGCAGTTGACATTATCGTAGTAGACTCAGTTGCAGCACTAACCCCTAAGGCAGAAATCGAAGGGGATATGGGTGATTCTCACGTGGGCTTGCAAGCAAGACTCATGAGTCAAGCGCTTAGAAAATTAACGGCAATCACCAACAAGAGTAAAACTTGTATTATCTTTATCAACCAACTTCGTGAAAAGGTTGGCGTAATGTTCGGCAATCCAGAAGTGACGGCGGGTGGTAAAGCGTTAAAGTTCTACGCAAGCGTTAGAATAGACGTTAGAAAGGGCGACGCTCTAAAGAATACCGAAGGTGTTTACGGCAACCACACCAAAGCGAAAATTGTTAAAAACAAGGTTGCGCCACCATTTAAGACGGCAGAATTCGATATTATTTTTGGAAAGGGAATTTCAAACGCAAGTTGCTTAGTAGATTTAGGCGTTGCATACGGAATTTTAGAAAAGAGTGGCGCGTGGTTCTCTTATAACGGCGAAAAGATAGCGCAAGGCAGAGAAAAGGCTGTAGACTATCTAGAAAACAATCCGGAAATTGCCGTAGAATTAAGAGAAAAAATCGTACAAGCGTTCAAAGAAAAAACGCAAAAAATCTAACCCCTTAAAAGCAAATCGATTGACTTTTAACGAGCAATGATGTAATATATAAATAGGTAAATAATACGCTAACAAGCGTAAAAAATAAAACAGGAGGCAAAATATATGCAAAACACAAATTTTGGCTCACTGTTCTTAACAAGTTTTTTTGATTCTTTTGATTTAGGTTGGCTACTATTATTTATAGTAGGCGCAGTAGTTGCGTTTTTACTAACCTTCGTTTTAGTTAGAAAAGATTTTAAAAACAAACACGGTTCATATAAGGATATGAAGGACCGTTTGATTGCCGAAGCTATGGCAGAGAGTAAAAACATAAGAAAAGAGGCAATCTTAGAGGCGAAAGAACAGGAGCTTAAACTCCGTGGCGAATTCGAGCGTGAGTGCAAAGAAAAGCGCACGGAACTACAAAGATTAGAGAATAAACTCAATCAAAAAGACGAAAACATTACCAAAAAGGGCGAAGAACTTACTCGTCAACAAAATGCGTTGAAGAGTAAAGAGGCAGAACTTGAAAACAAACTTGGCGAAGTAAAGCAACAACACGAAAAGATGCTTGAAGAGTTTGAAAAAGTTGCCCAAATGAGTAGAGAAGAGGCTAAGCAACAACTTATCGACACCTTTATAGACGAGGCTAAAAAGGACGCTGTAGGTATGATTAAAAATATCGAGGCAGAGGCTAAGGAAGAGGGTGAGAGAAAGGCAAAAGAAATAGTTAGTTTAGCAATTCAAAAATGTTCTACCGACCAAGCGTCGGAAATCACCGTTTCAGTAGTTCCACTACCAAACGACGATATGAAAGCGAGAATTATCGGTAGAGAAGGTAGAAATATTAGAACGCTTGAAAACGCAACTGGTATTGAACTTATTATCGACGATACGCCGGAAGTAGTTATCGTTTCGGGTTTTGATCCCGTTAGAAGAGAAACGGCAAAAATTGCTTTAGAGCGTTTAATTCAAGACGGAAGAATTCACCCTGCAAGAATTGAAGAAACGGTTGAAAAGGTTAAAAAAGAACTCGATCAACAAATTAAAGAGGCAGGTGAATCGGCAATGTTCGAGTGTGGAGTGTTCGGCTTGCACCCAGAACTTGTAAAGACTTTAGGTAGACTAAAATTCCGTACTAGTTATGGTCAAAACGTGCTAAAACACTCAATCGAAGTATCGCATTTAGCAGGCGTAATGGCAACCGAACTCGGCGTAGATGCGGCAATGGCTAAGAGAGCGGGCTTGCTTCACGACTTAGGTAAAGCAGTTGACTACGAAGTTGAAGGAACTCACATGCAAATCGGTGCAGACCTTGCTAAGAAGTTTAGAGAAAACCACAACGTAGTAAACGCAATACTCGCTCACCATGGCGACGTTGAGCCTAAGACTATCGAGGCAGTTCTAGTTGCATCGGCAGACGCGATTTCGGGCGCAAGACCTGGTGCTAGAAGAGAAACGACCACTAACTACGTTAAGAGATTACAAAAACTCGAAGAGATTTCTATGGGCTTTAAGGGCGTTGAAAAATGCTACGCAATTCAAGCAGGTAGAGAAGTAAGAGTTATGGTTAAACCAGAACAAGTAAATGATGCGGAAACCTTATTCTTGGCAAAAGAAATCGCTAAAAAGATTGAACAAGAAATGGAATATCCTGGGCAAATCAAAGTAAACGTAATTAGAGAGTGGCGCGCCACCGAATACGCAAAATAAAAATTAAAGGGACGAGATTTTCTCGTCCTTTTTGATAGTATAAATTATTAAATAACCTATTGACTTTTTTTGGTATTAAGTATATAATGCTAGTGTTGATAAAAATTGAAAGAATAGGAGAAAAAACCATGCAAATGCTTGAAATGTTATATGATGAAATCCAAGACGCAGTGGAAAGAAAAGTTCCGTTCGTTATTCCTATCGGTACGTTAGAATATCACGCACGCCACGCTTCTTGTGGAACTGATACGCTAGTAATTACCGGCTGTCTTAGAGAGTTAGAAAAGGAAAAGGAGATTGTCGTTTGTCCTCCTATTTGGTACGGCGTAGCGTCGTACGCAGTATGCGAGCCTAAGCCTAGCCATTTCCACGTAGACGAAGATGCTTACGTAAACTATCTTTACTATATATTAAAGTCTATGATAGATGCAGGTCATAAAAATATCTACCTCGTTGCGCATCACCAAACTGAAGGCGCAGGCTTGATGCCTATGACTATTGCTTGCCATAAAGCAGCAAAAAAAGTGACGATGGAATATATGGAACAAAAACTCGGAAAGGGTTGGTGGGGTAGTGATGCCTACGCTTCTTATTACGAGGATATGGGCAGTGCAGACGATCCGTTCTCTTACATAAAGGTTATTCCACTTATCGGAGCAGACGCGCAAATTAAGTGTGGTGGCTTTGACCATGCGGGCAAATGGGAAACAAGTCTTTTGATGGGAACTTATCCAGAACTAGTAGACCTAAGCCGTTGCGAGAGAAATACCGAGTGGTTTGCTGAAAGCGCAAAAGAAGCAAGTGAAGAAACCGGTAAACACATGGTAAACTGCACGTTAGAGTGGCTTAGAAAGACAATCGTGTAAAACCAAAATAAAATCTCGTTTTCATAGTTAAAAAAGGCTATCTCAATTTTGAGATAGCCTTTATAATTTTTATTTTATTATTCCCACTCGATAGTTGCTACAGGCTTTGGAGTTAGGTCGTAAAGAACACGGTTAACTCCATCAATTTCATTAGTGATTCTATCGGTGATTTTCTTTAGAACTTCAAAAGGAACTTCTTCGATAGTAGCAGTCATAGCGTCTTCGGTGTTTACTGCGCGTAGAATAACGGGATAGCCTTCGTATCTAGCGTTGTTTTTAACGCCTACCGACTTAAAGTTTGGAACGGCAGTAAAATATTGCCAAACCTTTTGGTCTAAGCCGTAGTTAGCAAACTCTTCACGCAAGATTGCGTCTGACTCTCTAACGATTTCAAGTCTTTCCTTAGTGATTTCACCAAGACATCTAACGCCAAGTCCTGGACCTGGGAACGGTTGACGATAAACCATATCTTTAGGAAGTCCTAAGGTGACACCCACCATTCTAACTTCGTCTTTATATAATAGTTGAAGTGGCTCTACTAATTGGAAATTTAAATCCTCTGGTAGTCCACCTACGTTGTGGTGCGCCTTAACGCCGTCACTTTCCAAAATATCGGGGTAGATAGTGCCTTGCGCTAAAAATTCAATACCTTCTAACTTTCTAGCCTCTTCTTCAAATACTCTAATGAACTCTGCGCCGATAATCTTTCTCTTGTTTTCAGGTTCGCTAACGCCCTTTAATTTGCCTAAAAATCTATCAACGGCATCAACGTATACTAGGTTTGCCTTCATTTGATTTCTAAACACTTCAACAACTTGTTCTGGCTCGCCTTTACGAAGTAAGCCGTGGTTAACGTGCACGCAAACTAGTTGACTGCCTATTGCCTTTATTAGTAGGGCTGCTACAACCGAACTGTCTACTCCACCAGATAGAGCAAGCAAAACTTTTTTGTCTTTTACTTGTTCTTTAATTTTTTTAACTTCTTGCTCGATAAATTTCTCGGCAAGTGCGGTAGTGGTAATTCTTTCCATAGTTTCTGGACGAACTATTTTATCCATAAATTTTACTCCTTATCGTAAAAAAGATTTTCTTAATTTAGCCTTGATAATTTTTGGAGAAGAACTCAAATCTCTTTTTAAGTTCATCTTCACCTAAAATTTGCATAATTTCAAATAGGTTAGGGGTGCAACTTCTAGTGGTGAATACAACTCTTAATACCGTGCTAATATCTGCAACGTTGCCTTTGAAATTGTCGGGGTTTTTCTTGTATTCTTTTATGTTTGATGCGTAGCCTAACTTGTCGCACATATCCTTGATTTTACCAAACCAAACGGTGTTGTCGTCGTTAATATCAAAATAATTATTAAAGTATTCGTTAACGAGTTCAATTATGGTTTCTTTATCGGTTATCTTCTTAAAATCGTAAACTACGGGATTTTCAAAATATTCGTCGTACATATATTCTACTTGAGAATAGATGTCTTTGAAAGTCACGTAGTCTTTTCTAGGTTTAAGCGATTCTCTTTCAATATTTATTATTCTCTTAAAATACTCTGCGTCTTTCTCTATTAAGGATGCGAGTTTTTGGTCGTAAGTTTTAGCCCAATCGTACGCTAGGGAATATAGGGTATCCTTATCCATTTTAGAGATAATATCTTTAGAAATGTTGTTTAACTTTTCAATGTCGAATATAGCGCCACTTTTACTCATCTTCTCAATAGAAATCTTAAAATCTTCTTCGGGAAGGGCAGGGTTTTCTGTACGCCACTCTTCAAAGTTAGAGTTGATTAAGGTTAGCAAATATTCGATAATAGCCTTAGTTGGATAGCCTTGTTCAAAAAACCATCTAGAATCTGCCCAAGCATCGTATCTTTTAGAAATCTTTCTAACCACGTTGGTGTTTGGATCAACGGTCATAACTTGCGCCGTGTGTAGATAGTTTGGTGCAGGTAGATTCATATATCTAAAGAGTTGTAAGTGTAGTGGAACGCTTGGCAACCAACTTTCGTCACGGATAACGGTGGTGGTGTGCATAAGCGTATCGTCAACTAGGTGGGCTAAGTGATACAAAGCCGTCTTGTCGCTCTTTAGAATAACGTAGTCCACGAAGTTTTCAATGAACGAAATTTCACCACGCAAAACGTCGTTGCAGGTGACTCTTTCGTATTGGTCTCCGTCAGACTTGATTCTAATCTTAAAGGTTTTGCCTGCGTCTAAATTTTCCTTAACTTGCTCGTAAGAAAGATTTCTACATTTTGCCCATCTTCCGTGATAGCCTGATGGGGCAGACAATCTCTTTTGTTCGTTTCTTGCTATTTCTTCTTCCTCTTCACTGCAAAAGCAAGGATAAGCAAGACCTCTAGAAACTAGGTCTTTTACAAATGCTTTATAGTATTCGGTACGATTGCTTTGTAAGTATGGTCCGTATTCGCCGATTTCTTTTTCTTTACTAACGTAGCCCTCGTCGATTTTAATGCCCATCTTAATTAAAAGTGGATAAATTAGGTCTGCCGAGCCCTCAACTTCTCTCTTTTTATCGGTATCTTCAATACGGAGCATAAACTTTCCACCCGTACTGTGCGCTAGAAAACTATTTATAACGGCTTGGTATACGCCACCAATATGAACGTAGCCCGTAGGACTTGGAGCAAAACGTGTGACTAACGCTCCTTCGCCTAAATCTCTCTTTGGGTATTTAGCATATAATTCTTCAACGGTTATCGTCACTTCAGGAAACAATAACTCTGCAATATCTTTAGAAGTATACATAACATTCCTCCTGCTTAATAGATTAACACAAATAAAAAAAATAGCAACGAAATAAAAAATATAAATATAAAAAAATGCTAATAATATATACTTAAGTCAAATTAAGCAAAAAAATTGAGTAAAAATTGACCAAAATACTTGTCAATAAATACTCAAAATGCTATAATTACAAAAGTAGGAGATTGACTATGAAATTAGAAGAAATTAAAATGGCAAAAGACCTCTCTAAGTTGGAATTTAGTGAAGAAGAACTTTCATCTTTTTCAGTAGAATTTTCTAAGATAGACGAGGCGATTGAAAGGGTGGAGAGCATTTCTTGCGACGTGGAATATAAGATTCCCGTAAAGGAATACGCAGACCTAAAAGAAGACGTAATCGAGCCTTCATATTCAAGGGAAGAAATATTGAAAAATGCGCCTAGAAAGGACAGTATTTCCTTTATTCTTCCAAAGGTGGTGGAATAATGGAATTGAATAAATTAGGCGTTATAGAAGCCAATAAAAAGTATATTGACGGCGAGTTTTCTGCCGTTGAAATGGTTAAGGCTTGCATAGAAAACGTTGAAAAATACGCAGATAAAAACGCAGTAATCGAAGTTTTTAACGACGCTATCTTAATGGCTGAAAAACTAGACCAAAAGAGAAGGTTAGGTGAAAAGTTAGGGAAGTTAGCAGGAACAGTCGTTCTAGTAAAAGATAATATTTTAGTAAAGGGCAAGAAAGCGACGGCTTCAAGCAATTTCTTAAAAGATTTCGAGAGCATTTACTCTTCAACGGTAGTTGAAAAAATACTAAGTGAGGACGCAATTATTCTCGGCAGAACTAATATGGACGAGTTTGCTATGGGGTCGGACGGCAGTTCTTCTATATACGGAAAAACTAAAAACGCTATCGACGATAATTATAGCGCAGGGGGAAGTAGTTCGGGCTCGGCAGTTGCCGTTAAGTTAGATCTTTGTACTTTCGCTCTAGGCACGGATACGGGTGGCTCAGTTAGATTCCCAGCGTCATATAACGGAGTTTGTGGCGTTAAGCCAACCTACGGCACGGTTTCAAGAAACGGTGTGTATGCTTACGCATCGAGTTTTGACCAAGTTGGCCCTATAACCAAAAATGCTAAGGACAGCGCTTACGTTTTAGAAATTATCGCAGGCGTAGACCAAATGGATATGACCACACTAAATTATCAAAAATACGATTTTTCTAGTCTTATTGGCGAAGATATAAGTGGAAAGGTTTACGCAGTAGAAAAAAACATTTCTTCACTTATTAAAGATAAAGAGTGCGAGAGTTATTTTAACGCGCTCGTTGACTTTATCAAGGCTAAGGGTGGGGTAGTAAAAGAAATAGAAATCGACAATATCTTATTAGTTAGCGATGTTTATAAATTGGTTGCTTATGCTGAGGCTAGCAGTAATTTATCTAGATACGACGGCTTAAAATATACTACTCAAGCGCAAGATTGTCTAAACGCTCAAGAAATCTACGTTAAGAGTAGGTCAGAGGGCTTCGGCATGGAAGTTAAAAAGAGAATTATGCTCGGCAACTATATTCTTTCTAAAAACGGAGTTTACTCTAAGGCAAAAAATCTTCAACAACTTATCATAAATAGTTATAACGAGAAAATGGAAGGGGTTGACTGCCTATTGTTGCCAACTTCTTTTGGCGTTGCTCCAAAGACTAGTGAAAGTCGCCAAGAGTGTATTTTGGGCGTTCTAGCAAACGTTTTGAGAGCACCATCTATCAGTATTCCTTATGCTAAAAATAAGGAAGGGTTTCCTTTAGGCGTTCAAATTATCGCTAAAGAGTTAGATGAATACAAAATCTATCAACTAGCAGATTTTATAGAAAAAAATTATGGGGAGGCAAAGTAATGCACGATAAGTACGACGTTGTAGTGGGCTTAGAAATCCACGCTGAATTAAAATCGAAAACTAAAGTGTTCTGTTCGTGCGCAAACACTTACGGAGCAGAGCCAAACACTTTGGTTTGTCCCGTATGCTTGGCGCTTCCCGGAGCAAACCCCGTATTAAATAAAAAGTGCGTGGAGTTAACTATAAAATCGGGGTTGATGACCAATTGTAAGATTAACGAATATAACTACTTTGAAAGAAAGAACTATTTTTATCCCGACCTAACTAAGTCTTATCAAATAAGTCAAGTAAAAGTGCCTATTTGCGTAGACGGATACGTGACTCTATCAAGTGGTAAAAAGATAGGAATAAGCGATATTCACCTAGAAGAAGATACGGGTAAATTAACTCACATTGGCGACAAGTCGTATATCGACTATAACCGTGGGGGCGTTCCACTTATCGAAACGGTCACCAAGCCGGATATCTCTAGTGCAGATGAAGCCGTAGAGTTCTTGGAAACTCTAAGGGGCATTTACGTTTACGGAGATATTGCCGAGTGCAAACTTGAGCAAGGGGGCATGCGTTTTGACGTAAACCTTTCGGTTAAGAAAAAAGGCTCAACTGAACTTGGTAAGCGCGTGGAAATGAAAAACTTAAATAGTTTTAGGTCGGTTAAGCGCGCAATCGAATACGAATCGGCTCGTCAAATCGCCCTACTAGAAGAGGGAAAGGAAGTTTTAGGCGAAACTAGAAAGTGGGACGAAGATAAAAACGAAAACGTTGCAATGCGTGCAAAATTAGCGACTGCCGTTTATCGTTGCTTTGCAGATCCCGATTTGCCAATGCTTCATATTCCTAAGGAAGTGGTAGAAGATATTAGAAAGGACTTGCCTTTAACTATCGCTCAATTAAAGGAATTATATACTAAAGAATACGGGCTAACCGAGTACGACGCAGGTGTAATTACTGCCAATAAAATGTTCTCGGACTTCTATAACGAGTGCATAAAACTCTATAAAAAACCTAAGGAATTATCTACTTGGGTGCAATCGGAGTTGATGAGAAACGTAAAAGATAAAATTAAGATTAGCCCAGAGCATTTCGTTAAGATTATCGAAATGGCAGACGCTAAAAAGATTTCAAGAACTAACGCAGTTCCTTTAATTGCAGAAGTTATGAAAACTCAGTTAGATCCTGAAGTTCTAGCAAAAGAAATGGATATTATAAATTCGACGGACGATAGTAATTTAGAACCACTTATCGACGCGTTAATTGAGGCAAATCCAAAGGCTGTTGAGGACTTTAAGACCACGCCTGATAAAATCATTACTTTCTTTGCCGGTCAACTTATGAAACAAACGCGTGGCAAAGCCAACGTCGTTAAAGCAAAAGAAATTATCCTTTCTAAACTACAAGGAAAATAAAGGAAAAATGCTATGTCGATAATAGCCGAAAATCGCAAGGTAGGAACTACGGAAACTTTGATATATTATATTTACGATGCTTTAGGAATATAGGGAATGAGATATAATGATCAAAACTACTATTATCTTAAAAACACGCTAGGCGATATAATAGGGATAAAGGATGAAACAGGCGCGCAAGTAGCAACTTATACGTACGATGCGTGGGGAAATATAGTTTCTAAATCTGGTAGTATGGCAGATATAAACCCATTTAGATATCGTGGATATTATTACGATACCGAAACAGGCTTTTATTACTTGCAAACCCGTTATTACGATCCAAGTATAAGGCAGTTTATAAACGCAGATAACTACGAATTATTGCCAATATTATCACAAACTATAGGACAACTTAATCTCTATGCCTACGCAAATAATAACCCTATAATGCTTACCGACGAAACGGGAGAATTTGTACTAACATTGGCAATTGGTTTTGCGATAGGTGCTGTTTTCTCTGCAGGAGCATCGATTGCAATGCAATTGGCGGCGACGGGAAGCGTAGATTGGGGAGTTGTAGGCATATCGGCGTTATTTGGTGGAGCAAGTGGATTATTGGCAGCAACTGGTATTGGCGGAGTCTTTGGACAATTTTTGATACAAGGTACGTTGTCAGTTGGACAAACACTTACAGAAACGGCAATATCTAATACTTGGAGCCAACTTTCAATCGAGGGAATTTTGTTAGATTTTGCTCTTTCAGGCGCATTAGGAATGATAGGTGCAAAAGGAGCAAATAGAGAATTTAAAAGAATACTGCAAATAGAAAAAAGTTTAGTATATGTATTGAAAAGAGAGTATACTAAAACAGGTGTAAATGGTTTAGTTAAGGCGTGGAGTACAAAATCAAGCAAATATGTGAAAGAATATATTGTAAGAAGACTAAAGGATTCTACTGTTGATTCTTTTTGTTCTATTGCTAAATATTTTATAGTGTGAGATTGATTATGTGGTTTTTTATAAGGTTAACA
>JAZOOV010000114.1:0-15346 GCA_045655215.1 Christensenellaceae bacterium | reverse complement strand
GTGAAAATAGTATTCCACTCTTTTTTGGCTCGGTTAAAGTCTTTTGCAAACTAACTTTTCTCCCTTTTTCTATAAAAATTTCAAAAACAGGCGATTCGCCTGTTTTTTATGCTAGTAATTGATTTATAAGTTCTAAATCTTCTTCTAAAATAAGTTGCTCGGTTAGAGAAAGGGTTTTCTTTAATGAGTTTAACTCTTCTTTAACTAGCAAAAGGTCTTCTCTATCTAGTAGATTTTCTTCGCTTATCATAAGCCTAAACGGATTAAATTCGGTGTAGTCTTCGCTAACGCAGTTTTTAGCGCGCTCTATAGCCTTTTCTATCCCACTATTTTTCTTAGACGCTATAACCAACTTTCCGTAGAAAAAATCTCTACTTTTAATAGGGCTCTTTTCACTATCTTTTTCCGTGCAATATGAATTAAAGTCTTTATGCTCAACTAACTCTAGAATATATCTCTCTGCCTTTTTTGCGTTGTCGCTAATTTCTATCTTAACGCAAACGTCCCCTAAGTCGACTATATCGCCCGTCTTTTCATAATTTAATCTATAATAAGCAACGGCAACGCCATCCATACCCATATTTTCAAAAAGGTTTGCAAGCGATAGTGGAAAACACAAGGCAAACACGCCGTATATTACGGCAGATAGCCCGATTACGCTTGCAAGCGTTATTAAAGCCGTTTTCAAAATCAGTTTTTTCATACGTCTATTGTATCAAATTACCTTATGAAAATCAACACTTTTACTAAAAATTCTCTCTTTTTAACATAATATTTATGCTCCCATCATACCTTAGACTGAGAGGTTAATATGAGAAAATCTATTTATATTTTTCTTTTGGTTTTATTGAGTTTATTTTATTCGTTTAGCGTTGGTTGCCAAAAACAAACATCTTTTTTACTAGATTACGTTAGCGAATTAAAATGCGAAATCTTAACTTGTGATAGTGAGTATAACTTAACTGCCACCTACGGTTATAAAGAAGCCCCTTATTCTAACGACGCAAAAGTGGGAGAAAAAGAGTATACCCTTACTTTTATTCTAAAAGACCAAGTCGAATCTCAAGTGGAATATTTTTTAATTATCCCAGAGTTTAACGATTGCAAGTTAGTCTTTTCAAAAAGCAAGAGTGGAAACCTTGTAGCCACCTTAGTAAAGGAAGATTTTTCTAGCAAAACCCTTGCCGTAAAATTATGTTTTGGCGAAAATATCGTAGATATAACCTTAAATTCTATTATTCCTAAAGAAGCGCTAGACGTAAACAAGGTGCTACTTAAACTTCAAGAGGAGCAAGAAAATCTAGTCACCCACTACATAGACGGACTAAATTTTAACGCCGAGATATACGCTAGAATTTTGGTAAAGAACGACAAGATTTATTGGTATATAGCCTTTGGCGACGGCAATAACTTAAAAGCCCTTTTGGTAGACGGAATATCTGGCGAAGTTTTAGCCATTAGAGAAGTAATTTAATAATAGAATAAGAGCCGAATATAAAGGCTCTTTTATTATTTTAAATAGTTTAACGTATTAACATTTTTAAGTGGCTCGTTATTGCTTGACTTAAAAGCGTAAAAATTGTAAAATAATAATCGAAAATAATAAATAGGTGGCAATTTTTATGGAAATTAAAGCAACTATGGAAAAAATAGTAAACTTGTGCAAAAACAGAGGATTTATTTTCCCTGGTAGCGAAATCTACGGCGGTCTTGCAAACTCATGGGACTACGGTCCACTCGGCGTAGAATTCAAAAACAACGTTAAAAAAGCGTGGTGGAAGAGATTCGTTCAAGAAAACAAATATAACGTTGGTCTTGATAGCGCAATCATTATGAACCCTGAAACTTGGGTAGCAAGCGGACACTTGGGTGGCTTTTCAGATCCACTTATGGACTGCAAACAATGTAAATCTCGCCATAGAGCAGATAAACTTATTGAAGACTGGGCTTTCGAAAACGGCACGGACGATAATCCTGCCGGTTGGGACTTTAATAAAATGGCAGAATTTATTAGAGAAAAGAATATCGCTTGCCCTAACTGTGGCGGTCACGAATTCACCGATATTAAAAAGTTTAACCTAATGTTTAAGACCTTTATCGGCGTGACTGAAGATTCAACTAACACCGTATATCTCCGTCCTGAAACGGCGCAAGGAATTTTTGTAAACTTTAATAACGTTCAAAGAGCGTCTAGAAGAAAATTGCCTTTCGGCATTGCTCAAATTGGTAAATCGTTTAGAAACGAAATTACACCTGGAAACTTCGTGTTTAGAACTAGAGAATTCGAACAAATGGAACTAGAATTCTTCTGCAAGCCTGGAACTGATTTAGAGTGGT
This sequence comes from Christensenellaceae bacterium, assembly GCA_045655215.1. GTDB lineage: Bacteria > Bacillota > Clostridia > Christensenellales > Borkfalkiaceae > UBA1259. The sequence goes on along the minus strand of JAZOOV010000114.1, from coordinate 13,009 downwards.
TTAAGTATTGGAAAGACTATTGTTTACAATTCTTGCTCGACTTAGGCATGAAGAAAGAACACTTAAGACTTCGTGATCACGATCCAGAAGAATTATGTTTCTACTCAAAAGCAACCACCGACTTTGAATTCTTATTCCCATTCGGTTGGGGCGAACTTTGGGGCATTGCAGATAGAACGGACTACGACCTATCTCAACACACCGAGCATAGTGGAAAGGATATGACCTACTTTGACCAAGAGACCGGCGAACGCTACACTCCTTACGTAGTAGAGCCGTCACTCGGCGCAGACAGAGTTGCTCTTGCATTTTTAGTTGACGCATACGATGAAGAAACTGTTGGCGAAAACGACGTTAGAGTAGTGCTACACTTACACCCTGCTCTCGCACCATATAAAGCGGCAATACTTCCACTATCAAAGAAACTCTCTGAGGGTGCAGGAAAGATTTACGACCAATTATCTAAGTACTTCCCAGTCGACTATGACGAAACGGGTTCTATCGGCAAAAGATATAGAAGAGAAGACGAAATTGGAACTCCTTTCTGCATCACCTACGACTTCGATAGTGAAACGGATAACTGCGTGACGGTTAGAGATAGAGATACTATGGAACAAGTTAGAATTCCTATCGATAGTCTTAAAAATTACCTAGAAGAAAAAATCAATTTCTAATAAAAACATTAAAAAAAGAGTTAGCAAGTTGCTAACTCTTTTTTTAGTCTTTCGCATTTGAGTTTACCGAAATTATTCCACTTATTCCCCCTAAAACTCCACCAAATAGTAGATTTAAGATGTTTATACTAACGTAGTTGCCACTAATTAGCGAAAAGGTTAAGTTTACAAGCACCACGTAAAGTAGCCCTAATATTAGGCCCTTTACTATTCCCCCTTTCTCACTTATAAATAGTTTACACCCGATAAAAATAGACGCAACTTTTATAAGTTGATTTACTATCTTTACTGCTACGCTTGAAACGGGCAAAAACTTAATAACTAAAGCAAAGATTAAAATTATAACAACCGACACGAATACGGACACTAAAACCCCTTTAACTATGGGAACTAAATAGTCTTTTACAAATGAATTTTCCAAAAAAAATCCCCCTACACGTCTTTTTAAATAGATATGTCGGGGGATTAGTTTTAATGCTTAATTTTTACTACTTTTCTTCCTTTTGTTCCTCTACGGGAGCACCTGCCTTTTCTTCTTTAACTTCGGCTTTTGCTTCGTCTTTAGAATGTTTTTCAGAAATTGCTCTCTTATCAAACTTAACGTAAGACTTTTCGCCAACTTCTAGAATAAAGGTATTTTCCTTGTTGTTGATTTCCTTAACGAAACCACATACGCCACCGATAGTCATAACTCTATCGCCAACCTTAAGTTCTGAAACTTGCTCTTGAGCCTTCTTTTGCTTTTTCTTATTAGCAAAACTTGAGTAAATCATATAGCCTACGATAAGCACGATTAAAACTATCATGATAATAGTCATAGTGTTGTCTTTCTTTTGAATAGTCAACTTAAAGGTTGCGTTTTCCCCAAGTTGTAAGCCGTCCTTTTTATCGAAAACTTTTATAACTAGTTGAACGTCGCCAACTGCCATATCTTTGGTTTTGATAGTAGTAGAACCCTCTGCAATAACCGTTTCACCTTGCATAATAACAACGTAAGGCTTAGAGTTATATTCTACCCCGTTTGATGCAACGTTTGGAAGAGTTTCCACTTCACCTTCTCCATACTTTAAAATGTAAGAAATGTTTACTTCTTGAGTGCCTTTTACTACTGCGTAGTCACTAACGGTCACGCTCCAAGTTGGCTCTTCTGCGTATGCTCCAACTACTGTCATAGAAAAAATGGTCACTAAAGAAAGAATTAAAGTTAAAAATAAAGTAATTTTCTTTTTCATATTATTCTCCTAAAATCGTTTTAATAATTATAATGTATTTTTTGTTTTTTAACAAGCAATTTTATTTAATTTTTACCCGTTTATCTAAATTTAATCAAAACTTTGGATAGGTATCACCCGTTTTTTTATAAAATTCTTGTCTAAACTCGGTAAAATAATCGCCCATAATAGCATCTCTAATTTGGCTCATAAGGTTATTTAGATAGGTTATATTATGCAAACTTATAAGCATACCACCCATCATTTCGCCTGCGTTAATCATGTGCCTTAAATAAGCCTTAGTGTAATTTCTACAACAATAACAATCACACTCACTATCAAGTGGCGTAAAGTCTTCTTTATAAGCGCCGTTTCTAACTACGATTTTGCCGTTTGAAGTTAAAGCCGTTCCGTTTCTAGCAATTCTCGTTGCTAAAACGCAGTCGAACATATCTATTCCACGCATAACCCCTTCAACCAAGCAATCGGGACTGCCTACGCCCATCAAATATCTCGGCATATTGGTTGGGTAATGTGGTAGCATCTCGTCTAAAACGTCGTACATAATCTCTTTTGGCTCGCCAACAGATAGTCCGCCTATACCGATTCCGTATTTTGCATACGGCAAGGTTTCTTTTAACGAAGTCAATCTAAGATCTTTATATACGTTGCCTTGAACTATTGGAAACAAGGCTTGATTTTCGTTTTTATGGTGATGATAGCATCTATCTAACCATTTTAGAGTGCGCTCCATTGCCTTTTTACTATCGGCGTGGTTAATTCCATATTCCGAACATTGATCAAACGCCATAATTATATCTGCGCCGAGATTGTTTTCTATATCTATAGCAATTTCGGGCGAAATAAAATGCTTGCTTCCGTCAATATGCGAATTAAAATAAACGCCGTCGTCTTTAATCTTATTGAGTTTTGCAAGAGAAAAAACCTGAAATCCACCACTGTCGGTCAAAATAGGTCTATCCCAATTCATAAATTTATGAAGCCCGCCTGCCTTTTTAACGATTTCATCGCCCGGTCTCATATAAAGGTGGTAGGTATTAGATAGAATAATTTGGCTTTTAGCCTCTTTTAAATCTCTCGGCAAAACGCCCTTAACGGTGGCTTGCGTGCCTACGGGCATATAAGTTGGCGTCATAATATCGCCGTGTGGCGTATGGAGTATGCCTACTCTTGCCCCCGTTCTAGAGTCTTGCTTAAGTTGTTCAAAATAAAATTTTTCCATATTTTTACTCTATAAACATTGAATCTCCAAAGGAGAAAAATCTATATTTTTCTTTTACTGCAGTATTATAAACTTCTAAAATATTTTCTCTAGTAGAAAGTGCCGAAACTAACATTATAAGAGTGGATTTCGGCAAGTGGAAGTTGGTTATAAGCGCGTCCACACACTTAAATTTATAGCCTGGATAAATAAAGATTTGCGTATCGCTTTTTTGCGCTATAACTATTCCGTTTTCATCCGTTGCACTCTCTAGTGTTCTAACGCTAGTAGTTCCAACGGCTATTACTCTACGGCCTTCTTTCTTTGCTTTATTTATAATATCGGCAGACTCACTGCTAACTTCAAAATACTCGCTGTGCATATGGTGATTTTTAACGTCATCTACCTTAACAGGTCTAAACGTACCAAGCCCTACGTGGAGCAACACGTCAACCACTTGCACCCCTTTTTCTTTTATTTTTTCAAGAAGTTCAGGCGTAAAGTGAAGCCCTGCAGTCGGCGCTGCCGCCGAGCCCAAGTCTTTTGCGTATACCGTTTGGTATCTATCTTGATTTTCTAGTTTTTCAGTGATATAAGGTGGAAGAGGCATTTCGCCAAGTCTAAAGATTATATCTTCAAACACTCCGTCGTAAATAAATTTTACTCTTCTACCACCCGTTTCTTCGATATTAGATAAAACTTCTAAAGAAAGTTCATTAGAGATTGTTAGTTTTACGCCGGGCTTGGCTTTTTTGCCAGGCTTTACTAAAACTTCCCACTCTTTTAAGTCAAAACGTTTAAGCAATAAAACTTCCACCCTTCCACCGTGCTCGGTTTTTGCAAACAATCTTGCAGGCAAAACTTTGGTGTTGTTTCTAACTAAAACGTCCCCTTCTTTTAGGTAGTCGATTATATCGTAAAAATGCCTATGTTCTATCTCGTCCGTTCCCCTTTTATACACTAAGAGTTTGCTTGAATCTCTCGGCTCAACGGGGGTTTGGGCTATTTGCTCTTCGGGAAGATAGTAATCAAAATCGTCAGTTCTCATCTAGTTCAAACATAGAGAATTGCTTTTCTCTACCCTCCGGCATTTGTTTTCCTATATGTTCGTATCCTTTTTTAAGTAATACTCTGCCCCTTGGAGTTCTTCCAATAAAGCCTAACCTTAGTAAATACGGCTCGTAAACGTCTTCTATCGTAGCGCCGTCTTCGTTAATGGTTGCAGCGAGCGTATCTAGCCCACAAGGTCCTCCGTTAAACTTTTCAGCCATAGAAGTTAAAAGTTTAATGTCGATTGCGTCTAGCCCTAGTTCGTCTATTTCAAGCATAGATAAACACTTTTTAGCGTCTACTAAAAGCATTTTATCGTGCCCACTAACTATTGCGTAATCTCTAACTCTCTTTAGTAGTCTATTGGCAATTCTAGGCGTACCGCGACTTCTCTTTGCAATTTCTAGCGCAGCGTCCTCATCTATGCTTGCAGAAAGCATTTCCGCCGCCCTTATAACAATTTGCTTTAACTCTTCAACCGAATAGGTTTCTAGCCTACAAATAACGCCGAATCTATCTCTAAGTGGCGCAGAGAGCATACCTGCCCTAGTCGTCGCGCCGATAAGAGTGAATTTTGGAAGTGGCAACTGAACGTTTCTTGCAGACGGACCTTTACCTATAATAAAATCTAGCGTATAGTCTTCCATTGCAGGATAGAGAATTTCTTCTACGTTGTGGTTTAGTCTATGAATTTCGTCGATAAACAACACGTCGCGCTCGTTAAGGTTGGTTAAAATTGCGGCTAAATCTCCCGCTCTCTCTATTGCAGGTCCACTCGTGATTTTTATTTGCGTGCCCATTTCACCTGCAATTATGTGAGCAAGGGTAGTTTTACCCAATCCTGCAGGCCCGTACAATAAAACGTGGTCAAGTGCATCGTTTCTCATTTTTGCTGCCGTTATCGAAACTGTTAGGCTATCTTTAATTTTTTCTTGTCCTACGTACCCGTCCATAGACTTTGGTCTTAATATGTTTTCTATTTCCGTTTCCGTTTGACCTATGGTACTAGTGACTAATCTTTCTTCTTCCATATTCTACCTTATATTCTTTAGTGCAAACGATATAATTTGTTCTATCGAATTTGCGCCTTGTTCCTTTGCTTTCTTTACTGCTTCTACACACTCGCCCTTTGTAAAGCCTAAACTGAGTAATGCGTAAACTGCGTCGTCGTCTTCTTTAGATAATTCTATCTTTTCACGCTTATCCGTCTTTTCTAAGGTTGCTTCTGCATCGACCTTTTCTCTAAGTTCAACGATAATTCTCTCAGCCGTCTTTTTACCTAAGCCTTTAACCGAAGATAGCCCCTTAACGTCGGAAGTTGCAATCTTAATAGCAAGTTCACCTATTTCCATATTGGACAAAATAGTTATACCCATTTTTGGACCTACTCCCGAAACGGATATTAACTTTAGAAACATATTCTTTTCTTCTATGCTATTAAATCCGTAGAGAAAAACTCCGTCTTCCCTAACTGCCATATAAGTAAAAACGTCCCCACCATTATCGGCTAGAATATTGTTAAGCGCTTGTCTAGAACAAGCAATTTCGTAGCCTATTCCGTTATTTTCTAAAATTACTACGTTATCTTGAACGGATAAAAGTTTACCCTTAATATATCCAATCATAATTTTCTCCTACTAGATACTAAATAATCCACCAAGTTTATTAGTTTGCGCGTGTGTTAGAGCCACGGCAAGCGCGTCCGCCGCGTCGTCTGGCTTAGGGATACCTTTAAGCCCTAAAAGTGATTTTACCATTTGTTGAATTTGGATTTTCTCGGCTCTACCATATCCCGTTAACGCTTGTTTAATTTGGAGTGGAGTGTATTCATAAATTCTACCACACTCTTTATTTGCAGTTAGAAGTATAACCCCCCTTGCGTGTGCAACGGCAATACCCGTCTTGACGTTTTTAGCAAAGAACAACTCTTCAACGGCAATCTCATCCGGCTTAAATTTATCGATAATTTGCTTTATCCCCTTTTCAAGCATACAAAGTCTTACGGCAAGATTTTCATCTTTTGGAGTGGAAACTATGCCGTAGTCAACTAGTTCTGCTTTTTTATTATTTTCCTTTTTTATAACACCGTAGCCAAGCGTGGCTAAACCGGGATCTAAGCCTAAAATTATCATACGTAATTATTTTACTTTACTTTAGTAAAAAAGTCAATAGAAAAAGTAGTCGGCATTTAGCCGACTACTATTTTTGACCCATTTTTATTCGTCTTTTTTCTCTTCTTCAATTCCTGCGATTTTTAATTTCCAAGGAACTGATAAAACTTCCGCTACAGTTTGAAGCGCCGTCCACTTTTCTTCTTCGTCACTTTCTCCATCGCAATATAAAAAGTTTTCGCAAATAACGTCCACTTCTTTTTTAAGTATAGCGAGTAAATCGAACTGTTTATCAACTGCGTCTAACGCTGAAAACCAAGTTATAAAATCGTTAATAAATCTTTCTGCCTTAGGTCTTAACTCGTTAACTATTCCCTTAATGTTGGAAAGTTCTCCTTTAGATGCTATCCATTGCCAAGTAGTTCCTTCTTTTAATTTATCTCCGTAAAGTTTTAGAATCTCGTAGTTGTTAACTATTTTATCGATAAACTCGCCTTCGATTTCCTTAAACTTTCCGTCGGCAAGCGCCGTTCTAAGCAAAATGTATTGCAAAATTATATCAAATTCGCCTTTAGCAATACTTTCACTAAACTCAGGTCTACTCTTTTGAATATTTTTGCTCATTGCGTCTATAAATTTTAGGCAGTTTTCGTAGCGTTTTTCAGCCACGTCAAAACGTTCTTGACTAGTCATATCCTGCACCTTCTTAAGTGGAATTTTTATACTTTTATTATACCATTTCTTTTCTTGCTTGTCAATGTTCTACTCTTCTATGGCGATATTTAACCCGTAAAACAAGTATGAAATTTGGTTTATATTCTTTAACTCTTCTTCTTTTATGCCAAATTTTTGCGAAATACTATAATAGGTGTCAAAAGGCTCTACCTTATAGCACTTTTTTGGCTTAACTACTAATAGCATATCCCCTTCTTGAACTTCTGAGTCTAAATAATTATTTTTTATTATTGAAAAGACGGGGGTTTCAAACTCTCTTGCAATAGAAAGCAGGCTATCACCCTTTTTTACTCTATAGAAAATCTTTTTCATACTATATTATATTTGCCTTTTTTCTCGAATAGAATAAACTAATCGGTATACTTAATCTCTATGATAAAAGAGGGTTTTAATTTGAAAGGTTTTTTTAGGACCGTTGCGCTCGTCACGGTATTTTCAATAAGTGAAAAATTCTTAGGTTTTATCTATAGAATTTATATGTCGCACACCATTGGTAGCGAAGGGGTTGGGCTCTATCAAGTAGCCCTTTCTATGTTCGCTTTTTTGTTTACGCTTATTAGTTCTGGAATACCTATCACAGTGTCTAGACTTATGACTAAGTATAAGGCGCTTAACGACCAAAAGAGAGTAAATAAAATAATGACGGCAGGAATAATACTTAGCCTTGTTTTTTCTCTTCCCGTGTGCCTAATAACCCTTATTTTTAGAAACAAACTAGACTTTTTATTCGCTGACCAAAGATGCTTAAATATATTTTTAATCCTAATGCCAGGATTGATTTTCACTTCCGTCTATTCGGTTATGCGTGGAATTTTTTGGGGCAACAAGGACTTTTTCCCATATAGCGTAATCGAACTTTTAGAAGAAATATGTATGATAGTCTTTGGAATTTTACTAATTAATAGGGCTGTCACCGTTTATCAGGGTGCGTTTAGAGCAGGCGTTGCCGTACTAATTTCATATATATTTTCCTTTTCTCTATCAATCGTCGTATTTATATATAGAAAAAACAAACTCTCTAACCCCGTTAGTCAGTTTAAGCCCTTGCTAAAATCCTCTACCCCCGTGACAGTAATGCGAACGGTGGGAACGCTATCCACTTCTTTAGTTTCTTTTATCCTACCCGCTAAACTAATGGAGTGTGGGTATAGTAGCGCTAAAGCAGTTAGTCTTTTCGGCTCTGCCGTAGGGCAAGCCATACCACTAATGTTTATCCCCACTTCCTTAATTTCTTCGTTTATATTGGTTTTAGTACCACAAATATCCGAACATTACTATAAAAAAGAGCATCTATTCCTAAAAAACGACGTGGAAAAGTCGGTTAACTTTACCCTGTTTTTAAGTTGCTTCTTTTTTCCCATTTTTTTGGTGTGTGGAAAAGAACTCGGCGTTATAATTTTTAATAGCCACGAGTGTGGGGATTTTTTAACCATCGCGTCTTTTTTGGTGGTGTTTATAGGGCTAACAAATATCACGACTAGTATTCTTAACTCTTTGGGAAGTGAAAATAGCGTTTTACTTTTTTATATGATAAGTGGTGTTTTTATGATACTTTGCACCTGGTTTTTGCCAAAGTATTTTGGAATATATTCGCTAGTTATAGGCTATCTTTTCACCTACGGGCTTACGGGAATACTAAATCTAAGGTTGATTTACAAAAAGTCGGTTATTAAGCCTAAAGTTTTATCGGCTATTTTGTATTCACTAGCCTTTACAATTCCCACTTCGATAATAGGGTTTATGGTGGAAAAAATTGCCATAGGCATTTTGGGAAGTTTTTTCACCGTGTTATTAACTTCTACTTTAATGTGCGCCTTTATGCTCGCTCTATATATTGGTTTTAACTTAATCGACTTAAAAGCCCTTAAGATTTCTAGTAGAAAAAGAAAAAAGGCAAAAAAGAATTTTGCCTAAAATATTTTGAGTTTTTCTTAATTAGTGCTATACTTTATTTATAAATAACTTTAAGGACAAAAAAATGATTTTTTTAGGTACGATAGTTAACTTTATCACCATAGTAGTTGGTGCAATATTAGGAAGTTTACTAAAGAAGGGCTTGCCCGAAAAATTTTCTAAAGCCATACTAATGGGCATGGGCTTATGCGTAGTGTTTATCGGCATTAGTGGGCTAAACTTAGGTTATGAAAACCTAAACGCTTTAATAGTCGTTTTATCAATGGCAATCGGCGTTATTTTAGGCGAACTATTAAATATTGACGACAACCTAAATAAATTCGGTGCGTTTATTCAAAAAAAGTTTACTAAAAATAGCGACGAGAATAATACTTTCGGCAAGGGTTTTGTAAACTGCACCCTTATCTTTTGCATAGGCGCTATGGCTATTAACGGCGCACTAAAAGGGGCGCAAGGAGATCACTCTATTTACTATGCAAAGGCTATAATCGACGGTGTCACTTGCATGGTTTTAGCATCTACCTTAGGAATAGGTTGCATTTTATCAGCCTTTTCAACTACCCTTTATCAAGGTCTACTTACCCTATTATTTTACTTACTTATTACTTCGGTTGATCAAACGGGATATATGTACAACTACATTATAAATCACGTGGGAACGGTTGGCTCGCTACTCATTATCGCTATAGGGCTCAATATGTTAGGGGTGACCAAGATTAAAACGGCAAATTTAATTCCTGCAATGCTACTTCCTTTAGGCTTATGCCCACTATTTAATTTGCTTGGAATTTAATAATAATTAGTAATTAAAAAGGCTTGCTAAACGCAAGCCTTTTTTTAATCTCTCTCAAAAACTTTTAGTTTTAATATTAGCGGTGTAATCACCATTAATATTACGTAGTTTACTAAACTATTCCAGATTTGACCTTGAACGAAAACCCTAGTAATAAGATAGGCAAAATACGGAACTTTTCTATTATTGTAAATAAGCCAAAAAGCAGTTGTATTTATTCCAATCGTGCAAACTAAAAAGGTTAAAACCGAAACGATGGCAAGTTTAACGTATATAGCGCCCTTAAATTCAAGTGGAAGTCCGTTTACGATAATACCACTTATAAACGCCACCATAGCCATACTAATTCCTATCCACGGCATATACACAAAGCCACCGGTATTATATAAAAATCCAGCCAAATCACCTAAAAAACAAGCGCAAGCGCCAAATATTGGGCCTATCATAATGCCTGTTAGCGCGCAGATAACTATAGTTAAAGAAAACTGAATATCTGCAAACTTAACTTCAAAAAACATATTCCCCACCGTGCAAAACGCCGTCATTACAGCGATATACGCAATTTTTTGCGTGGATGAACAGTTAAGCAAAAGGTCGGACAAAAAAAGCCTTTTTAAAAAATCTTTCATAAAAAAATCTCCCAAAATAAATTTAGAGAGACCGATACTTTTTTTCGTGAAGGCACACGATAAAAACGTAGCGGACGCATAAAAGAACCGCAAGGAGTACCCTTTTCGTTTGCAAACGACATCCCATTTTGCAACACTTTACGCTCTTTTATTACTCTACGAAAGTTATTGTACCATTGCGAGGGCGTATTGTCAACCTAATAGAATAAATTTAGGCTAAATTATAATACTATTTTTATGATAGTTATCTTTCTTCGTACGCTAATAATTTTTATTACGTTAGTTGTTATTTTAAGGCTTATGGGCAAACGTCAAATTGGCGAAATGCAACCTTTTGAATTCGTGGTCACCCTAATTATAGCAGACCTTGCTTGTATTCCTATGGCAGACGTGTCTATTCCGTTAATTTATGGCGTGGTTTCAATTCTCGCCCTATTTTTACTTCACCAATTATTATCTATATTCGAGCAGTTTGGCCCGACTGCAAAAAAGATTTTATCGGGAAAACCTAGTATCGTTATAGATAAAAACGGGGTGAATTTAGTTGAACTTAGAAAAAACAATCTCGGCATAGACGATTTAATTGAATCAATGCGAGCGTCGGGATACTTTTCTTTAGACGACCTTGACTACGCCATTTTTGAATCTAACGGCAAACTTTCTCCCCTAGAAAACGGAGAAAAGAACGAGCAAAAATCTTCACTTCCCTTGCTAGTGGTGGATAGTTTTAAGGCAGTTAAGGAAAATCTAAAAATTCTAAACTGCACTCAAGATGAACTTTCTTCTTACTTAAATAAAAACGGCGTAAAACTCTCTAAAACCGAAGTTCTTACAATCGACGGAAACGGCAGAGTTTACCTAAAGGAAAAGGGACAAAAATATCGCATTTTATCCTTTCCACTAAAGGAGGGCGTTAAATGGTAAAAACTATTGTTTCTATGGTGCTTGTTAGCATAATTTTGTTTGGTGGTGCGTTTTACGAGAGCAGTTTTATTAAAAGGCAATTCGTTGAGTTCGACTCGGTTTTAGAAGTTCTTTACGAAAAAGTTGAAAACCAAACTGCTAAAGAAGAAGACGTTTTAAGCGTTCAAAAAAATTGGCTAGAGAAAAAGAAATATTTGCACGTTTTTATTCCACACACCGAAATAAAAGAAGTGGATTTGTGGCTGTCGGAGTCGGTCACTTTAGTTCAAAATAAAAAGTGGGAGGACGCTTTATCTAAAGTGGAAGTTTTAAGAGAATTAGCCGAGCAAATTCCAAAAACTTTCACCTTAAAAATAGAAAACGTTTTATAGTTATACACCAATTGACTTTTTTTTGCTTTAGTGTTAATATAAGAGTATAAAGTAAAGAAGGTGAGTTTATGTTTGGATTTAAGAACGTAAACGCTTATATTTACGGGCAAGGAATTGTTAAGGTAGATATAGCGATAGAAAATGGCAAAATAGTTAAAATCGGCAAGGACCTTGATATCGACGAATTTATCAAAGTACAAGATAATCAAGTGGTTTTACCTGGCTTTATCGACCAGCACGTTCACGGGGCAGGCAGTTTCGACGCAATGGATAAAAGTGAATCGGCGATTTTAGGTATTGCCGAAAATCTTTTAAAAGATGGTACGACCTGCTTTTTAGCAACCACTATGACTCAGTCGAAGAAAAATATTTTTAACACACTAAAAGCAATAAGTTCAGCAATAAAATCACAAAAAACGGGCGCAAAGATTTTAGGCGTTCACCTAGAAGGTCCGTTCATTTCTAAGAAATATATCGGCGCTCAACCATTAGAATACGTAAAAGAGTTCGATATTGAGTTTTTCGACGAGTTGCAAAATAAAAGCCAAAACGTAATTAAAATGGTCACCCTTGCTCCAGAAGAAAATGGTGGCGCAGAATTTGTTAAAGCATTAACTAAAAGGGGCGTAATCTCTTCAGTTGCACACTCGGATGCAGGATATAGCGATATTGAAAAGGCGTTAAAAATGGGATTATCTTGCGTTTCGCACACCTTTAATGCACAGCGCCCTATTCACCATAGAGAAATTGGCGTTGCAGGAACAGGGCTTTTATTAGACGAACTATACACGGAAATTATTTGCGATTTAGTTCACTTATCTATCCCTGCAATTAAACTAGTGCTAAAATGCAAACCTAAAGATAAAATAATTTTGATAACCGACTCTATGAGAGCCAAAGGGCTTGAAGATGGAATTAGCGAACTAGGTGGTCAAAAGGTTATCGTTAAAAACGGCGAGGCAAGATTAGAAAACGGCGCTCTCGCAGGTAGCACGCTAAAAATGAACGTAGCAATTAAAAACCTAGTAGAAAGTTGCAAAGTAAAACTAGAAGACGCAGTTGATTTTGCCACCATTAACCCTGCCACCCACCTTAAGATTGACAAGGATTACGGCAGTATAGAAGTAGGAAAGCGCGCAAGTTTTTGCGTGTTGAATCCCGACTTCTCGGTAGCAAAAACCATAGTAGACGGCAAAGAACTCTACAAAGCATAAAAATAAAAAACAATAAAAGCGTGGATTTCTCCACGCTTTTTTATAAAAAATTTTTATACGTTAAGGGGAAACTCTTTTCCTAAGTCGTTTCTCCCTTAACAATCCCCTTCACAAACTCCTCAAAACCCCTTTCTTTCCCCTTACTCTTTAAGGGGAATTTT
>JAZOOV010000113.1:0-9923 GCA_045655215.1 Christensenellaceae bacterium | reverse complement strand
TTTATTCCCATTGAATAGGCATATCGTTGCTATTATAATGCCAATATAAGCCGTCGCTTGTGGGTTTTGCGTACGAATAAAAATAAATCTTAAGTTCTTCAATTTTATCTTTATCGTAAAAATCTAACGCGTCCCATTGTTCTTTTGATCCATTATAATATATTGCTTTAATATTATAGCAACCGCTAAAGGGATTCGTGCCATTTGAACCAGTAAACGTTCTAGGCAACAAAACGTATTGCAATGATTGACAATTTTCAAAGGATGTTGCACTAATTGTTTTTACACCATTTGGCACTTCGTAATAGGAGTCTTTCTTTCCCGTAGCATAATTTAATAGCGTTTTTCCGTCTTTACTAAATAAAACACCATCTATTGACTTAAAATGCTCGTTTTCCTCATCTACGTTAAAGGACTCAATGTTGCAACCTAAAAAATTAAATGATCCGATAGAGTTAACGGTTGAAGATATATTTACTTTTTTTAAATTTTTACAATAATCAATCGCGCTACTGTTTAATTTTTCAATTCCTTCAGTTAACGAAATTTCTTCTAAAGAAACACAATGACTAAACGCGAATGAATCGATGGTCTTTATCGTTGAAGAGAACGTGACTTTCCTTAACCTGCGACAATAGGAAAACGCAGATGGTGCGATAGTATCAACACCTTCTGGAATTTCAAATGAAGAATCTGCCTTTCCTGCTGGATACCTTATGAGTTTCTTTCCATCAATAGTATACAAAACACCATCGGCACTATCGTATACGGGATTTTCTTCATCAATAATAATTTCCTCTAAGGATAAATAACTAATGAAATCTTGTCCAATATCAACAACTGTCTTTGGGAACTGTATACTCTTAATAGGAGTTCTTTCTTTTGTCGTAAATTTATGAGCGTTATATCTCTTTCCCTTATATAATTCTGGCAAAACCAAGCGATCTTCTTTTCCTGTATAAGCCACTAAATAATATTCTTCATCATAAAAGTAATAGCAAAAATTATCTTTCTCTTCTATCTGGCTACTACCTGTATGTATATCAACGTCTCCATAATAATGTTCATATTCATTAATTTCTACTTTCGAATTGTTTACTATTTCAATTAAATTTGAATTAAAAATACCAAACTGTTCAATCTCTTTGATGTTTTTTGGTAAAACTATACTCAAGATTCTAGAAAACGCAAAGGCATAGGGACGGATAGTATATCCAGCATTTTTATAATCTGCTGGAAGTGATACAACGAGGTCATTACCCAAGTATGCAAGCAAATAATTCTTAAAATCTATTGAGGCAAAAACATAATCTCCCTCATATTTAACAATCGTTTCTTTCGAGTGGATAATTAAGGGGTCTTTTGCACAAGCGTCCTTAATTCTAGCCTTTAGTAGAGATGATTTATTTATTATCTCCACCAACCTAGGCATTACAATGGCATTCGCTTCAATCGATTTAAGCGTAGAAGGAATTTCCACTGAGAAAAACCTACCCGTAATAGCAAATGATTTTACTTTTGTAATACCTTCTGGTAATTTCACTATTCCATTTTCTATTTTGCTACCATTTACGTAAACATTAGACGCAAAATACATTGGATTAGAATATTCATTACCAAAATCAATGTTTACCCAACTAGAAATATCTTCAATATACAAATCTTTAATACCACCGCACGACAAAAAGACGTCTTCATCGATTTCTGTAATCGAAGATGGAATTGAAAGACTATCAATACTTACTCCCCCTAAGAAACCTCTTGCAATTTTCGTCACCTTTTTATTCTTAAATTTGCTTGGAATTTCGATTTTATTAATAGATTCATCAATAATCTTTGTTATCTCATAAGTACCGTTATCCAATTGCTCAAACTCATACGTTTCTTCTACTTTACCACAAGAAACAGAGGAGAAAATCACTATAATACAAAATAGTAAAGGTAAAAATTTTTTCATAATTAACACCTATGGAAACTCCTATTTTTTAAACTATTGATTTATAATGAGTTGCCGAATACCTTTTGGTATTCGGCATCATCTTATTCATTATAATGTCACGCCTTTTTTATAGAAGGCAATTTCTCTTATATCTTCGCTCTTAACCTTATATTCGCCGTTAACGGTTGCAATTAAGAGATTGTATAGCCCTTCTTCGTCCATTGAAAAGGCGTTGAAGTCTATCCAATTATCTTTATAAGAAGAAATATTGTTATTTGTACCAATCTTCATAGTTGGTACGAAGGTAGAAAACGGAGTTCCCCTACCCGTAGTGAATAGCACCACTTGACAACCAGACGCTGCTAGTGCCGTTGAAGCAATTAAGTCGTTTCCGGGCGCGTCTAACGTCGAAACGCCTTGCTTTTTAACAAGTTCTCCGTATGCCAAAACGTCTACTATTTTAGTTGAGCCTGCTTTTTCTACGCAACCGAGTGATTTTTCTTCTAAAGTGGTTATTCCACCTTTTTTATTGCCTGGACTTGGGTTTTCATACACAGGGAATCCTTGCGAAGTGTAGAAATCCTTAAAGTCTACTATCATTTTTTTGTAGCGCTCGAATACTTCTTTACTCTCGCACTTGTTCATTAAAAGTTGCTCTGCGCCGAACATTTCGGGAACTTCGGTTAAAATTGCACTTCCGCCTTTAGAAACTATTCTATCCGAAATTCTACCAACTAGTGGGTTTGCCGTGAGTCCTGAATAACCATCGCTTCCACCACACTTTAAACCGATACAAAGTTCACTTAAACTAACTTTTTCTCTCTTTAACTCCTTGGCTTTTTCGCTAAATTCCTTAATGATATTTAAGCCGTATTCAAGTTCGTCTTCCACGTCTTGACAGTTAAAATATTCAATATTGTCGCGATTATAAGGCTTTAAGTATTCCTTAATGCCGTCCATTCCGTTGTTTTCACAGCCTAAGCCTACGAATAAAACGTACGTTGCGTTAGGGTTTAATGCGATTGCACACAACAACTTTTTGATATTCTCGTTATCTTCTCCAAGTTGCGAACAACCAAATTGGTGTGGAAGAGTAAATATTGCGTCGATACTGCCCGAAACGTATTTTTGAGCAAGTTTTTCCATTCTCATACAAACGTTGTTTACGCAACCTACCGTTGGAATAATGTAAATTTCGTTTCTTATACCTGCTCTGCCGTTCTTTCTCTTAAATCCGTAAAAATAGCCTTCAGTAATCTCAACTTCTGGATACTTTGGATTATACTCGTACTCAAAGTTTTCGTCTAGGTGCGATTTAACGTTGTGGGTATGCACCCAATCTCCCGCCTTGATATCTTCCTTGGCTCTTCCAATTATCTCTCCGTACTTAATAACGAACTCGCCCTTTTTAATATCAACTCTTGCAAACTTATGACCTGCCGGAATCTTGTCGTTCCCCTTAAGTTCAACGGCAATATTGTCCTTTTCATTTATAATTATTTGTTCTTTCATTATTATATTCCTAGTTAAATTTTAAAGTAGATTTTCACCCGCTTTAATTGCCTTGATGTTTTCTTCTACTGCTTTTGCAAAGCCTTCGTACTTAGTTAAGTCTTCGCCCCAAACAGCCTCGTCTTTCATAAACTCGATTGGGCAACCGCCTTCTGCAAAGTATTTTAAGTATGGAATATCGTCCTTAAATTCTACTTTTCCACTAGGCAAGTATGCGTAGAATTTGCCGTCTTCTTCCTTTAGGCTAGTGTATAAGCACATAAGGTATGAAAAACCTATGGTTAAGTACTTAGCAATTTTGCCGTTTTTAGCATAGTAGTCACTAAAACTTGGCAAGTCTCTTGCACGCCATTTACTAATGCTATTTAGAGAAATGCTTATCAATTGGTGATTTAAGTATGGGTTTAAGAATCTTTCCTTAACTGAATTTGCAAATTCGGTAGTTGCTGCAATATCGTCTGAAACAAACGGAATAATTTCTTCTTTTAAGGTGCTTTCTAAAAATGCCGAAAGTTTAGCGTCGCTCATACATTGGTCAACCGTCTTAGCACCTAGCCATAGTCCTGCTGGAACTAAGTTGGTGTGGCTTCCGTTAAGAACTCTAACCTTTCTCTTTTTGTAGTATTTAATATTTTTGGTTAAAACAACGTCGATTCCGTGGAATCCGTCCTTTATATACTTAGAAATTTCGCCCTTATCTTCAACTGCCCAAAGACCAAATGGTTCGCCAATTGAAACTAGGTTGTCTTCTTCGCCGATTAGTTCGGTTAGGTGAGCCTTAGTTTGCTCGTCTCTTGGATAACCAGAAACGATACGGTCTACTAAAGTGTTGCAGAAGTAGTTTTCTTCTTCTACCCACTTCTTAAAGTCTGCCGATAAGCCCCATAATTCGATATATTTTAGAACACACTTAATTAGTTCGTCTGCGTTGTTGTCGATAAGTTCAACGGGCATCATATAAAGTCCGTCTAAGCCTGCAGAATATCTCTCTAATAAGAATTTAGTTAACTTTGCAGGGAAGGTTATTCCGTCAAAGCCATCTATTTTATCTGCTCCGTTAAAGCAAATACCAGCCTCCGTAGTGTTTGAAACAACGATTTTTAAATCCTTGTCTTTTGCTAGTGCAATATATTTATCATAATCAATAAATGGGTCGATAGCATTTTTAACTGAAGTAATTTCGTATACGTCTTCTACAGCCTTTCCCTCTTTTACACCACGAAGAACGATATGATAAACGTTGTTTTGCTTATCAAATTTTTCTAAAGTGCCAAAGTTAATAGGCTTAACGATATTAACTTCGTATTCTCCGCCCTCTTCGTTTAGGGTGTTAAAGTAGTGGTCAACGAAAGTTCTTAAAAAGTTGCCCTCACCAAATTGTAGTACCTTAATCATAAATTTTTTACCTCTTTTTTTTTAGATATTTTCATTATAGTATATAAACTTCTAAAAATCAATTGTTTATTTGATTTTTCGTTTAATTTTTTTCATTTTTTGCTTTATTCGTTATTTTTGTTGCACGCCTATTTTTTTTGTGTTAAAATAATTCAAAATAGTGAGTTGTTATGAGTAAATCTGTATCAAATTTAAAATTTAAACAAGGTGTTAAAGACGGTCTTCCAATAGGCTTAGGATATCTTTCGGTATCCGTCGCTTTTGGCGTTAAAGCAAGTTTATTACAAATTCCCATTTGGATAACCGTGCTTATTTCTATGACCAATTTGACTTCGGCAGGTCAACTTTCGGGTATAGAAATTATTGCCGGTGCAGGCACTATTATTGAAATAATTTTGACGCAACTCGTTATAAATTCTAGATATTTTTTAATGAGTTTAACTCTAACTCAAAAAATTGATAACACTTTTAACCTAAAATCAAAACTAATGTGTTCTACGTTTATTACCGATGAAATTTACGCAGTTGCATCGTCTCGTCCACAAAAAATTAACCCTAAATACGTTTACGGACTAGCATTACTTCCCTATATCGGTTGGACGGTGGGAACGCTTATCGGCGCAACGCTTGGCAATTTTATGCCAACCTTTATTACTTCGGCTTTGGGAATTGCCCTTTACGCTATGTTTATTGCTATAGTTATTCCACCCGCTAAAAAGGAAAGGGGCATTTTATTTGCCGTTATGTTAAGCACTCTTATTAGTTGCGCTTTCTATTATATCCCCTACCTAAATCAAATTTCGGTAGGGTTTGCCACCATTATTAGCGCAGTTTTGACTTCCCTTGTTATCGCCTACTTCTTTCCAATAAAGGAGGAAAACGACAATGAGTGAGATGCAAATGCTTTTAATGGTTATCACTATGGCGCTTGTCACCTATATTATAAGAATGATTCCGCTTACCTTTTTTAAGCGTAAAATTAAGTCTAGATATATTAAAAGCGTGCTTTACTATATTCCCTACGCCGTTTTATCGGCCATGACCTTTCCCGCAATCTTTTATTCTACGGGGAATATTTATACGGCACTTATAGGTTCGGGCGTGGCATTAATTCTCGCCTTCTTTAATAGGTCGCTACTAACCGTTGCAATCTTTTCTTGCCTCGCCGTTTTAATTTTTGGATTTATTATTTAACTTCTTGGAGGTTAATATGAAATTACAAGATACTCACTACACTATTGCTCAAAATGCCGACACTTATTATAAAACGGAATCCCAAATTGCAGACTTAATTCAAAAGTCAATACAAGAATGCGTCAAAAAAGGATTATCGTTAAAGGAAAATATTTCTTCAATCCAAGAGTTTGAAAAGATTCGAGACCAAAAAAAGAGTATTTTCATTAAAAATATCGGGGGCTTAAACTTTGAAAAATGCGACCTTAATCCTATTTGCACCTCTGAAAGAGAATATGGTAAAATCGTTATTAAGAATATATATTTTCAAACGATTCCCGGTTTTTATATGACGGCGAACTTATTTGTTCCAAAAGACCTTAAAAAACCTTGCCCTGCCGTTATAATGACTTGTGGGCACACGGCAGTAGGTAAAAACGGACCACACTATCAAAGAGGCGCTGTGGACCTTGCTGAAAACGGTTTCGTCACCCTTTTAGTAGACCCAATTGGACAAGGCGAAAGAGTATTATCAGACGAACTTAGAGAAAACGGCGAAAAGGTGTTTAACTCAGCCGCTACTAACCATATGTACTTAGCACAGCCTTTAACAGTGGTTGGGCATAGCCTTATGGAAGTTATGATTTACGAACTAACTAGAGCCGTTGATTTTCTATACACGCTTGACTACGTTGATAAAACTAAAATTGGTTTGACGGGAACTTCGGGAGGTGGAACTCAAACTGCGTTCACCGCTATGATTGAGGATAGAATTACCGCCGCTATGCCAGTTTGCTACATCACTAGTTTTGGAGATTACTCTAAATCAGGACAACCGCAGGATAGCGAACAAAACATTTACGACGTTATTAAACAAGGCTTTGAACACGACGATTTTATTTCTGCAGTAGCACCCAGGCCGTATAGAGTCGGTTGCGCCAACTACGACTTTTTCTGCGTTGAAGGAACTATAAAGTCTTACGAAAGAGCAAAGAAAATCTACGCACTTTACGGCAAGGAAGATAATCTTTCTATTTCATTTGTAGACTCAATCCACGCCCTATCAGACGATATGAGAGGACATTTAGTAAATTTCTTTAGAAAATATTTTTATGGTGATAAGGAAGAAAAATTCGTTTCAGAAAGAAATCGCCCAATACCTGACGAAAAGGACGTTTTAGTGACTAAAGATGGTTGGCTTTTACACGAGGGTATTGAGAATTTAAGATGGACTCAAGACTTAGCTTTATCAATTTATAAAGAAGTAGGCTACTCTGAGTGCGACCGATCAACACTTAAAGATAGAGTGCTAAAAACATTGAATTATCCTAAACTTTTTGAGGATAGACCTGAGATTAAATTTCCAAGAGTTATAACCGACCAAACCCAAGACAATCAAAGGACTAGAAGACTTTTCTTCTTTACTGAACAAGACGTTATTTGTACTGCTATTTTAATTGAAAATCTTAACGTTAAAAACGACGTTTGTACGATTTTCGTTTCTGCGAACTCCACTTCGGAGGTTGAAAAAAATCGCGATAAAATAGAAAAATTACTCGAACGTGGTGCAGTTCTAATATTAGATACTCGTGGTTCTGGAGGCGTAAAACTAAGAGAGTATAACTACGTAATGGAGAATAAATACGGAAGATTTATTGACACTACGTTTATCCATAATTCATACGCTCACATGTTAGGCACTTCCCTATACGCAATGAAAACTTTTGACGTTGTTAGAGCGTACGACTTATTAAAATCTTACTTCGGCTTTAAGGATATTGCTTTTGCTGGAAACGACTTTGAAAACCTATATACGCTATCGGCTTCTGCTATTACCGATTGCAATTCTATTGCGTTTGGAAAAATGGTGGATTTTGAAGACATTTTAGTTAATCCTCACTACCAAATTTCCCCTATTCGCGACGTGTTTGGAATACTTAAAAATTACGACTTCAAACTCCTATTAAAAGTGTTAAATACTGAAATTATTTAGTAGTTTTTAATATTTAAGCCCCAAATCTAAAAAGATCGGGGGCTTTTTGTTTATTTTTTCTCTTTTCTTTCTTTTTCAATTTTTTTAACCGATTTCCACAAAGCAAGCGCTTCTTCAGGCGTTTCAGGTGGCTTTATATCCCCAAAAACGTGTGGATGACGGCGAATTAATTTTTCCGATAAGGTTTGTATAACGTCGCCAAAATCAAATAAGCCTTTTTCACTTGCAATTTCAGCGTTTAGTAATACTTGAAGTAAAACGTCGCCTAGTTCTTCTTTTAAGTTGTCGTAATCTTTTTTATCAATAGCATCAATAACTTCTTGAGATTCGTTTTTTAAGCACTCTCTCATACTCTCAAAAGTTTGCTCTCTATCCCACGAGCACCCTACGGGACTACGAAGTATTTTAACGATTTCTAAAAGTTCTACTATATCGTGTTTTTCGTTTTCTATATATGTTTTTCCGTTAATTTCTCTCATAGTTTAATTTTAACACTTTACTCATTTTTCGTCAAGAAAATTGTTATTGTTGTTAAAACTATAAAATTTCAGTTCCCGTTAGTTGCAACAAAAAAGAACTACCTTTACCGAGTCACTAGAAGTGATTTTAATTAAACATTTATAAAACTCTAATTATCATAAATCGAGTTTTTAAATGTTTCCACAAAACTGCTTGCTTGAATTTTTAATATATGTTATAATAATTATGCCAAACTAACTAAATAAACGCAATTTGTGGTGTAATTTTCTTTTTATTAGGATAATTATGTTTATTTTTGCCACAATAGTATTATTGAATTTGATAAAATGCAGATTCTACTTGTGCTATTGTGGTTGCACCATTTTGCGTAAGGTTAGTTTGGCGACTATCGGAGTCTGCGTTTTTGTGCGTCGACCTCGGTTGGCGCACTTTTTTTATTTTTGGAGGTTTATATGATTTTTTTTGTTTTAATTATTGATTTAGTGGTGACGCTCTTAGTCTATGGAGTTTTCCCTGTTATTTTTGCAAAAACTAGAAAAACACCAATAAGCAAGAAAAAGTATAAGGGGCTTTGCTATGCTGTTAACATTATTGGGTTGATATTCTTCATCGTTATTAATGGAGCTGCTTCAGGTGGACCATATATTTTATGGACTTGGATTTTCTCTAAGTATGGCATAAAAACTTTAGATGCAAAAAAACTATTAGCAACAGATGTCAAAGAGTCAGACATAGATGACATCGAATTAGAAGTCGATAAATACGAAAAAAATGAAAGCTCTCCAAACAAGGACGAGTGTCCTTGTTGCTTTAGTAAAATTAATGATAAAGATAAAGAATGTCCTCATTGTGGTTATAAACTAAAATAACTAGCAACCAAAACAATACTTTATAATCAAAGTCGTGTGTATTTATAACATAAAAAGGATGGCAAAAATATTCGCCATCCTCCTTTTAATTCAACAGAAAAGAACTACCTTTTTGGTAGTTCTCTTTTTGTTTGGATGCAGGGCGACCATTCATTTTTGACGTTAGGAAAAAATATGTCGATGCGTGTAAATCATATTATTTCCCCTAACTGTTTTTAGGGGCATACACCTCGATTTTCTCTAACAAACTGTCGACTTCTTCCCAAGTGCAATAGCGTAGCGGTTGTCTTGGGAAAATCACGCTCGTTGCAACAAAAAAGAACTACCTTTTGGTAGTTCTATTTTTGTTTGGATGCAGCAACGACCTATTTTCCCAAGCCGTCTCCAGCTAAGTATTTTCGGCGCTGATGAGCTTAACTTCTGTGTTCGGTATGAGAACAGGTGGGACCTCATCGCTAACGTCACCGCAATGGTATATTTTCAGGCTTTCGCCCGTTAATATCTTTCTCAGTGTATTTCTACTATACACCTTTTTTTAATCTCCGTCAATCTCTTTTCACGG